>CAZMKO010000073.1:0-11517 GCA_964566965.1 uncultured Rhodanobacteraceae bacterium
ACGACTTCCAGCGGCCCAGCTGGCTGAACACCTTCTCCTGCGCCTTCTCGCGGATGGAGCAGGTGTTGATGAGGATGACGTCGGCCTCGGATTCGTCGTCGGTCAGTTCCAGACCGTGCGATGCCTTGAGCACGTCGGCCATCTTGGCCGAGTCGTACTCGTTCATCTGGCAACCGTGGGTCTTGATGAAAAGCTTGCCGCTCATGGATGCATTGCCGTGAAATTCGTAGCGAACCCCGTAGTTTACGCTGCATGCCGGCTGGCATCCAGTTGCCAAGCGGCGGCAAGGGCCCGGATGCGTGTTCTGTGACTGCCGCCGCTTGGCAAGCGGCCCGCGACGCGGCAAACTGCGCGTCATGAATGCGGCCTTTCGTCACGGGGAAGGCACTGGCCGACCGCTTCGGGCTTTCCCGCTTGCCGGCTCCCGCCTCGCGCGGGGGGCATGCGTTTGCCTGCTGCTCGCCTGTGGCGCCTGGACGACGACGGCGCAGGCCGGCATGTATCGTTGCCAGGGTGCGCGCGGCGAGACGGTATTCACCAGTCACACGGACGGTTACAAGCATTGCCAGTCGATTGATGTCGCCGCACAGAAGCCGTTGAACCGGGCGGCGGCGCCCGCGCGGCAGGCATCGGCCCCGAAACGCGTATCGGCGCCGGCACCGTCTGCGCGGCACCGTGGCGGCAACGTGGTGCGTCGCGGGGCGGTCTACCGCGTGACCCGGGCCGACGGCAGCATCGAATACACCAACGTGCGGCCGCCACGGCAGCGCGGACGTTCCGTGAAACGCCTGTTCAGCTATGTGGACACCTGCGTCGCCTGCGCCGTGCATTCATCGATCAATTGGACCACCGTGCCGCTCAACCTGACCGCCTACGACACGGCGGTACGGCGGGCGGCCGCCACCTACGGCATCAGCGCCGCGTTCCTGCGTGCGGTAATCCATGCCGAGAGCGCCTTCAATCCCAACGCGCTGTCGTCCAAGGGGGCACAGGGGTTGATGCAGCTGATGCCGGCCACCGCCGGCGACATGGGCGTGGTCGATGCCTTCGACGCGGCGCAAAACATCCAGGGCGGCGCGCGCTATCTGGCGCAGCTGCTGAAGGACTTCAACGGCAATCGGCGCCTGGCCGCGGCCGCCTACAATGCCGGTCCGCAGGCGGTGCGCAAATACAGCGGCGTGCCGCCGTATGCCGAAACGCGCGTGTACGTGGAACGCGTGGGCACGCTGTTCCAGCGCTACGCCAAGGCGCTGGCGGACGTGAACCTGGCGACGGCGGGGAAGTCGGGTTGAGGTCGGCCGATCGCGGCTGAAGCCGCTCCCACAGGGTTTGCCTGGACTTCCTGACACCCTTGCAGGAGGGGCTTCAGCCCCGATGGTCCGGGTGGGCCGGAACCTTGGCAAGCACGGGGCTATCGCGGCCATGGGTCGCTCCCACAGGGCTTGCCGGGAACTTCCTGAAATCCTTGTGGGAGCGGCCCATGGCCGCGATGGCCCCGTTACCCATGCTCCTGCAACACGGCCATCACCTGTCCCTCGTCGACATCGTCGACGATCTCGGCGCGCCCGATGCCGCGCCACAGGATCAGGCGCAGCGCGCCGGCGCGGTTTTTCTTGTCCAGGCGCATGTGCCGCAGCAGGGCGGTGGCATCGCTGCCGGCGGGCAGTGCGGTCGGCAGACCGAAGTCGGCGAGCAGCCGGTGCAGGCGGTCGGCGTCGGTGGTGCCGGCCAGGCCCAGACGGGCGGAAAGCCGTGCCGACAGCAGCATGCCGATGGCCACCGTCTCGCCGTGCAGCAACGTGCCGTAGCCGGCTTGCACTTCCAGCGCGTGGCCGAAGGTGTGGCCGAAGTTGAGCAGCGCGCGCTCGCCGGCCTCTTTCTCGTCACGGGCGACCACGTCGGCCTTGAAGCGGCAGCTGTGCGCGATCAGTTTGGAGAGGGCGCGGTCGTCGCGGGCCAGCAGGGCTTCGCGCATCGGCTCCAGGCGTGCAAAGAAGGCGGCGTCGCCCAGGGCGCTGTGCTTGATAGCCTCGGCCAGGCCAGCCCGGTATTCGCGCTCGGGCAGGGTGGCCAGCGTGGCGGTGTCGGCGATGACGGCGCGTGGCTGATGGAAGGCGCCGACGAGGTTCTTGCCCGCCGGCAGGTTGGTGCCGGTCTTGCCGCCGACCGACGAATCGACCATGGCCAGCAGGGTGGTCGGCATCTGGATGAAGTCGATGCCGCGCATCCAGCAGGCCGCGGCGAAGCCGGCCAGGTCGCCGATGACGCCGCCACCCAGCGCCAGGATGCAGGCGTCGCGGGTGGCGCCGAGGTCGGACAGGGCCTCGAAGATGTGCTCGAGGGTGTGCAGGGTCTTGTAGTCCTCGCCGTCGGGCAGGACCACGCTGGCCTGTCGCAATCCGTCCAGCCCGGCCTGCACGCGTTCCAGGTAGAGTGGCGCCACGGTGGTGTTGCTGACCACGAGGGCGTGCCCGCCACGGATGGCCGGCCGCCAGCAGGGGGGCGCCGCCTCGAGCAGGCCGGGGCCGATGTGGATGGGATAGCTGCGCGCGCCGAGTGCGACGTCGAGTGTATGCATGGGAATCACGTGGCGTGGGAGTGCGGGATCTTCCAGATCCCGGTGAGTGCGTCGATGGCGCGGGCCGTGGCGTGCCCCACCGGCTCGCTGCGCCCTTCCAGGCGACGGTCGGCCGTGGCCCGGTACAGCGGCGTGCGTATGGCAGCCATTTCGGTGAAACGCCGGCGTCGGTCCACGCCGTCCAGCAGGGGGCGGTTGCGTGCCTGCGCCAGGCGTTCCAGTTGCTGTTCGAGGCTGGCATCCAGCCACAGCACAAAGCCGCGTGCGGCCAGATGCTCGCGGTTGGCCGCGCCAAGGATGGCGCCGGCGCCGGTCGCCATTACCACGCCCCGGTCGCGGCTGAGGGCATCCAGCCGTTCCGACTCGCGCTGCCGGAAACCGGTCTCGCCCTCGATGTCGAAAATGGTGGCGATGTCCACTCCGGTGTGATTCTCGATCTCGCCGTCCAGGTCGACGAAGGGCAGGGCGTAGTGTTCGGCCAGGCGGCGGCCGACGGAGGTCTTGCCGGCACCCGAGGGGCCGATCAGGAACAGGTTGGGGGACGGATTCATGTCGGGAGCAAGCGCGGCATGGCGTCGAAATTGGTAGATTAGCAGCCCTTTCCCATGCGCACCGGGGTGGCGGCTTATGACAATGCGGGTGTTGGTCGCCGGTTGCGGTGATGTGGGCCTGCGCGTGGCGCGCCGCTTGCAGGCACGCGGCGTGGCGGTGACCGGTCTGCGCCGTTCGGTGGTGGGGCCGGTGACGGGCATGCCGATGCTCGCCGCCGATCTCACCGACCCCGCCAGCCTGTGCCATTTGCCGCCGGGCATCACTCACGTGGTCTACCTGCCCACGCCTGCCGCCCGCACCGAAGCCGCCTACCGGGCCGTGTTCGTGGACGGTCTGGAACATCTGTCGGCGGCGCTGGACAAGGCGGCCTTGCGGCGCGTGTTGTTCGTGTCGTCCACGGCGGTCCATGGTGACCATGCCGGCGCATGGGTCGACGAGACCACGCCACCGGACCCGCCCGGATTCAATGGCGCTGTGTTGTGGGAGGCCGAACGCCGGCTGGCCGCGCACGGGTTGCCGGCCACGGTGCTGCGACTGGCCGGATTGTACGGGCCGGGTCGCACGCGCCTGTTCGACCGCCTGCGTCAGGGCGCGGTGCGCGTGCCGCGCGGCGGACCGCCGTTCTGGAGTCATCGCATCCATGTCGATGACGCGGCCGCGGCCATCGTGCACCTGTTGCTGATGGAGCGCCCGGAGCCCCTCTACCTGGGCGTGGACGATACGCCGTTGCCGCTGGAGGTGCTTTACGACCACCTCGCCGGCCTGCTCGGTGCACCGTTGCCGCTCGACGGCCCGCCACCGGCGGGCATCGGCAACAAGCGTCTCGCCAATGCGCGTCTGCGACAAAGCGGTTGGGAACCGTGCTGGCCGGACGCGCGCGAGGGTTATGCGGCCATCCTGGCGACGTAGGGTGGGCCTCGATGCGGTGGGCCACGGCCCACCCTACAGGCGTGCCCAGGTGTCTTCGGGAGGGACGTGGTCGCGGGTCAGCCAGTTCAGCCCGGGGAAGCAGCACACGCGGCGCATGCCCGAGGCGAGCTTGTCGCGGGTCTTTTCGACACGGACCAGGCGCGTCTCGGGTTTTTTGGCGGTGGTGATCCACAAGATCCAGTCGCGGCGCGCCAGCGGCGTGATGTCGTCCCATGTCTGTCGTGCCGCGGAGGTTTTCGCCAACGCCATTTCCAGCTCGGCCGGGAGCCGGGTTTCCGGCTCGTCGCCGACGCGCGTGATTTCCACGCGGCAGGTATCACCCGGTCCGATGCCTGCTCCGTCGCACATGCCCGTACTCAACGGGACGTGATGACGGGCTTCCAGGCGGGAGCGGAACGGAAACCCGTTCACCGTGCCTTCCACCGCGGTCGGTGCCGGGATGCCGGAGGTGCCCTTGGGCAAGACCAGAAAGGCTTGCCCGTCACCGGTGTCGGAAAGGGTGGTTTCGAAACAGATCGTCGACATGGGGGTGCGTTCACCTTCGCGGACTTCTTGTTACCTTATGACGATAACCGAAAGCACCGCATGCAGGAGTTTGTCATGAAAAGTCGCGCCGCCGTCGCCTTCGAGGCCGGGAAACCGCTGGAAATCGTCGAGATCGACGTCGCGCCGCCCAAGGCCGGCGAGGTGCTGGTGAAAATCCATGCCACCGGCGTGTGCCATACCGATGCCTTCACCCTGTCCGGGGACGACCCCGAGGGTGTGTTCCCGGCCGTACTCGGCCACGAGGGCGGTGGCGTGGTGGTCGAGGTCGGCGACGGTGTGACGTCGGTCAAGCCCGGCGACCACGTGATTCCGCTGTACACGGCCGAATGCGGCCAGTGCAAGATGTGCAAATCCGGCAAGACCAACCTGTGTTCGGCAGTGCGCGAGACCCAGGGCAAGGGCCTGATGCCGGACGGCACCACGCGTTTCTCGTACCAGGGCAAACCGATCTACCACTACATGGGCACGTCCACGTTCAGCGAATACACCGTGGTGGCGGAAGTGTCGCTGGCGAAGATCGACCCGGAGGCCGCGCTGGACAAGGTGTGCCTGCTCGGCTGCGGCGTCACCACCGGCATCGGCGCGGTGCACAACACGGCCAAGGTGCAGAAGGGCGACACGGTGGCGGTGTTCGGCCTGGGCGGCATCGGCCTGTCGGTGATCCAGGGCGCGAAACAGGCCGGGGCCGGGCGCATCATCGCCATCGACACCAATCCGGACAAGTTCGAGCTGGCGCGCGATTTCGGCGCCACCGACTGCGTGAACCCGAAGGACCACGACCAGCCGATCACGGACGTCATCATCGCCATGACCGACGGCGGCGTGGATTTTTCCTTCGAGTGCATCGGCAACGTCAAGGTGATGCGACAGGCGCTGGAGTGCTGCCACAAGGGCTGGGGCGAGAGCGTCATCATCGGCGTCGCCGGCGCCGGCCAGGAAATCGCCACGCGCCCGTTCCAGCTGGTGACCGGCCGCGTATGGCGCGGTTCGGCCTTCGGCGGCGTGAAGGGCCGCAGTCAGTTGCCGGGCATGGTCGAGCAAGCCATGCGTGGGGAAATCCGGCTCGACCCCTACATCACCCACCGCATGCCGCTGGAGCAGATCAACGAGGCGTTCGAGCTGCTGCATGCCGGCAAGTCCATCCGCAGCGTGATCGAGTACTGACATGGAATGCGTGGAAAAGCACACCAGTTTCGGTGGCTCGCAGGAAGTCTGGCAACACGACTCGGAGGCGCTGGGTTGCGCCATGCGTTTCGGCATCTATCTGCCGCCGCAGGCCTCCGAGGGTCCGTGCCCGGTGCTGTACTGGTTGTCGGGGTTGACCTGCAACGAGCAGAATTTCATCACCAAAGCCGGCGCGCAACGTTTCGCCGCCGAGCACGGCATCGTCCTGGTGACGCCGGACACCAGCCCGCGCGGCGACGATGTGGCCGACGACGATGCCTGGGACCTGGGCCAGGGCGCGGGCTTTTATCTCAATGCCGTGCGCCAGCCCTGGGCGCGGCATTACCGCATGTACGACTACGTGGTCGAGGAATTGCCGGCGCGGGTGGAGAACCGTTTTCCGGTCGACGCCCGGCGTGCAATCAGCGGCCACTCCATGGGCGGGCACGGCGCGCTGGTGATCGCGTTGCGCAACCCGGGTCGTTACCGCAGCGTGTCGGCGTTTTCGCCCATCGTGGCGCCTTCGCGCGTGCCGTGGGGCGAGAAGGCGTTCGGCGCCTACCTGGGCGATGACCGCGAAACGTGGAAGGTATGGGACGCTTGCGAACTGGTGGCCAAAGCCCACGAGCGGCTGCCGTTGCGGATTGACCAGGGCGAGGCCGACGGCTTCCTCGAAGAGCAGCTGCAGACGCACCGGTTGGCCGAGGCCTGCGACAAGGCGGGTCACCCGTGCGAGATCCGCATGCGCACCGGCTACGACCACAGCTATTACTTCATCGCCAGCTTCATCGGCGAGCACATTGCGCATCATGCGGAGGCGTTGCGGGGTTGATCGTGCGGGAAATGGGTCGGGACTGGTTTTATGAGGTTTTCAGCTTTAAGTCTTGGGCCTTTCAAGGTTGCCGGCTGAACGGGCGTGTGCAGCGAAACCCGTGTCATCGGACTATCGCGGCCATGGGCCGCTCCCACAGGGGATGTCGGAAAGCCGGATACGGGGATCAATCTGCAGGAGCGGCTTCAGCCGCGATCGGTGCTTGCGTGGAGCTTCCTGAAACCTCTTGTGGGAGCGGCCCATGGCCGCGATGCTCTTCGGACCCCGGTCTCACGCCGACCGCCAAAATGTCATGTCGACATCGGCTGGCGGCTGCTTCAACGCCTGGCGGCACAAGCGTTCGTAATGCTGGAGGAACCGGGTCAGCGCGGTATCGTCCATGGCGTGCGGTGCATGCCGTTGACGCCGCACCTGCTCGGCCGCCTGGCGCAGGCGGCACACGCTGGCCCAGTCGTGTACGCGGATCAGCGCGCGGGCGTCGGCGCCGTCCCACAGGCGCAGGTAGTCGGGCAGCAACTGGTTGACGCGGCGGCGCCAGCGGCCGTCGGGATCTTCATGGCGCTCCAGGTCGTTGCGGGGACGCCGCAAGGCCTTGTCCGTTTGCGGCACGATGCCCAGGCACCAGCCCTCGAGTATCAGCAGCCGCGGCATGGCGCGTACCCGCGGCCAGCGCGAGGGTGGCAGACGGGTGTCACGGCCCTTGTCGAAACGCGGGATGGCGACGGGGCGGTTGGCGGTGGCATGCGGCAATTGCGCCAGCACGTGGCGCAGCAGGGCGAGGTCGTGGGTGCCGGGCACGCCCCGGGTGGCCAGCAGGGGGTGGATGTGTGCCGCCAGCAGCCGGCGCGCCCGGCGGGGCAGGTAGAAATCGTCCAGGGACAGGATCGTGGCCGGCCACCCGGCGGCGCGTGCCCGTGCGGCCAAGGCGGCGGCCAGCGTGCTCTTGCCCGAGCCTGGCAAGCCGGTGATGGCCAGTCGCCACGGCCGGTGTGTACGCGCCAGGTGTGGCGCGCAAAACTGCATCAGGCGCGTGCTAGCATCATCGGGATCCATGCCGGGCTTCCGCAATGGCGGTGGTGCCAGCATAACCAAACCGGACCCGTGCCATGCTGCTTCCCGAAATCATCGATACCTTCAACGGCCTGCTGCAGGAAGCGCGCGACAGCGGCGATCGCGAGCCGACCGCGATGACCCTGGCTACGGCCGACGGCAACGACAGCGTGTCGGCGCGGGTGGTGTTGTTGAAAGGCGTCGATGAGCGCGGCTTGTGCTTTTTCACCAATTACGAGAGTGCCAAGGGCGCGCAATTGGCCGCGCACCCGCAGGTGGCGTTGTGCTTCCACTGGAAACACGTGCGCGACCAGGTGCAGGTGCGCGTGGAAGGACGCAGCGAGCATCTTCCAGACGACGAGTCGGATGCCTATTTCGCAACCCGGGCACGCATGAGCCAGATCGGCGCGTGGGCCTCGGAACAGTCGCGGACGCTGCCCGACCGCGCCACGTTCGAGGAACGGGTCGCCCGCTACGAGGCGGAATTCGAGGGCCGGGACGTACCGCGTCCGCCGCATTGGGGCGGGGTGCTGGTGGTGCCGGACAAGGTCGAGTTCTGGTACGGCGCCCGATTCCGGTTGCACGAACGCGTGTGCTGGGAACGCGTGGACGGCGCGTGGCGTTCGCGGCTGCTGTACCCATGAGGCCGGTCGAGCGCATCGACCGGGCCGGTTTTTCCGTGGCGACGCCGGGACGCGGGCTGGTCGAAATCACGGCGCGCCTGCGCGAGGTCCTGACCGACAGCCGGTTGCACGAGGGCATCATGCAGGTATTCGTGCACCACACCAGCTGCTCGCTGATGATTGGCGAGAACGCCGATCCGGCGGTGCGTGCCGACCTGGACCGTTTCTTCGCCCGCCTGGTGCCCGACGGCGACCCGCTGTTCGAGCACGCCGACGAGGGGCCGGACGACATGCCCGCGCACATCCGCTCCATGTTGAGCGGCGTGCACCTGGCCATTCCGGTGGCCGACGGCCGGCTTGATCTGGGAACCTGGCAGGGCGTGTTTCTGTGGGAGCATCGTACCCGCCCGCATCACCGGCGCATCACGGCAACCCTGTTGGGTCATTGACCGACCGTGCCGGTGTCGCCCGGAAAGGTCAGGCACCGGTCAGCGCCATGCGCAGGCCGTGGTCGATCAACGGTTGCGCGATCAGGATGCGCGCCAGCAGCAGTATCAGGATCGCCACTGTGGGTGAGAAATCAATGCCGGCCAGAGTCGGCATGTGTCGCCGCAGCGGTCGCATCGGCGGCTCGGCAAGCTGGGTAACGAAGCGCAACGCCGGGTGCATGCCGCGTCCCGGCTGGCTGGCGAACATGCTCGCCAGGGCCCACACGAAGATCAGCACCACGTATACCAGCATGGCGAAACTGAGCAGCGATCCCAGGCCAAGCAGCAGCCATCCACCGATATGCGGCATGACGCCGGTGGTGGCGAACAACAGCAGCCACTTCAGCAATTCCAGTGCCCAGGCCACCACGATGGCGGCCAGGTTCCAGCGGCGCCAGTTGGGCAGCACCCGTCGTATCGGCACCAGCACCGGGTTGGAGTAGCGGTAGACGAACTGGCTGATCTGATTGTGGAAGTCGGCGCGGCACAGCTCGGCGAACAGGCGCAACAGGAACAGCACCATCAGGGCGTCGAAGGCGATCTTGATCAGCAGCTGCAGGGCGTTGGCGAAATAGGGCATGGGACGGGCTCGGAGAAGGGGAGACGGGGCGCTTGCCCCGCCTCGTCGGCAGGACCGGGAGAGACCTGGCAAGCCTGGGCAGTAGAAACACAAGCGGCTGCGGCTTCGTGGTTTTGGCCAACTTTCCCGCCCATCTTCGTTGAATAGCGACGGCTATTCGCCTCAAATAGTCGAAAATCCGACTCAAAATCACGTTGTTTCGCTCGATGATTTCTACCGCCCGGGCTCTCAGGCGTCGTTGTTGGCGGCGGCCAGTTCCACGCCGCGCCGGCGCGCGGCGTCCACGGCGCGGTCCACGATGGCGCGCAGGTCGTCGGCGGCGAAGCTGTCCAAGGCGGCCTGGGTGGTGCCGTTGGGCGAGGTGACGCGGCGGCGAAGCTCGGCCGGTGGTTCGCCGCTTTCCATCATCATGCGACCAGCGCCGAGGCAGGTCTGGGCGGCCAGGCGGCGCGCGCTCTCCCGGTCCACGCCCCGGGCCGCCGCGGCGTCCTCCAGTGCCTCCACCATCAGGAAGAAATACGCCGGCGCGGAGCCGGAGATGCCGGTCACGGTATCCATCAGCGCCTCGTCGTCGACCCATTCGCAGATGCCACTGGCCGACAGGATGCGTTCGGCCTCGGTGCGCTGTGTGTCGCTGACACGGTCGGTCGCGAACAGGCCGTTGGCGCCGGCACCGATCAGCGCGGGGGTATTGGGCATCACACGCACCACGGGCGCGTCGGCGCCGAGCCAGGCAGTGATCTGGTCGGTGCGGATGCCGGCGGCAATGGAGACCACCAGGGCGCCGCTGTCGACCAGCGTCGCGCCAAGGTCGCGGCACACGGCGGCCAGCACCTGCGGCTTGACCGCCAGGACCACGGTGGCGGCATCGCGGATGGCCGCGGCGTTGTCCTCGTGCGTGGTGACACCGAATTCCTTTTCCAGGCCGTTGCGCGACTCGGCGCTGGGGTCGGCCACGTGGATGCTGTCGGCCTTCTCGCCCGACTTGATCAGACCGCCGATGAGGCTGCGGGCCATGTTGCCACCGCCGATGAAGGTGATGCGATTCATTGCGCGCTTCTCCTTTGAAAAATTGCCCTATAGGTTAAGTCATCCGACGCCCCGGGGCATGTTGCGTTTGTGCGCCAGCGCAGGTTTTGTCCTGCGCCAAACCGCCTATGCTAGACACTTGAAGCGTATTTCACGGGGCGATTGGCCCCGGGTGACATCAAGGGGGCTCCCGAGATCATGGATATCGCCGAATTTCTGGCCTTTTCGGTCAAGAACAAGGCATCTGACCTGCACTTGTCGGCCGGTTTGCCGCCGATGATCCGAGTCGACGGCGACGTGCGCCGCATCAACATTCCGCCGTTGGAGCACAAGCAGGTGCACGCGCTGATCTACGACATCATGTCGGACAAGCAGCGGCGCGATTACGAGGAATTTCTGGAAACCGACTTTTCCTTCGAGATTCCCGGCCTGGCGCGTTTCCGTGTCAATGCGTTCAACCAGAATCGTGGTGCGGCCGCCGTGTTCCGTACCATTCCCTCCGAGGTGCTGAGCCTGGAGGACCTGGGCGCCCCGCGCGTGTTCCGCGAGCTGGTCGAGCAGCCGCAGGGCCTGATTCTGGTCACCGGCCCGACCGGTTCGGGCAAGTCGACCACGCTGGCGGCGATGGTCGACCATGTCAACAAGAACAACTACAGCCATCTGCTGACGATCGAGGATCCGATCGAATTCGTGCACACCTCGCAGAAGTGCCTGATCAACCAGCGCGAGGTGCATCGTGACACGCACGGTTTCAGTGAGGCGCTGCGTTCGGCGCTGCGCGAGGATCCCGATTACATCCTGGTCGGCGAGTTGCGTGACCTGGAAACCATCCGTCTGGCGCTGACCGCGGCGGAGACCGGTCATCTGGTGTTCGGCACGCTGCATACCAGTTCGGCCGCCAAGACCATCGACCGTATCATCGACGTGTTCCCGGCCGGCGAAAAGCCGATGGTGCGCTCGATGCTGTCCGAGTCGCTGCGCGCCGTGATCAGCCAGACGTTGCTGAAGAAGGTCGGTGGCGGGCGCCTGGCCGCGCACGAGATCATGCTGGGCATCCCGTCCATCCGCAACCTGATCCGCGAGGACAAGGTGGCGCAGATGTATTCGTCCATCCAGACCGGCCAGCAGCACGGCATGCAGACCCT
>CAZMKO010000074.1:0-11505 GCA_964566965.1 uncultured Rhodanobacteraceae bacterium
TTCACGGAACCGGCCATCTGTATGGCGCCGCCGAACAGCAGCAGCTTCTCGGTCAAAGTGGTCTTGCCGGCGTCGGGGTGGCTGATGATGGCGAAGGTGCGCCGGCGGGCGGTTTCGGTGCGGTGGTTGGACATGTGGGTGGGGCGGGCAAAGCGCTTATTGTAGCGGGACTCGGGACTCGGGACTCGGGACCCGGGACCCGGGACCCGGGGCCGCGTCGATCCTTGTGGGAGCGGCTTCAGCCGCGATGGGTGCATGTCGGCACGTCCGCTTGCCTCGTCATCCCTGCGAATACGGTTCAGCGCAACCTTTTCAATGTCGTCATTACATGCGGGAATATATACGTTTAGCCGTCTATTGACATGAGTATTGGCGGTGCTAAAGTAGCCGGGAAATCTCATCGAGACCGGCGGAGGGACAGGCCCTTTGATGCCGGGGCAACCGTCGACGCGCAAGCGTCGACACGGTGCCAACTCCTGCGGGGATGCTGCATCCACCGGAAGATGAGTTGTCGGCCATGGCCGATCACGCCCTCTTTCGGCTCTCCGCAGGCTCGATGCCCTTGTTCCGGAGAGTCGCATGTCTTTGCAAGCCGTCCCCGTCGTACACGCCGAAACCGTTGCCGCGAAAACCGGCGCACCGGTGCGCGGGTCGTTCGCCAACGTGGACGCCAGTCGCCGTTTGCGGATCACGCCCAAATTCGGGGACGGCGAACGCGAGGTGGAAGTACGTTACCTCTGGGCCGGTCGGCCGGGGGCGCCCACCGTCATCGTGCAGGGCGGTATTTCAGCGGACCGCCATGTCTGCGGTGCGCCGGATGCCGACGCGCCCGGCTGGTGGGAGGCGCTGGTCGGGCCGGGGCGCGCGATTGATCTTGACCGGTTCCGTGTGCTCGCCATCGACTGGGTGTCGGCCGCCGAGCTTGGCACCGGTTCGGTGGCCACCGACGATCAGGCCGATATCCTCGCCGCGTTGATGGACGCGTTGCACATCGGGCGTGCGAAGGCATTCGTCGGCTCCTCGTACGGTGCCATGACGGCACTGGCTTTCGCGGCGCGCCACCCGCATCGCCTGGAACGCCTGGTGATGCTGGCCGGCGCCCATCGTCCGCATCCGCTGGCAACCGCGCAGCGTTCGGTGCAACGCGGCATTCTGCGTCTCGGACTCGAACACGGTTGTCGCGACGCGGCCACGTCGCTGGCGCGGCAACTGGCTATGACCACCTACCGCGGCAGCCATGAGTTCGCACAGCGGTTTTCGGGCGAGGCCGAGTTCAGCGACGGCCGCTACCGGTTGCCGGTGGAGGCGTATCTGGAGCATGCCGGAAGCCGGTTCGTCGACCGTTTCGATCCCGAACGTTACCTGTCGTTGTCCGAGTCGATCGATCTGCATCGGGTGGACCCGGCCAGTGTGCGTACGCCGGGCACGCTGATCGGATTTGCCACCGACCGGCTGGTCCCGTTGGGCGACCTGTGCGCGTTGCAGCAGGGCATGGGTGCGCCGGCCAGTCTCGAGGTGATTGATTCGCTGTACGGGCACGACGGCTTCCTCAAGGAGACCGCCGCCTTGTCGCCATTGCTTCGCGCCGCTCTTGGTGACGCCGTGTAGCGGTTGCGCCGCACGCGCGCTCCACGTCACCCCGACGGCCCGCCGTCCATCCGCCCATTCATTTCCGCTCCCCAGGATACGTTCATGAACCGTTTCTCCTCCACAACCTGCGCCGTGCGAGCCGGCATCGAGACCGACACCCAGCATGGCGCCGTGGTGCCGCCGCTGCATCTTTCCACCAACTACAGCTTTGACGGATTCAACGGCAAGCGTGCCTACGACTATTCGCGCAGCGGCAACCCGACGCGCGACCTTCTCGCCGAGGCGCTGGCCGAGCTGGAGCAGGGCGCCGGTGCCGCCGTGGTGGGCAGCGGCATGGCCGCCGTGGCGCTGGCGCTGGAGCTGGTGCCGGCCGGGGGCCGCGTGCTCGCCGCACACGATTGTTATGGCGGCACCTGGCGTCTGCTGGACGCGTGGGCGAAAAAAGGTCGCTTCACACTGGAATTCGCCGATTTCACCGACCCCGCCGCGCTGTCGGCCGCGCTGGCCCGCAAGCCGTCTCTGGTGTGGGTGGAAACACCGTCCAACCCGTTGCTCCGTGTGACCGACATCCGGCACGTCGCGCAGGCCGCGCATGCCGCGGGTGCGTTGTGTCTGGTCGACAACACCTTCCTGTCACCGGTGCTGCAGAAGCCGTTGGCTCTCGGTGCCGACCTGGTGGTGCATTCGACCACCAAATACATCAACGGCCACAGCGACGTGGTGGGAGGCGCCGTGGTCGCGCGCACGCCGGAGCTGGCAACGGAATTGAAGTTCTGGGCCAACTGCATCGGTTATTCCGGAGCGCCTTTCGACAGTTACCTCACCTTGCGCGGCTTGCGTACGCTGTCGGCACGCTTGCGTGTACACCAGGAAAACGCCGCGCGCATCGCCGCACTGCTGGCGGCGCATGACGCGGTGGAGGCGGTTCATTACCCGGGCCTTGCCTCGCACCCTCAGCACGCGCTTGCCGCCCGCCAGCAGAGAGGTTTCGGTGCCATGTTGAGTTTTGAGCTGGCCGGGGGCGAGCCGGCCATTCGTGCCTTCCTGGACGGCCTGTCATGTTTTTCGCTGGCCGAGTCGCTGGGCGGCGTGGAAAGCCTGGTTGCGCACCCGGCAACCATGACCCATGCGTCCATGGCCGCGGAAGCACGCCGTCAGGCCGGCATTCGCGACGGGTTGCTGCGGGTGTCGGTTGGCATCGAGGACGGAGACGACTTGGCGCGTGACCTGGAAGCGGCGCTGGCGCGCGCCGCGGCCGCGGACAAACCCGCCCGTCGGGTGTCGGCATGAATGCGCTGGCGCCGGAGGCGGTCGTGCACCGGTCGGGGCCGCGCGTCGGGGCGGCGCCGTCGGCGGCCGTGGTGCTCATGGGCACCGGCGTGGTGGGCGGGGCATTTCTGCGGCTTTTGCGTACGCCTCCGGCGGCCGGGCTGCGTCTGGTCGGCGTGGCCAATTCGCGTTACCAGCAGACACGTGCCGGCGCGCTGGCCGAACCCCGTATCCGCGAACATCTGGACCGTGGCGGCGATGCGCGTGACAACGCCACGCTGCTTGCGGCACTCGATGCCGGCACGGCCGGTGCGCGCGTGATCGTCGATGCCACCGCATCGCACCAGGTCGCCGCGCACCACGCCGAGTGGCTGGCACGCGGGTATCACGTGGTTACTGCCAACAAGGCCGCGAACGGCGGCTCGCTGGTTGCATGGCGGGCACTGCAAACCGGTTGCGACGAAGGCGGGACCAGCTATGGCGATGCGGCTACCGTGGGCGCAGGGTTGCCGGTGATCGCCAGCATTCGTCGTTTGCACGCCTGCGGCGACACGCTGCTGGGGCTGGAAGGCGTGTTTTCGGGCTCGCTGGGCTGGTTGTTCAGCAACTTCGATGGCCGCGAACCGTTTTCCGTCCTGTTGCGGCGCGCGCGCGAACTCGGCTACAGCGAACCGGACCCGCGCATGGACTTGTCCGGCCAGGATGTCGCCCGCAAGTTTCTGATCCTGGCGCGCAGTGCCGGTGTGTCGCTCGGCAGCGACGAGGTGGCGGTCGAGTCGCTGGTGCCGGAAGCGCTTCGCGATCTGGCGCCGGATGCGTTTCTGGCTGCCGCCGGGGCACTGGACGAACCTTTGTCGCAACGCTTGCACGCGGCACGGGAAAAGGGGCATGTATTGCGCTACCTGGCACGTCTCGACCGTCACGGCAACGCCCATGTCGGCCTTGCCGACGTGCCGGCCGGACATCCCGCGGCCAGCCTGCACGGCACCGACAACCAGTTCGCGCTTACGACCGCTCGCTACAATGATCGTCCACTGGTGATCCAGGGCCCGGGCGCCGGTGCCGAGGTGACGGCGCAGGCCTTGCTTGGAGATGTGCTCTCGGTGGCCTGAATCGTGGTGCGGCCTGCGATCCGGCCCGGGCAATTGGGATTGAAACCCCTCCGGAAAAGGTTTCATGAAAGTCCGGGCAAGCTCTGCGGGGCACCTCGAAAAACCTGGATGCTCATCAAGGTCACCGTAGGAGCGCTGGAAGGCGCGACCGGCAACGCGGGAAAATGGCGTGTCCTGCGGCAAGATGGGTCGCGGCTTCCACCGCTCCTGCACATGATCGGGAGTTTTTCGAGGTCCCCTGTGGGAGCGGCTTCAGCCGCGATGGGCCTCGCACTTGCCAAGGTGTCGGTAATCTGGCGCCGTGACAGCGACTACCCGAGACATCGGCGAGCCATGAAAAAAGCGGTGGGCTTCGGCCCGCCGCTTTTCTGTGAGTCAGTGCCCGGTCATGCGCTCGGCGTCTTCCTCGTCCGGCGGCACCATGAGATCGTCCGGGTGGGCTTCGGCGGTCTTGCGGATGGCCTCCACCGAGGGCGTGCGCCAGCCGCATTTCAGGCCCCAGAAGTAGAACACCACGCCGATCACGCCGACGACGACCAGGTCCCAGCCGTAGGGGATGACATCATGTCCGCCGAACGTGGCGCTGCCCATCCATGACACCAGCGCGACGACCGGCAGGTAGACGATCAGCCACCAGGCACCATCGAGGTGGTGGCGGAAAGCCGCCGCCCGATCGCGATCGGCACGCATGCGCAACACGGGAATGACGATCGAGAAGATCAGCCAAGCGTAGATCAGGCCGGCCAGCAGGAACGGGCCGGACAAGCCCGACAGCGGTGCCGGTGCCATCCAGAACGCCACCGCCAGGACCAGCAGCAGCAAGGTGGGCGCAAGGCCGGTCATGACCAGCAGCAGACGTTGTGCCGGCGGAAAGAAGTCGTCGTCCAGGGACTGGAAATAGAAATACACCGGCAACGCGACCACCATCAGCAGGATGATCTCGCCGGTCAGCGGCCAGCGTGCCCAGTACAAGAGCTCGGTGGCGAACACGAAGGCGATGCACGCCAGGATCGGCAGCCCGTGGATGCGCAGCGGACGTTTCAGCTCCGGCGCCACGCGGCGCAGTGTCATCGCGCTGACCGGGCCGGTCAGATACGAAATGATGGTGGCGACCGAGATCACCGCCGCCAGCGTGCCCCAGCCACGGAAAAAGAACAGGAAGATGAAGGCCACCACCAGGTTCAGCCACATGGCCGGGCGCGGCACGCCGAATTTGGGGTGGATACGGCCGAACATCCGCGGCAGGGTGCCGTTGCGTTCCATGCCGTAGATCATGCGCGCGGTGGTGGCGGTATAGGTCATGCCGGTACCGCTCGGGCTGATCACGGCGTCGGCGAACAGCAGATAAGCCAGCCAGTGCAGATTGAGGATCAAGGCCAGATCGGCGAACGGCGAGGAGAAGTTGATGCCGTGCCAGCCGATGTTGGCAAGCATCTGACGCGGTACCGCGCCGATGTAGGCCACCTGCAGCAGCACGTAGATCGCGGCGGCCAGAATGATCGAGAAGATCACCGCGAACGGAATGGTCTTGCCGGGATTGCGCGCTTCACCGGCCAGATTCACGGGGCTCTGGAACCCGTTGAAACTGAACACGATGCCGGCGATGGCCACGGCCGTCAGCACCGAGGCGAAGTCGGTGGAGTGCGCGCCGCCGTGGATGCCGACGCTGAAGTTTTCGGTGTGGAAGCCGCTGGCGATCAGCAGCACGGCCGTGGCGGCGGGAATGACCAGCTTGAAGATGGTGATGATGGTGTTGGAGCGTGCGAACAGCTTCACGCTCCAGAAGTTGAGCAGGAAGTACGCCACCACCAGCGCGGCAGCGACCAGCAGGCCGGAAGTGCTCAGTTCACCGTGCCCGCCGGGCATCTGGTGGTACAGGTTCTGTGCCCACTCCCACTTCCAGGAAGACATGTACTGCGCCGAGGCCTCGGCCTCGACCGGAATCACCGAGACGATGGCGATCCAGTTGGCCCAGGCGGCGATGAAACCGACCAGCGAGCCATGCGAGTAGTGGCCGTAGCGGACCATGCCGCCGGACTCGGGAAACATGGCGCCGAGTTCGGAGTAGCTCAGGGCGATGGTCAGAATGATCAGGGCGCCGATGATCCAGGCCCAGATGGCGCCGGGGCCGGCCAGCTGTGCCGCGCGCCACGCACCGAAAAGCCAGCCGGAACCGATGATCGAGCCCAATCCGGTGAACATCAGGGCCCATGCGCCGACGTCGCGGCGAATCGAGGAGTCGTTGGTCATGCAGGTTTCCCGTGAACGGGCCGGGAGCGCACGCTGCCCGGCAAACCGAAGCATTTTGCCAGATCGAAACCGCCGCGACACTGCGCCACAGGTCATGTAGCGCCGATTCAGTCACGCCGGCGCAAGCGGCGTAGACTGAAAAGTCCTTTGCAACCGGAGGTTTGGAGATGAAACACTGGATGACATGGGGCATCGCCGGGTTGCTCGTCACCTCGTTGCCGGCCGCGGCGCTGGCGCAGGATGTACCCGAGGCCCCGGCGCAGACCGCGCCGCGGACCGAGCCACAGGCCCAACCCCGGCCGCAGAGCCCGACCCGTGACGAGACGCAACAGCAGCCGACCATGCCGCAGAAGACGCGTCAGGACATGCCGATGCGCCGGCAGGCGCCGGATCAGGCCTCGCAGGAGGTCGCGACCGCCCACGCGCACGCGTTGATGGCGCAGAGCGCCAAGTCGGTAGACCAGGCCCATACGCACCTGCATCACGTGGTCAATTGTCTCGAAGGTCCGCAGGGTCAGGACTTCGACGCCGATGCCGGCAACCCGTGCGACGGCAAGGGTCAGGGAGCGCTGGTCGACAGCCAGTCCAACGCGTCCCTGCAGTCGTCATTGCAGCAGGCGTTGGACGAGGCTCGCAGTGGACTGCAGGCCGACCAGTTGGCGCAGGCGCAGAAGCATGCGGCCAATGCGGCCGGCATGTTGCAAGCCAGGTCGGCGGACGACGGCATGATGCACCATCAGGGGCAGTGAGGGATCGAACCGCGACAGCGGGGTATTGGCAAGCCTGATCGCGGCCCATGGCCGCGATGCGTCAGTGCCGGTTCGTGTCGCGGGATCGATACCCTGTGGCCCACACCAGTCCCGCCCAGGCCGGCAGCGCCAGGGCGATCCACGCGGCGTTCTGCTGGTCGAAGCCCGGCAGCAGCTTG
Source organism: uncultured Rhodanobacteraceae bacterium (assembly GCA_964566965.1). Taxonomy (GTDB): domain Bacteria; phylum Pseudomonadota; class Gammaproteobacteria; order Xanthomonadales; family Rhodanobacteraceae; genus Oleiagrimonas. The sequence goes on from CAZMKO010000074.1 coordinate 7,150, forward strand.
ACCACGAGGCCCGCGATCGCCGAGACGGCCAGTGCACCGGCGAGGATACGGCTGCCGCGCGCGGGTCGCCGGCGCCATACGGCCGGGATCAGGCCCAGTGCCAGGGGATTGAACAGGAACAGGTTTTCGTTGGCCCAGGCTGAGCGGTGCTGGGTGAAGGCCCACAGGATCGCCATGAACAGGCCCGCCAGGCCGGCGAACAGCAGCCACAGCGTGCCGGTGCCGGCCAGCAACAGGCGTGCGCCGCGATGCGTGCGATACCGGCCCGCGATCGCCATCACGGCGCCCCAGACCGTGCCCGCCAGCAGCAGCGGCAGCCACAGGGACGGTGCCTGCCGGGGCGGCGGCGTGACATGCGAGGGCGCGATTTGCTGCTCGTCGCTGACCAGTGGCCGGCCGTCGGGCCGTTGCACTTGGCGGATGTCGTGCATCAGGCGCATCGGAATGAAGGCGGCTTGCCACTGGCTCAGTGGCTGGTCCGCGTAGCCGCCGAGCCCGAGGTCGAGCAGCAACATCAGCCATGGCTGGTGGGCCATCAAACGCCGGGTTTCGTTGCGAAAGGTGATGCCGGCGGCCGGCTTGTCGAGCTGTTCGGCCAGCAGCCCCCCGAGAGCGACGTTGAGCACATCGCGCACGCGGGTGGCGCAGTTGCGGGTGAAATAATCGTAGGCGTAACGGCGATTGCCGGGACGCAGGTTGACCAGCAGTGCGTCGCGCAACGCGCCGGCCTGTGCGGCGGTGAGGGCCAGGCGTTGGCGTTGCACGGAGCGGCCGTTGCGGGCGTACCAGTCCATCTCCGGGCCGGCCAGGTCGGCATCCATGCTGTAGCTCATATGGCCACGGGCGAAATTGAGCAGGAAATGGTCCTGGTCAAAATCGAACACGCCGTAGTTGAAATTCACCGCCTCGCCGCTGTCGCGGTCGCGGATCTGGATGGCGTCATGGCCGAAACGTTCCCAATACACCTCGCCCGGGCCGTAGGTGATCAGTGACACCTCGAGCCGGTCAGGTGCCGCGTCGGCCACGCCGGCGTGAACCGGTGCCGGTGCCAGCATGGCAAGGCACAGCAGGCTGACGAGACACAGCAGCCAGGCGTGTCCGGTGGCGCGTACCCGTGGGCCATCCCGAAAAACCGGTTTTTTTTGTGCGAGCGGCTTCAGTCCCGATGGCGGGATACCGGCAAGCGCTGATCGCGGCTGCAGCCGCTCCCCCAGGTGGATACCCCGTCTCCGGGTTTTCGAGGTGACTCCTGGGAGCGGCCGCCCCGGCCACGGTGCGGCCGTGATGGTCACGATGCCGGCGCGGCGTCGGCCTGCACGCGAAACTGCAGCACGCGGCGGTCGTCGGCCTGGGTCACGTGGAACAGGAGGCCGCCGGCTAGGGTTTCCTCGCCGATCGACGGCAGGTGCCCGAACTCGGCGGTGATCAGGCCACCGATGGTGTCGAATTCCTCGTCGGAGAATTCGGTGCCGGCCTCGGCGTTGAAGTCCTCGATCGGGGTCAGCGCGCTGACCAGCCAGCCCGAGTCGTCGGCCAGGCGGTGCATCATGACCGGCGGTTCCTCGTCGTCGTGCTCGTCGTCGATCTCGCCGACGATTTCCTCCAGCACGTCCTCGATGGTGACCAGGCCGGCCACGCCGCCGTACTCGTCCACCACCAGCGCCATGTGGTTGTGGCTGAGACGAAACTCGGCCAGCAGCACGTTCAGGCGCATCGACTCGGGAATCAGCACGGCCGGGCGCAGCAGCGAGCGGATGTCGCAGTTTTCGCCGTCGCCGAAATACTTGAGCAGGTCCTTGGCCAGCAGGATGCCGAGGATCTCGTCCTTGTCGTCGCCGTGCACGGGAAAGCGCGAGTGGCCGGATTCGACCACGGTGGCGAGGATGTCCTCGAGCGGCGCGTCGGCCGGCAGCATGACCATCTGCACGCGCGGCACCATGACGTCGTCGACATCGAGCTCGGTGACGCGGAGGGCGCCTTCGACCATGCCCATGGTGTCGTCGGTGAGCAGGCCGTTGGACTGGGCGGCGCGCAGTTCTTCGAGCAATTCGTCGCGGGTGCGTGGCTCGCCGGAGAAGATGTGGCCCAGGCGTTCCCACCATGATCGGTGTGCCAGGGCGCTGGTACTTCCGGGGTCTTCGTTCATAAACCTTTGTGACAACAGCCCGGGGAAAACGGGCGGAAACCTGATTCTAGCGGAAAATTCACGGCCATATGGCGAACCCGATGCCGTGGCAAACGGGCAGGGCGGGCACTGCCCGCCATGGCAGGCTCCATTCGGCGGGCAGTGCCCGCCCTACCTGGATGGTTGGTAGGGGTCGGGGATGCCGAGCGTGGCAAGGACCTTGCGCTCCAGCGCTTCCATGATCTCCGCCTCGGCATCCACGATGTGGTCGTAACCCAGCAGATGCAAGGTGCCGTGCACGGTGAGGTGCGCCCAGTGGTGGCGTTCGGGCTTGCCCTGTTCGGCGGCTTCGCGCGCCACCACCGGCGCGCAGATCACCAGGTCGCCGATCAGCGGCACCTCGATGCCGTCGGGCAGCTCGACCGGAAACGACAGCACGTTGGTGGCGTGGTCCTTGCCGCGGTACTGCCGGTTCAGCTCGCGGCCCTCGTCGATGTCCACGATGCGGATGGAAAGTTCGCTGTCGCGTTCGCGTCCGGCGCCGGCCAGCGCGGCGGCCACCCAGCGACGGAAACTGGCGGTGGCGGGAAGGTTGCGGCGGGGGAGGGCGTAGTTGACGTGAATCGTTGGAACGGGACCCGGGACCCGGGACCCGGGTCCCGCACTTCGATCGTCTTTGCGCGTGACTGGATGTTCGTGTGACATGGATGGTTTTTCGACAAAAGCTCAAGGCGTACCGTTGCCGCCACCATTCCGGGTCCCGGGTCCCGGGTCCCGGGTCCCGAGTTGATCGCCTTGCGAACCAGCCTGTCCATCTTGCCCCCCGTCAGCCTGATCGCTCCGCTCCGCCGCTTCGTACGCCCTCACGATCCTTGCCACCAGCGGATGCCGCACCACGTCGCGCGAGGTGAAGAAGGTGAAGCTGATGCCGTCCACGCCGCGCAGCACCTCGATGGCGTGGCGCAGGCCCGAGCGCTGGTTGCGCGGCAGGTCGACCTGGGTGACGTCGCCGTTGACCAGGGCGACGGAGCCGAAGCCGATGCGGGTCAGAAACATCTTCATCTGTTCCACGGTGGTGTTTTGCGCCTCGTCCAGAATGACGTAGGAGTCGTTGAGGGTGCGCCCGCGCATGTAGGCCAGCGGCGCCACTTCGATGACGTTGCGCTCGATCAGGCGCGCCACCTTGTCGAAGCCCAGCATCTCGTACAGGGCGTCGTAGAGCGGGCGCAGGTAGGGGTCGACTTTCTGGCTCAGGTCACCGGGCAGGAAGCCCAGCTTCTCGCCGGCCTCGACGGCCGGTCGCACCAGCAGGATGCGTTCGGCGCGCCCGCTTTCCAGCGCCTCCACCGCGCTGGCCACGGCCAGATACGTCTTGCCGGTGCCGGCCGGACCCACGCCGAAGTTGATGTCGTGGGTGGCGATGGCGTGCAGGTAGCGCTGCTGGTTGGGACCACGTCCCTTGACCACGCCGCGCTTGACCTTGATGACCACTTCCTGGGCCTCCTCGGCGGCTTTTTCGGCCAGCGCATCGATGCCGGCCTCGGACATCATCAGGTGGATGCGCGGTCCGTCCAGGGTCTCGTTGGCGGCGGCCTCGTACAGCGTGTGCAGCAGCTTGTCGGCGGCCTTCGCCGCCGCGGGCTCGCCGATCACGCGGAACACGTTGCCGCGGTTGCTGATCTCCACCCCCAGGCGCAGTTCGATTTGGCGCAGGTGTTCGTCGAACGGGCCGGCCAGGTTGGCCAGGCGCACGTTGTCGTCGGGTTCGAGGGCAAAGTCGTGTTGGATGGGGGCAGCGGTCATGACATATGTGCGGAAAAATGGGTAGGTGAACCCTTCTCCCCTCGGGAGAAGGATGCCGACAGTCGGATGAGGGTCCGCACTTGCATGAAAATTCCATGCAAGTGCGGACCCTCATCCCAGCCCCTCTCCCGGCGGGAGAGGGGCTTTGTATCACGCTACGGCCGTATCCGGTGAAGCGACGCGCCCGCGCAGCGAATTGCTCATGGCCTGGGTGATCGTCACGTCGACGAACTGGCCGACCATGCGCGCATCGCCCGGGAAATTGACGAAGCGCATGTTTTCGGTGCGCCCGGTCATCTCCTTGGGATTCTTCTTGCTGGGGCCTTCCACCAGCACGCTTTGCGTGGTGCCGACCATCGCCTCGCTGATCTTCTTCGCGTTGGCGTTGATGGTCGCCTGCAGGCGCGACAGCCGCTCGTGCTTGACGG
>CAZMKO010000075.1:0-11275 GCA_964566965.1 uncultured Rhodanobacteraceae bacterium
CACCGTGGATCCGGCGACTGATGCACGAAGGCGTGGGCGACGACGCCGACAAAAACCGGCCGGGTGAGGCGCCTGCCGACGCAACGGCACGGCAAACAACATGACGCAGCGGAGAGTAGCCGCGGAGACGGCCGCGGGTTGCGCCACTGAATCAACACGCGAAGTGCAACTGCAACACTCCGGGCAGCTCACTGAACCGCTCGATGGTTGCCCTGTAGTCTGGGCTCCATCTTCGTCACCAGGGACACGAACACGCCCATGAAATGCCTTTTCGCCATTGTTGAGGACGGCACCCATATCGAGGAGGTCTGGCGCCACGTCGTCGAGTGAAGGGGCGGATTACGCAGGCACGGACAGGCCCAAAATAGGGGCCCCAAAAAGGGCAACAAAAAGGGGTCAGAGTGCTTTAAAAAAGACGAGAAATCACTCTGAGAAAATCACTCTGACCCCTTTTTGGTGGACGAAGGCACCGCCTCCTCCGGCGCCGACATCCGCACCCGGGCCGCCTTTCTCGGCATCAACGACCTTGCCGTACTACTGTTCCGCGACCTGCTCACCGACTGGCTCGGCATCGACCCGCTTTCTCCTGCAGGCCTGCGACAATGGTCCACCGAAGCCGGCAGCATCTACGCGGGCGGGCTGCGCGGCCCGCTCCTTCCGGCGTGCGCCTGAAGTCCGTGAAATGCCCCCCCGCTACCGCGGCCATCGACAAAATATGCATCAGGTGGATACGCAGCTGGCCGGATCACGCTTGCACTCATCCATGTCGGGCTTGTCCAGAGCACAGGGCGTAACGGCCTGCCCCGGGGCTTGCTTGACCTCACCTCTGCCTGGGCCAATCGCCCTCTTGCTTTATGGCGTAAACCATCCCGACGTTCGCGGAGGCTTCAACCTTTGAGAGGGTTGGAGCATGAACACCCGGAAGCCGTACTCACCGGCGGTACGGGAGCGTGGGGTGCAGATGGCACGCGGTCGGTCATGGCTTGTCTGCCATGTCGAGTGGGTGACGTAACCAGCGGGGCGGGCAAGTGCTGCCGTGCGCGGCAATAAACTCCGACGTGCGTCTTGCACCGTGGGAGGTTGCCTGCAACGCGCGTCACGGCGCCGGCGTTGACCGCGTGCTGACAAGTCCGATCTTTGCTCAGCATCTGACGCAAAAACATCGACAATGTTTCCGTGGGTGGAAAACGGCGCTCGCGATGCGCTGGCAACAATGCATCCCATGGATCAACCGTTCTGGGCCAGTGAGGAGATTGAAGAACGTGAAAGCGTTCGATTGTCCAAGCTGACGGCGAACCTGCTGTTGCTGGATAGTGACACGACGCCTACGTTTCATAAGGGCTGGTCTCGAGTGGCAGGAAATGTCTTGGTGACACCACCCCGTCACCCGATCCATGTTTTTACTTGTTTTATCAGTGAACTACCGTGAAAGAAAGTCCCGTTTGACCCTGCCCCCCTTTTTGGCCCGATCAACGCAACGGGTGCTGCTTGACGCCGCTTCGAGTGATTTTCACGGGCTGAATGAAGCCCTTGGCATCGAAATGCAACCGCTCAATGCTGACGGCGCGGTGGTTGGCGTCGGTTTCGCCTTTCGGGCGGCGATGGTAGACGATGTACCAGTGATCGTCCGGCGTATGCAGCAACGAATGGTGTCCGGCACCGGTGGCGATTGATGGGTCCTGACGCAGAACCCGTCCGATACGCTTGAACGGCCCCAGCGGCGAATCGCCGATGGCATACGCCACCGCATAGTCGGGACCGGTCCATCCGCCTTCAGACCACATCAAGTAGTACTTGCCGTGGCGACGGAACATCATCGGGCCCTCGACATAATGCTCGGGCGTGATCTCTTTGAACGTGCTGCCGTCGGGCAAGGATTCGAAACCGGTGAAGTCGGGTTTCAGGCGGGCGATGTTGAGGTGCTTCCATCCCCCGTACAACAGGTAGTAGCTGCCGTCATCGTCACGAAACACATCCGGGTCGATCGGCTGCGCCCCGTGATGAAAAGTGCCAACCAGCGGCTTGCCCAGCAGATCACGAAACGGCCCCTGCGGCCGGTCGGCCACCGCCACCCCGATGCCGCCCACCTCTTCGTCGCTGTGGATATCGTTGGCGGCGAAAAACAGATAGTACTTGCCGCCTTTTTCCACGATTGCCGGCGCCCACAGCGCTTTCTTCACCCAGGACACCGCACCGACATCCAGCACGCGCGGGTGTTTGGTCCAGTTCACGAGATCCGGCGATGAAAACGCATCGAAAAAACGCTGTTTCTCGTAGGCCGCCGAATAGGTGGGGTAGATCCAGTATTGCTCGTCGAAAATCGCCGACTCGGGATCCGCATACCACCCGGGCAGTACCGGGTTGCCGGAAAACCGTTTTGCCCCGGCATCCGTCACTGGCGGAGAAGAGCCGCCCCACGCCGCGGCCGCGGCTATCCACAAACCGCAGACCAGAGCCACGGAAAACCACCGGTCGCCTGCCAGGCGCATACGCAATGACCGAACCATGTTTGTCTCCACTCGTGACCTCAAAAGCGCGCCAACGCCTGTACCAGCAGTACCGTTCCGGTCGCGATCAGGCCGACATGCACGCAGCGCACGAAAAACGCCGCGTTCATGCGTCGGTTGGCGATGCGGCCCAGCATGATGGCCACTGCCACCACCGGCAAGGCCACCAGATAATCACGCGTGACGGTGCTGGTCCACAGGCCCGTGGCGGCATAGCCGGCCATGACCAGGATGCTGGCCGGCAGGAAGTAGCCCTGCAATGTGGCTCGGAAATGCTGCGGCGACCAGCGTCGAAGCGTGCCATACAACACCAGCGGGGGCCCGTTCATGCCATAGGCACCGCCGAGGATGCCGCCGCCGAAACCAAACAGCCAGGCGTGGCGTTCCGTCTTCAACTGCGGCGGGTTGCGCATGAACAGGACGTAGCTCGAAAACCCGACAATGATCACGCCGAGCAGCAACTTTACCCACACGCTGGCAACGTGTGTCAGCAACCACAACCCCACCGGCAAGCCCGGCAAGGTAGCCAGGAACAGGCGCCCGGCACTGCGCAAATCAGCATGCCGCCAGTCCTGCACAAGCACCACGGCGGCCACGGTCATGGACACCAGCACGGCCACCGGTGCCGCCACGTCCACCGGCATGAACAAGGCCAGCAGCGGTACCGCCACCAGCGCCTCGCCAAAACCGAAGGCGGAACGGATAAAGGTGGCGACGAACAATATCGTCAGCAGCGGCCACAGGGCATCAACCGTCATGCCGGCACATCGTCATCGCGTTCGCATGGTGCCAGTCGCCACATCGATCATGACCCCGCCTGCAGATTCGGACGATACGACATATACATGTCGCCATCGCGCGAACCGGAGCTCGTGACGCCGATCGGGGTAACATGGACACACTCCGGTACACGGGAAGGAATGGATCGGCAAGCATACCAATGCGATCCGATGCGAACACCTCCCCGCTGACACGCTCAACCCGGACCCGCCGCGCCGAAGAGTAACGTGTGTATTAATCACTCTGACCCCTTTTTTGCATGCACGGATTCCGGCCAGGGCATCGGGCCATGGCGGCTTGAGCTCGTTTCCAAAGTCAAAGCGTCAGGGGGAGCCGGGAGCTATCTTTCTGCAGGAGCGCATCTTCTGCGCGACAGCGCGCGGTTCCATCGTGCCTTGAGGCCATCGCGCAGAAGATGCGCTCCTGCAAGGAACCTCGAACAACCGACAAATCGCGAAAACGAAGTCCGTTCGCCCTGAGGTATCGAAGCCTGTGCTGAGCTTGTCGAAGCATCGCCACGAACGAAAATAGATCTTGGCTGGAACGGGGAAAGGCGGTTTTTCGAGGTGCCCTACATGGATTCAATCCGGGCTTCCCGAGCAAGCGCCATTGGAGTCAGGGGCAGATCAAATACTCCTGACTTTTTTGTCGGCACATTTTTTCATCCCGCGCAATGGAATAAAACCGGACGCGGATCGTCATTCCCTGGTCAGACTTTTTCCGCCAGGAGTTTTCATGAACGATTCGTCCGCCCCGCAGGCCTCCCCGACCCGTTTCGGCGCTTGGGCCCTGATCATCGGCACGGTGGCGATCATCGCGATCGCCTTCGGCTACGTCGGCGGCTGGCTGGCGCCGGACCGGCTCACGCCCAAACGCATCATCAACCAGTTCCAGGCCAATGCGGGAGTGTTTCCCGGCCATCGCCGCAACCATTCCAAGGGCGTGTGCATTACCGGCTATTTCCAGAGCAGCGGACAGGCTGCACGGTATTCGGTGGCCCAGGTGTTCACCACGGGCCAGCACACGCCCGTGGTCGGGCGCTTCGCCATCCCCGGCGGCAACCCGTACGCGCCGGACAGCAGCGTGCCGATCCGCAGCATGGCGCTGCGCTTTGCGCTGGCCAACGGGCAGCAATGGCGCACCGGCATGAACGCGATGCCGTTGTTTCCGGTGTCCACCCCGCAGCCCTTCTACGAACAGTTGAAGGCGAAGCAACCGGATCCGGCCACGGGCAAGCCCGACCCGGAGAAGCTGAAGGCGTTTTTCGCGGCGCACCCCGAAACGGCCGCCTTCCGTACCTGGGCCAAAACCGCCAAGCCGTCGGCCAGCTATGCCACGGAACGTTACAACAGCATCAACGCCTTCGAATTCGTCGACCGCTACGGCATCCGGCACGCGGTGCGCTGGAGCATGGTCCCGGAAAAGTCGAACGGCACTGCCGCCGTCGCGTCGGCCGGCGACCCCGCCTACCTGACGACCGACCTGCGCCGGCGACTTTCACGCGGTCCGCTGCACTGGAAATTGCTGGTGACGCTGGCCAACCCCGGCGATCCCACCAACGACGCCACCAAGGCCTGGCCGTCCGATCGCCAGACCGTCGACGCCGGCACCCTGGTGGTCCGGGACATCGAGCCGCAGGCAAGCGGCCCCTGCCGCGACATCAACTACGACCCGCTGGTATTGCCGAACGGCATCGAGGCCTCCGACGACCCGTTGTTGCCCGCGCGCTCGGCCGCCTACTCCAACGACTATCTCCGCCGCACGAGCGAGCAGGCACATCTGCCAGGCACCACCCGCACCCGCGCCAAGCCCCAGCAGGAGACCCGGCGATGAACCGTACCCCCGACATGTTTGCCCTTTCCGCCCGCCTGCTGCACTGGCTGATGGCGGCGATGATCCTCGCCATGCTGTTCATCGGTATCGGCATGGTGGCTTCCGTATCCGAGCGCCATGAATGGCTGATCGCCATCCACAAACCGCTGGGTGTGGCCATCCTGATTCTCGTCGCGGTGCGCATCGCCGTTCGCCTTCGCAACCCGCCCCCGCCGCTGCCTGCCGACTTGCCTGCGTCGCAAAAGCTGGCCGCGCACGCCTCGCACTGGCTGCTCTATGCCTTGATGATCCTCATGCCCCTGGTGGGCTGGGCGATGATGTCGGCCGGCGGTTACCCGGTGATGCTGAGCGACTCGCTGCGCCTGCCGTCGATCTTTCCCGTCAGCACCGTCGGCTTCGCGGTCCTGCGCCATCTGCACACGTGGCTGGCGATCGCGTTGTTCCTGACGTTTCTCGCGCACCTGGCCGCCGCGCTTTACCACGGCCTGATTCGCCGGGACGGCGTGTTGTCCAGCATGGTCGCGCGGCGTTTCAAACGTGCCCTGCCCGACAAGACGGTTCCAGCAGCCGGTGATGATGGCTAGTAACGCCTGATTCTGCTCCTGCGCCACAGCCGCACCATAAACCGGATGCAGATCCGCCTTGCGGCCGGCAAGGTAGACTGCCCCCGTCATGTCCGTGATCCAGCGCCAATCCACCCTCACCTGCCCGGCCTGCGGTCATCGGCAACAGGAAACCATGCCCACCAACGCATGCCGGCATTTCCACGAATGCCGGCACTGCCACACCCTGGTCGAACCATGCCCGGTGACTGCTGCGTCTTTGGAACCGGCCCGGATACGTTCGTCCTCATTCGTCCGGGTCGTAATACAGGTCTTCGCGCTGGTCGAAAGCATTGAGCAGATCGGGGTCGCCGTTGGACATAGCGTCACGGAAGATCTGGCTCAGTGTAATCATGCCACCCGTCACGTCGTTTGCGCGGTTGATTTCACCCGACGCCATCTGGTCGGTAATTCGACTCCAGATTTCGTTTACCAGATAGTTTGCCCCCTGCGTGCCTCCCGGCACCTTGCCGGGACCCGCACTGATCAGCGCATCGGTCAGTTTGTCGGAGAATGTCCGGATGAGCGCGGTCTTGGCTTCCGCATCTCCGCGGGCATTTTCAATGAAGTCCGAGGTGGCCCATTCCAGTGATCCCATGATCGTGCCCAGGGTGTCGGCGGCCGCTGTACGCGCGTCGTCCGTCAGATCGGCATTGCCTATCTTGTCCGCCAGGTGACGCATTTCGGTGGCGATCACACCGTTGGTCTGGTCGACCCGATTGTAATCGGCGTCGAGCAACACGTGGCGCATGAAGTCCTTAATCAGACCATGATGGAAATCGCCGGTATTGGTCTTACGCCAGTCGGCTTCCGCCAGGCGCGAGAAGTTGTTTTCGAAGTACCTGCCAAGTTGCTCCAGTGCACTTGTGCGCTCGCCGCTTTGATCGATTCCGCCGACGTAGCCGTCGTCGCCCGAGCGTGCAAGCGCGGCGAACAACCTGTCCCGTGCTTTCTGGTTGGTGGACGTGGCATTTCTGGAGTCGAGCAGTTCAGCCAGGGCATGGAAACCGTCGCGAGCGGGGAGCTGGGCCTGGCCATTGAGGCTGGTTGCCATCATCGCCTGTACCAGTGTCATGTCGCCGGCAACCGGTCCCTGCTGCATCACCCTGTCGATTTCGCCCAGCACCTCCTCGGCTGCACTGCTGTCGCCGTTCGCGGACGCCATGTTGGCAATGTCGGCTGCGGCAGTCAGCAATGCCGGGCCATTCTGGTACTGGTTGATGTCATAGCCTTCGCTACGTGCATCGGCAACCAGGCGTTTGGAAACATCCGCAAGGAGCTCGCCGTCCTGAATGCCGGTCAACAGTTCGCGGGCACCGGCAGTGCCCGGCTTGCTGACGAGGCCGTAGATTTCGTCGCTGCCCAGACGCCCCGCAGCCACATTGCGAGCGATCGAATCCGTCACCTGCTGGCGCAGTTCGGGGGTGTTCTCGCCGCTGTAGGCATTGCCTATTTCGTTGAAGGCGCCGTTGATCGCGTCCGCTTGCTCGGAGGAGACGGAGCCGCAGCCATTGGAACCGCCATTCGCCATCGCCAGCAAGGCCGCAATGTATTCATCCTTCTGTTCCTGCGTCAGCGAGGGATCGCTCATCGTTCGGCTGATCTGATAGGCGACGGCCTGATCCGGTTCGGGCCCGCGGCCGGCCACCTGGACCGTGCGGTCGATCGCTTCCTGGACCTTCGGGTCGTTGCTGGAACATGCGGTGCTTTGGTTGACCCCGCCACCACCAGCGGTTGGCACCATCGGGGCGACCATGGATACGAGGGAGAAGAACATGTGCAGCCTCGGAGCGTGTGGGTTGCGTCCATTTTCCCCGCTGGAAACGACCGGTTGCTACTAGGACTGACCCTAGGTAAACCACTCCGGAATCCCGGAGGTTGTTTGTTTTAATCAGGTCTCCTCGGCGAAGTTGGCCTGGCGCTGATGGCGCAGAAGAGCTGCTGCTTCGTCCGGCGGCATGTTGCTGATGGCGCCGGAAATGCTTGTGGTTGAACCAATCCACGCATTGCCGTACCGCCATGCTTCGTCAACAGGTGATCGGCGGAAACAGGATTGTTTCTTTGCTGAACACGGCAGCGGCGCGAATGCAACCAGACATCAAACTCAGGGAAATCCCCAGATTGATGTCACGCGGCCATCGTTCCAGAGTGAGATGCACACCCGCGACCAAGGAGAGCTGACCATGTTCACCAGCTACGACCTGGGTTCCAGCTTCCAGAGCAGTTTCATGGGCATCACCGAGTCCGAGGCCTTCTTCAACACGTCCGGAGCCGAAGCGCTGTCCGCCGAACAGATAGACCAGATGGCCTCGCACCCTTACGCCCAGCACTACAATTCCGAGTCACTCGTGACACCAAACGGGTACGACTTCAATTCGATCACGGGAATCGGCGACGAACCGCCACCCCGGCTGAGTTACGATCTCAACGGGCTTCCCGGCTTTCCCGACAACGTTGGGGACCCGGAAAACGAGGAGTTGCCCCTCTCGTTTGCAAACGATCAAATCAATCTCAGCGTTGGTACGTCGGACACGCCCGTTCAAGGAAGCATCCACTGGAATCCGAATACCATGAGCTGGGGTACTGCGGTGAACGCCGATTTGAACGGCACCAGCATCACGTACGATCCGGGAACCGGGGCAACAAGCATTGAACAGCAAATCACGGATGGCCTGACGCTCGAAGGCAGCTACGCCCCCGGTGCAGGAGCGGGGTCGGCAAGCTTGAGTTACGACAATTTCGAATTCGGGGCATTCATCAACCAATACGACTGGGGCGCACAAGCCAACTTCAATCTTGAATTTTGAGCCATGGAAACGTGTTAAACGTGCTCTGCTCACATGGGCCCATGAGCTAGCAGGCATCCAGATGAAGACCCGGCAAGCCCGTCACCAGCGTGCGCAGCAAATCGCCGAAAGTCTCCAGGTTTTTCAACCACGGTGACGCCTGCCGCGAGTACAGGACGATGTGACGTCCCGGCACTTCATCCTGCCCGATGCGAACCAGTTTCACTTCCGCGATGGACGCCAGACGCTGGCGGGCCAGGCTGGGCACCAGGGTGTAGCCGCCACGCAAGGCCACCAGCGCCGCCAGGCTTTCCAGGCTGACGTCCTGGATGCGTGCGTCGTCGTCCTGATCAGGGTCGTTGCCGTGGCTTTCGGCCATCAGGATGGCGTTGCCGTCCAGTTCGTCGAGTCGCACTTCCGCCCTGCCCGCCAGGGGATGCGAGTGGTGCATCAGCACGTCGTAGGGTTCGAAGAACAGCGGTTGCATGGTCACGCCCGGCGGGGTTTGCGCCGGTTGCGCCAGCACCGCGTCCAGTTCGCCTTCGTGCAGGCGGCGCAGCAGGCCGCGCGGTTTGCCCTCGGACAGGCTCAGGCGCGTGCCGGGGAAGGTCTGCGGAAACGGTTCGATCAGGTGCGGCAGCAGATAGGGACCGAGCGTGCTCAGCACGCCCAGGCGCAACTCGCCGCCGAAGGCGGCCGTGCTGTCGTGGGCGGCGTGCTGCAGGTCCTCGGCGGCAGCCAGCACCTGGTCGATCTGCGCCAGCAGGCGCTGGCCGGCGACGGTGGGCAGCACGCCGCGGCCGCCGCGTTCGAACAACACCGCGTCCAGCGCCTGTTCGACCTTCTGGATCTGGTGCGACAGGCCCGACGGGCTGATGTGCATGGCGCGCGCGGCAGCGGTGAAACCGCCCAGGCGGTGCACGGCCTGCACCAGCGCCAGGTCGCGCAGGGACACGGCGGCAAGGCCCATCGAAATCATCGAACGCTGCATGCGGGGAAATCCGTTGGTGAAGCGCGGACCGGCGCGGCATCATGTCCATCTGCATTGTAGCCCCGACGCGCCGATTGCCGTCGCGCGTTCGCGCGATTCAGGCGTTTGCGCGATAATGAACGTTTGATTTGCACTGATCCGGGCAACCTGCCCGCGTCCGTGCCCCGCAGTCGATCCAGCCAGGAGTAGCCATGAAAGACTCGTTTTCCATTCGCGACCGCCTTGACGTCAACGGCAAGCAGTACACCTACGCCAGCCTGCCCAAGCTGGGTGAGCAGTTCGACATCAAGCATCTGCCCTACTCCATGAAGATCCTGCTGGAAAACCTCGCCCGTCGCGAAGACGGCGTGGATGTCAGCGCCGAAGCGATCAAGGCCGTGGCCACCTGGGACCCCAAGGCCGAGCCGAATACCGAGATCGCCTTCATGCCCGCCCGCGTGGTGCTGCAGGATTTCACCGGCGTGCCCTGCGTGGTCGACCTGGCGGCCATGCGCGACGCCATGAAGAACCTGGGCGGCGATCCGGCCAAGATCAACCCGCAGTCGCCGGTGGAGCTGGTGATCGACCACTCGGTGCAGGTCGACGTGTTCGGCAATGCCGACGCGCTGGCCATGAACACCAAGATCGAGTTCGAGCGCAACCAGGAACGCTACAGCTTCCTGCATTGGGGCAAGAAGGCCTTCACCGATTTCAAGGTGGTGCCGCCATCCACCGGAATCGTGCATCAGGTGAACCTGGAATATCTGGGCCGCGTGGTCATGGGCAACGAGCTTGGCGGCGAACTGTGGGCCTACCCGGATACCGTGTTCGGTACCGACTCGCACACCACCATGATCAACGGCCTGGGTGTGCTGGGCTGGGGCGTGGGCGGCATCGAGGCCGAAGCGGCCATGTTGGGCCAACCCTCCTCGATGCTGATCCCGCAGGTGGTCGGCTTCAAGCTGAAAGGCAAGCTGCCCGAAGGCGCCACCGCCACCGACCTGGTGCTGACCGTGACCCAGATGCTGCGCAAACACGGTGTGGTCGGCAAGTTCGTGGAATTCTTCGGCCCGGGCCTGGCGCATCTGGCACTGGCCGACCGCGCCACCATCGGCAACATGGCTCCGGAGTACGGTGCTACCTGCGGCATCTTCCCGGTCGATGCCGAAGTCGTGAAATACCTGAAGCTTTCCGGCCGCAGCGAGGAACAGATCGCGTTGGTCGAGGCCTACGCCAAGGCCCAGGGCATGTGGCATGACGAGAATACGCCGGAAGCCGAATACAGCGCCGTGCTGGAACTGGACCTGGCCGACGTCAAGCCGTCCATGGCCGGCCCCAAGCGGCCGCAGGATCGCGTGCTGCTGACGGACGTCAAATCCAACGCCAAGGACGTCATCGCCAACCTCACCGCCGGTCGCGCGCAGGACAATGACGACACCGCCGACTTTGCCAACGAGGGGGGGGCCACCGCCATCGGCAACGCCGCCAACGACCTGGTCAACGGCGCCGTGCGCGTGGAAATGAACGGCCAGGACTTCAAACTGCGTGATGGTTCGGTGGTCATCGCCGCCATCACCTCCTGCACCAACACCTCCAACCCGGCCGTGATGCTGGCCGCCGGTCTGGTCGCGCGCAAGGCACGCGAAAAGGGTCTGAAGGTGAAGCCGTGGGTGAAGACCTCCCTGGCCCCCGGCTCCAAGGTGGTCACCGACTACCTCGACAAATCCGGCCTGATGAAGGATCTGGACGACATGGGCTTCTGGCTGGTCGGCTACGGCTGCACCACCTGCATCGGCA
>CAZMKO010000076.1:0-8210 GCA_964566965.1 uncultured Rhodanobacteraceae bacterium
GTCGCGCCTTCCGGCGCTCCTACCGTGGCCTTGATGAACGTCCAGGTTTTTCAAGGCCCCCCTGTGGGTGTGGCTGGCAGGGCCGCCGCCATTTCGAGATCGTGAGGCCGGCAGGCTTTGCCGTGATATCGGGCCATCGCGGCCATGGGCCGCTCCCACATGGGTTTCATGAAATTCCATGCAAGCCTTGTGGGGCACCTCGAAAAATGCCCGATCATGTGTAGGAGCGGTGGAAGCCGCGATCCGATCTTGCGGCAAGACACGTCATTCCCGCGTTGCCGGTCGCGCCTTCCGGCGCTCCTACCGTGGCCTTGATGAACGTCCAGGTTTTTCAAGGCCCCCTGTGGGAGCGGCCCATGGCCGCGATTGGCCGGGCCTGGGGCCTCCTTAACCGGCAGTCAGTCGCGGCAAGGGCGGCGGGCCTATAGTGGTGTTTCCTTCGCCAGGCAAGGAGACGATCATGGCCGACAATGTCGCCCGCAAGCTGATCAAGTCGCACCTGCTGGAGGGTTCGCCCGAACCCGGCGAGGACATCGCGCTGCGCATCGACCAGACCCTGACCCAGGACGCTACCGGCACGCTGGTGATGCTGGAGCTGGAGGCCATGGGCATCGACCGGGTCAGGACCGAGCTTTCGGCGCAGTACATCGACCACAATCTTCTGCAGACCGATTTCAAGAACCCGGACGACCACCTGTTCCTGCGCAGCGCCTGCCGCAAGTTCGGGGTGTGGTTCAGCCGCCCCGGCAACGGCGTCAGCCATCCGGTGCACATGCAGAACTTCGGCAAGCCCGGCAGGACCATGCTGGGTTCGGACAGCCACACCCCGGCCGCCGGATCGCTGGGCATGCTGGCGATCGGCGCCGGCGGCCTGGAGGTGGCCCTGGCCATGGCCGGCGAGCCTTTCCACACGCGCATGCCGAAAATCATGGGCGTGAAACTGGTCGGCAGGCTGCCGCCCTGGGTCAGCGCCAAGGACGTGATCCTGGAGATGCTGCGCCGGCACGGCGTGGACGGTGGCGTGGGCAGGATCGTCGAGTACTACGGTCCCGGCCTCGACCACCTCACGGCCATGGACCGCCATGTCATCGCCAACATGGGCGCGGAACTGGGCGCGACCACCACGGTGTTTCCGGCCGACGAGGCGGTGCGCCGCTTCCTGCGCGAGGAAGGTCGCGAGGATGATTTCAGCGAACTGGTGGCCGACGATGGCGCCGGCTACGACGACACCGACGAGATCGATCTGTCCACCCTGGAGCCGCTGATCGCCAAACCCGGCAGTCCCGGCAACGTGGTGCCGGTGAGCGAGGTGGCCGGCCAACGGGTTTACCAGTGCTACATCGGTTCCTCGGCCAATCCCGGCCTGCGCGATTTCGGCATCGCCGCGCTGATGGTGGACGGCCGGCACACGCATGACGACGTGTCGTTCGACATCAACCCCACCTCGCGAGAGATCCTGGAAAACCTCGCGGCGATGGGCCTGCTGGGCAAGCTGCTGCACGCCGGCGCCCGCCTGCATCAGGCCGGTTGCAACGGCTGCATCGGCATGGGCCAGGCGCCGGCCAGCGGACGCATCAGCCTGCGCACCGTGCCACGCAATTTCCCGGGCCGCTCCGGCAACGACGAAGACAGCGTCTACCTGTGCAGCCCGGAAACGGCCACGGCCTCGGCCCTGACCGGCACCATCACCGACCCGCGCACACTGGATGTCGACTATCCCGACTTTCAGCCGCCCGAACAGCCGATCACCAATACGGCCACCCTCACCCCGCCGGCCGACGCCGCCGACGACGTGGAGCTGGTGAAGGGTCCCAACATCAAGCCACTGCCGGACTTCGAGGGTATGCCCGGGACGTTTTCCGGACCGGTGTCGATCAAGGTCGGCGACGATGTTTCCACCGACGAGATCATGCCTGCCGGCGCACGCGTGTTGCCATTTCGCAGCAACATCCCGGAAATCGCCAAATTCGTCTTCGTCCAGGTCGACAAGGAGTACTACCAGCGCGCCATGGAGCACCAGGAGAACGGCCACGTCATCGTCGGTGGCCGCAACTACGGCCAGGGCTCCAGCCGCGAACACGCCGCACTGGCACCGCGCCATCTCGGCGTGCGCGTGGTGCTGGCCAAGAGCTTCGCGCGCATCCACCGGCAAAACCTCGCCAACTTCGGCATCCTGCCGCTGGTGTTCGACGTGGCGGACGATGCCGACACCATCGAGCAAGGCGATGAGCTGGACTTCGGCGAGCTGCGCCGGGCCATCGCCGACGGCACCGACATCGAGGTGACCAACACCACGAAACAAACCACGTTCAAGGCCCGCCACGACCTCAGTCGGCGACAGCTGGACATGGTCCTCAAGGGCAGCCTGATGAACGTGATCCGCGAAAAACAGTAAGCTGTCCCCGACGGCCCAACGGAAGTGAACCGATGCTGGAACCCTTTCGCCTGGCATGGCGCGTGATCCGCAACGTCATACGCGGCTTCAGCGACGACGAATTGATGACGCGCGCCGCGGCCCTGGCTTTCTACTCCGCGCTCTCGTTCGCGCCGATGCTGGTCTTGCTGTTGTGGGTGGCCGCCTCATTGCGCCCGGAATGGCAGAACCAGCTCATCGATTCGCTCACCGGTCTGGTCGGCGAGCGCGCCGGCGAGGGCGTGCGCCTGGTGGTGCAGAACGCCGGCGCACAACCGCACCTGGGCAACATGGCCGGCCTGATCGGCCTGGGCGTGACCTTGTTCGGCGCCTCGCTGGTGTTCACCCAGCTGCAACGGGCGATCAACCGCATCTGGGGCGTGCGTCCGCGCCCGGGGCGCGCCTGGCTGGACTGGCTGCGCGCGCGCATGCACGCCATGGGGCTGCTGCTGACCCTGGCCTTTCTGCTCATCATCTCGTTCGGTGCCAGCACACTCATCGCCATCTTCGTGAAGGGCAACCCGGTCATCTGGCAGGGCCTGGACGTGGTCATCGCGTTCGGCGTGTTCATCTTCGTGTTCGCGGCCATCTTCAAGGTGCTGCCCGATGCCATCATCACCTGGAAGGACGCTCTGATCGGCGCCGGCCTGACCGCCCTGCTGTTCGCGCTGGGCAAATACGGCATCAGCATTTATCTGGACCACAGCAAGGTCGGCGGCGCCTACGGGCCGGCCGGCGGCGTGGTCGTGCTGCTGGTGTGGGTGTACTACTCGGCGGTGATTCTGTTGCTGGGCGCCGAACTCACCGAAGCGCTGGCCTACGAACGCGGCACGCCGATCGAGCCGCGCGCGCATGCCATGCGTCTGCATCCGGAAGAAGGCGACACCCCGCCATCCGGGAGCGATGCCTTCACGGATGCCACCTGAGATATCCCGATCGCGCGGGTGGGCCGGGGCCTTGGCAAACCCGGAGCCATCGCGGCTGAAGCCGCTCCTACACATGATCGGGAGTTTTTCGAGGTGCCCCACAGGGTTTTTCAAGGCTTTCCGGCGCCGAAAAGACTGGACCTTTTCAGCCTCAACCGGCATCCGGCGCCGGGGTTCGTGCCGGCGGCAGGTCGATGACCGCATCCGGACGCGCCACGCGGTAGCCGCGCTCGGCCAGGGCGACGCCGTCGGCATGGCTGCCGTAGTGATAGAGCACCAGGCGATCACGCAACGCGGCAGCGTATTCGCGCTCGAGATCGTCCACGCCGCTGTGCGACGGATTGCCGACCAAGCCGCAGTCATGGGCCACCACCTCGTCACGCGCGGCATGCACTTGCAACACCTCGGGGATAGGCCGGGTGTCGCCGGTCCAGACCATGCTGCCCGGCAAGGCCAGCCCGAACGACGTGCCCGGACGGTGATGGCGGGTGGCGAACACTTCGAACCAGTATGCGTGGTGCCAGAACCCGCGAGAGCACGGAATCAGGCGGAACGCCTCCCAGAAATTGACACCCCCCTCGGCCAGCACGCCCGGGTAATCGGCCACCCGGGCCTGCATCAACGGCACAAGGTTGGCGTGCATATACAGGCGGATGCGACCGCTGTGCTCGGCATCGAACCACACGCGATGGAACAGCTCTTCCATGCCGCCGACGTGATCCATGTGCAGATGCGTGATGTACAACGCCCTTGGCGGCTCACCGTAAGCATCCATGTAATGCACCAGTGCATCGGGACCGCAGTCGATCATCAGCCACGGCTTGCCGTCACACTCGATCACACCCGAGGCATTGCCCAGCTCATGCGCATGCGCGGCACCGGTGCCGAGAAAGCGCAACGTCCAGCTCACGCTCATGGCGCCGCCTCCAGGGTAGTGGCGTAGCCCTGCATCAGCGGCGTCCACAGGCATGTTTCAAAGGCCGACTCGCCATCGACGGCGGCCCCCAGCTTGAGCAGCGAACGGCGCAGGCGCGCGAGATTGGCCTGGCGCCAGGCCGCCGCCGGTTGACGCAGGCGCCCGCGGTCGAAATCGATCATGACCATGCCCCGCGGCGTCACCAGGATGTTGTGGGCATTGAGATCGGCATGCCACACGCCCTGACGGTGGAAGCGCGCCACCAGCTCGCCGCACCGCCGGGCCATGCCCGCGTCCAGCTCGCCGGCGGCAAGGCAGTCCGACAGCGTGCGTGCCGCGTCGATGCGCCGGGTGATCAGGTCCGCGCTGTAGCGCAAACCATGGCGCCGGTAGCGTGCCGCCAGCGGCGCCGGCACCGGCAACCGCATGGCCTGCATGCGCGCCAGCAGACAGAATTCCGCGAAACAACGCGTGCTCTCACGCCCCGTCCACAGGTAGCGGTCGCCCAGCAGATCGGCGACCATGCCACCACGGTGGTAATGGCGCAGGACACAGGGACCGGCCGGGGTGTCGATGAAACTGGCCGACGCACGACCGCCGCCGCGTCCTTGCAGCGCACCGGCGCGCTCCCAGTACACTGGGTCGAACCAGTCATGATCGATCCGCGGCACAAGGTCGGCATCGAACAATATCGTGCCCACGGCATTGGCATGGATGTGTGCGTCCATCGTGGTGCCGGCGACGGCATGCTCCTCTCAACTTCTGTCCACGTAGTTTAGCAACCATGCCCTCCCCGCCCGACTCGTTATGCCTTTTGCGCACATCCGCCATTGGTGACGTCACCCACGTGGTGCCGCTGATTCGCACCCTGCAGCAGGCCTGGCCGGATACCGCGCTGACCTGGATCGTGGGCAAGCTGGAACGGCGCCTGGTAGGCGACATCGCCGGCGTGGAGTTCATCACCTTCGACAAGGGTGCCGGCCGCGCCGGCATGCGTGCGGTACGCCAGGCCCTTGCCGGACGGCGCTTCGACGCGTTGCTGCACATGCAGGTGGCACTGCGCTCCAACCTGCTCAGCCTGGGCGTGCACGCGAAACGGCGCATCGGCTACGACCGGGCACGCTCGAAGGACCTGCACGGTCTGTTCATCAACGAACGCATCGCCGCCCGGCACGGCCAGCACGTGCTGGATGCGCTGGGCAGCTTCGTCGAACCGCTGGGCCTGGAACAGACCACGGTGCACTGGGATATTCCTTTGCCGGACGCCGCCCGCGAGTGGGCGCGCGCGCAGATTCCCGACGACACCCCCACGCTGGTGGTCAGCCCCAGCTCCAGTCATGCCCTGCGCAACTGGCGCGCCGAGCGCTACGCCGCCGTCATCGACCACGCCACCGCTCGCGGCCTGCGCGTGCTGCTCACCGGCGGCCCCTCCGATGCCGAGCGACGCATGGCCGACGCGATCCTGGCGGCCGCGCGCTCCCGCCCCGTCGACCTGACCGGCAAGGACACCCTGAAAAAAGCCCAGGCGCTGTTCGCGCGCGCCAGCATGCTGCTGACCCCGGACTCCGGCCCCATGCACATGGCCAACGCCGCCGGCTGCAAGGTCATCGGCCTGCATGCGGCCAGCAACCCCGAGCGTTCCGGCCCGTATTCCGACCGCCGCTGGTGTGTGGACCGTTACGATGACGCGGCACGCAAGTACCTGGGCAAGCCCGCCGACGCCCTGCCCTGGGGCCGGAAGATCGAGCAGCCGGGAGTGATGGACTTGATCGGCGTGGAGGATGTGGTGGAGCGGGTGGAAGCGTTGGGGACGGCGTTGGGCGTTTTTTGACTCGGGAGCCGGGGTGTGGCTGGCAGGGCCGCCGCCATTTTCGGCTTCATGAGTTCCTGCGGCCATTGCGGCCCATGGGCCGTTCCCACAAGGGCACCTCGAAAAACGCCCGATCGTGTGTAGGAGCGGCGGAAGCCGCGATCAATCTGGCCGCAGGACACGCCATTTTCCCGCGTTGCCGGTCGCGCCTTCCAGCGCTCCTACCGTGGCCTTGATGAAAGTCCAGGTTTTTCGAGGTTCCCTGCAACGACGTCAACGGGCTTCCGGCACACCTTGTGGAAGCGCCCCGGGATCGCGATGGCCCGGATTCGAACCGAAAACGGCATCGATGTCGGCGCGGTCCAATTGGCGCCACTGGCCGGGTGCGAGATCGCCGAGCCCGAGATGGCCGACCGCCGCCCGGTGCAGGGTCAGCACGCGATTGCCGGTGGCGGCGAACATGCGCCGGACCTGGTGATAGCGGCCCTCCGTGACGACCAGGCGCACGTGGCGCGGCCCCAGCACGGTGAGGGTCGCCGGTGCCAGAGGCCGGGTTTCCGAGCGCAACACCAACGTGCCGCTGGCGAACAAGGCGGCCTCGTCGCCGCGCAGGTCGTCGGCCAGCTCCGCCTCGTAGACCTTGGTGACATGCGCGCGCGGCGAAATGATGCGGTGCAACAGGTCACCGTCGTCAGTCAGCAGAAGCAGGCCGCTGGTGTCCTTGTCCAGCCGGCCCACACTGGACAGGGGCGGCTTGCGGCGCAGGTAGCGCGGCGGGAACAGGGTGTAGACGACCGGACCGGCATCGGCGCGCGAGCAGGTCATGCCGACCGGCTTGTGGAGCATCAGCAGCATGCCCGGGGCGGGGTCCAGCGGCTCGCCGTCCACCCGCACCTCGGCATGCCGTGCCTCGTCGCGCTCCCCGAGCGGCCGGCCCCGCATGTCCGTGACATGACCGTCACGCAGCCGCCGCGCCACCTCGCGGCGGCTGCCATATCCCAGGTTGGCCAAGTACCGCAGCAGTTTCACCGGTGCGCCTCGATGACCTTGAATCCGGCCTGCTCGACCAGGGTATCCACCCGGGTGAAGTGCTCGCGCAACGTGGCCTCGTAGGGCAGGTGTCGGTTGGCCACCATGCGAAAACTGCCCCCCGGGCGCAAGGCTTCGGCCGCCGCCGTGATGAAGGCGCGCCCCAGTTGCGGCAGGTCGGCGCGGCCCTGATGGAAAGGCGGATTGCTGACGACGTGGTCGAAGTGTCCCGGCAGACCAGTGACGACATCGTGCCAATGCAACGTGCAGGCCACCTCGCGACCGGCTTCACGGCAGGCACGGTCCAGGTTGGCACGCGCCACCGGCAGCGCCCGCGCGTCGGCTTCGAACAGATCGATGGCATTCACCTGCGGACAACGTTTGACCAGTTGCACCGACAGATAACCCGCGCCACTGCCGAGGTCCGCCACATGGCCGGTCATATCGGATGGAAAATACCCGGCCAGCAGCGCCGATGCCGGGTCGACACGATCCCAGGCGAACAAGCCCGGCCGGCCGACCAGTCCGTCCACGGTGGAGCGCGGCGCGTCCAGGGATGCCCATTCCCGTTGCAGGGCAACGTCGACCGGTGCCGGCGACGCCGCCTGGAACACGCGGCACTTGTGCTTGGACATCACCTCGACCGGCCCCACCAGTTGCTCCAGGTCGGCCTGTGCCGAACGCGCGCCGTCATGGTTGGCCACCGCCACCAGCAGCGTGCCGCCCCCGGCCAGGTGGTCGAGTGCCCGCGCCAACTGCGCCCGACGCGCCTCGCGCTGGCGGGGCGGCAACAGCATGACCAGCGCGAAGCGCTCGGCGTCCGCCGGCTCGCGCACACGCAAGCCGCCGCGTTCGAGCTGGTCGGCGAATGGCCGAAACGCTTGCTGACACACCAATCCGCCCGTCTCACGCGTGTGCAAGGCGCTGTCGGCGCGCGCGCCCATAAACAACACCCGCCCGTCCGCCGGCCACACCACGGCCCCCTGCTCCAACGGCAGCAGCAAGGCCCGCAGGGCTGGATCGTCAGTGGGAAAGTCGGCGGCGCGCATGGGTGGGGTCCGGGTGGGGTGAGGGTATTTTAGTGGGTGGGAGGGTTGTTGGGCTCGGGGCTCGGGG
>CAZMKO010000076.1:8310-11255 GCA_964566965.1 uncultured Rhodanobacteraceae bacterium
GGGCTCGGGGCTCGGGGATGGTGGCGGCCGGGGCCTTCGGAATATCGGCCGTGGGGGAGAAAATGTGTCCGCCTGAACGGGGCCATCGCGGCCATGGGCCGCTCCTACCATTGATCGGGAGTTTTTCGAGATGCCCAGTGGGAACGGTCCATGGGCGGCGATGGCCACCGCCGCCACGCTCATGGATAATGACCACAATGCCTTGGCTTGCGGGGAAGCGAGATGAAGCTGTTCGGCCGACACGGTGCGATGCGCCTGGCCTGTCTGCTGCTGGCGACTCTGGGCGGCGCGATGTTGGCGCTCGCCCAGCCCGGTACGGGCGGCAAGGGTTTTGTGGCCCGCATCGACCTCGACGGCGCCATCGGCCCGGCATCGGCCGAGTATTTTCATGCGGCCAGCACGAAGGCGGTGGCCGACGGCGCGCGGGCCATCGTGCTGCGCCTGGACACGCCGGGCGGGTTGTCCGAATCCATGCGTGGCATCATCCATGACATCCTGGCCTCGCCGGTGCCGGTTCTGGGCTATGTCGGCCCGCGCGGGGCGCGGGCGGCCTCGGCCGGCACCTACATCCTGTATGCCAGTCATGTGGCGGCGATGGCACCGGCCACCCACCTCGGCGCGGCCACGCCGGTGTCGCTGGGCGGCGACAACCCGTTGCCGCTGCCGTCGCCGGCCAGCTCGACGCCACGACCGGCCGCCACGTCCGGCAATGCCGAACGCGAGAAAGTGGTCAACGACGCCATTGCCTATATCCGCTCGCTGGCGCAGTTGCGCGGGCGCAACACCGCATGGGCCGAAAAGGCGGTACGCGGCGCGGACACGCTGACCGCCGACGAGGCGCTGTCAAAACACGTCATCGACCTGGTCGCCACCGATGCCGCCGATCTGCTGGCACGCAGCGACGGCCGCGTGGTGAAACTCGGTGACAGCGACGCAACGCTGCATCTCGCCGGCTTGCCGGTGCACGACTACGCGCCCGACTGGCGGGCTCGCTTCCTGGGCGTGATCACCAACCCCACGATCGCCTACCTGTTGCTGATGGCCGGCATCTGGGGGCTGTTGCTGGAGGCCTTCCACCCGGGCATCTTCTGGCCCGGCGTCGGCGGTGCCATCTGCCTGCTGGTGGGGCTGTATGCATTGCAGATGCTGCCGGTGAACTACGTCGGTCTGGCCTTGATGGCCCTGGGCGTGGGGTTGTTGGTCGCCGAAATGGTGGTGCCCAGTTTCGGCGCGCTCGGCATCGGCGGCATCGTGGCTTTCGTGGTGGGATCGATCATGCTACTGAACACCGACATTCCCGGTTACGGCGTCAATCTGGGCGTCATCGGCGGCATCGCCTTTGCCGGCATCGCCCTGCTCGGCCTGATCCTGTGGCTGTTGCTGCGTGCGCGCCGCGCACACGTGGTCAGTGGCGAGCAACAGATGCTGGATGCCACCGGCGAGCTGCTGCAGGCCGTGGAGGCCGGCGGCAAGTCGTGGGCCACGGTCTACGGCGAGCGCTGGCGCGTACGCGCGGACGAAGACATGACGGCCGGTACGCCGGTGCGTGTGGTTCGGCGCGAAGGTCTGCTACTTTGGGTGGCGTCATTGCCACCATCACACCGCGACTGAGTTCCGGGGGAGATACATCATGTTCGGATTTGCCGGCGTCATCATCATCGTCGTCGTCTTTTTTCTGTTCTCGGCGATCAAGATCCTGCCCGAGTACGAGCGCGGCGTGGTACTCACGCTGGGTCGCTACACCAGCACCAAGGGTCCGGGCCTGATCCTGCTGGTACCGGTGCTGCAGCGCATCATCCGCGTGGACCTGCGCGTGAACGTGATGGACGTGCCGCCGCAGGACGTGATTACCTACGACAACGTCTCCATCGGCGTCAACGCGGTGGTGTATTTCCGCGTGGTCGATCCGGACAAGTCGATCCTGCAGGTGGCCGACTTCTATGCCGCCACCAGCCAGCTGGCACAGACCCGCCTGCGCTCGGTGCTGGGCCAGCACGAGCTGGACGAGATCCTGTCCAAGCGCGAAGCCATCAACAAGGTGTTGCAGGAAACCCTGGACGATGCCACCGACCCGTGGGGCATCAAGATCTCGGACGTGGAAATCAAGGACGTGGACATCAACGAGACCATGGTGCGCGCCATCGCCCGCCAGGCCGAGGCCGAACGCGACCGCCGTGCCAAGGTGATCCACGCCGAAGGCGAACTGCAGGCCTCGGAGAAACTGCGCGACGCCGCCGCGATGCTGGCGCAGCAGTCGCAGGCGCTGCAGCTGCGCTATCTGCAGTCGATGGTGGACATGTCCAACAACGGCAAGTCCTCGACCATCGTGTTCCCGTTGCCGATGGACCTGGTCAAGCCGATCACCGACCTGCTGGAAAAGCACAACGCACCGGCTTCCGATACCCACTGAAGGAACCGCCCATGCGCCGCTGGCTGTTGCCCGTTTTCACCCTGCTCGCCCTTGCCGCCTGCAGCAACAAGCCGCCCGAGCCCTACCAGGGCGGCACCGTGACCAAACTGGCCACGCACGACATCAAGGTCGGTGACGGCACGCGTGCCGAACCGGGCATGGAGGTGCTGGTGCAATACACCGGCTGGCTGTACGACGAACATGCTCCCGACCATCACGGCCGCGAATTCGACAGCACCTCGAAACACAACGACACGCCGTTCCGTTTCGTGCTCGGTACCGGCCAGGTCATCAAGGGCTGGGACCAGGGCGTGGCCGGCATGCGCGTGGGTGGCGAACGCGAGCTGGTGATTCCGCCCGACCTCGGCTACGGCAGCCGCGGCGCCGGCGGCGGCGTGATTCCGCCGGATGCACCGCTGGTGTTCCGGGTGAAGCTGGTGGATGCGGTGAAGCCCTAGCGAGATTTCGGTGAATCGGGCTATCGCGGCCATGGGCCGCTCCCACAGGGCACCTCGAAAAACGCCCGATCGTGTGT
>CAZMKO010000077.1:0-11079 GCA_964566965.1 uncultured Rhodanobacteraceae bacterium
TCGGGACTCGGGACTCGGGACTCGGGACTCGGGACTCGGGACTCGGGACTCGGGGAAGCATCGCGGCCATGGGCTGCTCCTACAAATGTCGGGCGTTTTTCGATGTGCCCCGTGGAAGCGGCCCATGGCCGCGATGGCCGGCGCTTGCCGCACGGCTTGGAAAACCCGACGGAAGTGCCCTGCATGGCGACGGTCGGGTACGACACTCGTGCTAGCGTCTGGAGTCACCCCGCTGCCGGATGACGTCATGCCAAACGACTGCCTGCTCGCCCTCACCACCTGTCCCGATACCGACAGTGCCGCCCATCTGGCGCGTGCACTGGTCGAGGAACGCCTGGCGGCCTGCGTCACCCGCCTGCCCGGCGCCACGTCGACATACCACTGGCAGGACGCCGTGCAGGAGGATGCGGAGATCCTGTTGCTGGTGAAAAGCACGCAGGCACACCTGCCCGCCCTGCGCGAACGACTGACGACGCTGCATCCGTATGAGGTTCCCGAATGGATCGTCGTCCCCATCGTCGACGGCCTGCCGGCCTATCTGGACTGGCTGCGGCAGTCGCTGGCCCAAGGAAGCTCTGATTGAATCCAGCGCAGGCGCCACTTGTCCTGTCTGTTCGCCAACAAGGCGCACGGGTGAAGGCAGGCTGGTGGCCTGTCGAGGCCGTGCAACGCAGGATGGTGGACAGACAGGACAAGCCCAACACCTTGATTTTGCAGGCATGGGTGGCACCCGGATGGCCCGCGGGCTGCGCCGCGTGGCTTGTCCAGGCCACCCGCCTGCACGGCGCCACACAGCACAACCTGCGAGCCACCCGAGTGCCATGACGCCTGTGCTGGATTCAATCGGAGCTTGCCCAACCGGACCTTTGGTCGCAGCCGGGAGCAAAACGCGAACGGGGTGGTCATAATGATCATCTTTTCACCAACCCTGCCGCCATGCCCACGGCACGAGTCCGATCCATGCTTTCGATCCGCCTGCTGAAACCTCTCGCCACCATGCTTCTCGCCGTCGCATGGCTGCTTCCGGCCGCCGCGCCGGCGCAGACCCCCGACGGGCTGCTCAAGGTCACCGATGCCTTTCGCCTGACCGCATCGGCGGACGCGCCGGGCAAGGTCAAGCTCCATTGGGACATCGCCGACGACTATTACCTGTATCGCGGGCGCATCAAGGTGAGTGTGGCGGGCGATGCCGTTGAGGCCGGAGCGCTGGCGCTTCCCGACGGCGAAAAGGAACACGACCCGTACCTGGGCGACGTGGAGATCTACCACCACGCCGCCAGCGCCACGCTGCCGTACACCGTGCGCGACCCGGCGGCGGATGAGCTGAAGTTGGACGTCACCTTCCAGGGTTGCCACGAGGTCGACCCCAAGATCTGCTACCCGCCGCATACACAGACGGTCACGCTGTCGCTGCCGGCCGCGGCCCACGCCGCATCCGCCGGCAACATGCCCACCACCGAAGCCGACCGCACCGCTACACCGGACCATGACTTCACACCGCCGCCCGGCCTGCTTTCCGGCAGCGCGCCGCAGAGTGGCGCCGGCGGCAAGCCGCTGCCGCCGGAGCAGGCATTCCGCTTTTCGGCCATCGCCACCGGGCCGGACACGCTGCTGTTGCGCTGGGACTTGCCCGACGGCTATTACCTGTACCGCGACAACACCACCCTGCAGCTCGTCGACGCCGACGGCGACCGGCTGGACACGCCGCAATGGCCGCAGGGCGTCGAGCACAAGGATGCCTATTTCGGCACCACCACGGTGTACTTCGACCAGGTCGAGGTTCCGGTGGCGCTGGCTCGGCAAGACACCGGCGTCCACCGTGTCACGTTGGAAGCCCGTTTCCAGGGCTGCCTGGAAGATGGCATCTGCTATCCGATGATGACGCGCAAGGTCGACATCGACCTGCCCGCCGGCGCCGGTGCGGACACCACCGCCGCCCCGGAGGCGCAAGCCCGGTCGGACGTGGAACGCCTGGCCGGCGGACTGGCCGGCAACGGCCGCTGGCTGGCCCTGCTGGGCTTTTTCGCCGCCGGCCTGGCCCTGGCCTTCACGCCCTGCGTGCTGCCGATGATTCCGATTCTTTCCGGCCTCATCGCCGGCGCCGGAGAATCGCTGTCGACCGCCCGCGCGTTCGTGCTCAGCGTGGTCTATGTGCTGGCCTCCAGCGTGGTGTTCGTCATCGCCGGCGTGGTCGCGGGGCTGGTCGGCTCCAGCCTGCAGGCGGCGTTCCAGTCGCCGTGGCTGCTGGGCGCGTTCGCGGCGCTGTTCGTGCTGCTGGCGCTGTCGATGTTCGGATTCTACGAGTTGAAACTGCCAGCCGCCATGCAGAACCGCCTCACCGCCGCCAGCAACCGCCAGCAGGGCGGTTCGCTGACCGGCGTGGCCATCATGGGTGTGCTCTCGGCACTGATCGTCGGCCCCTGCGTGGCCCCGCCACTGGCCGGCGCGGTGCTGTACATCGCGCAAAGCCACGACCCGGTCTTCGGCGGCCTGGCGCTGTTCCTGTTGAGCCTGGGAATGGGTGTGCCACTGGTCATCTTCGGCACCGCCGCCGGACGCTGGCTGCCACGAGCCGGGCAGTGGATGAAAACGGTGCAGGCCGTGTTCGGCGTCCTGTTCCTGGCACTCGCCATCTGGATGCTGTCGCGCTTCGTCGCCCCGCTGTGGGTGATGCTGATGAGCGGTGTGCTGCTGGTGGCCAGCGGCATCTACATGGGCGCCCTGGACCGCCTGCCCCACAACGGCTCCGGATGGGGCCGGCTGTGGAAAGCGCTGGGCCTGGTGCTGATGATCTTCGGCGCTGCCGAGCTGATCGGCGTCAGCGCCGGTTCGCGCAACCTGCTGGCGCCGCTGGCCGGCATCGGCAGCGGTTCGTCCGACGCCGGCCAGACCCCGGCCTTCGAGACCGTCAAGAGCGTGGACGATCTCGAACAGGCCGTGGCGGCGGCGCAAGCCGAGGGCAAGCCGGTGATGCTGGACTTCTATGCCGACTGGTGCGTCAGCTGCAAGGAAATGGAGCAGTTCACCTACAGCCAGCCGAAGGTGCGCGACGCCATGTCCCGGTTCGTGCTGCTGAAGGCCGACGTCACCGCCAACGATGCCGACGACAAGGCCCTGCTGAAACACTTCGGCCTGTTCGGACCGCCGGCGACCATCTTCTACACCGCTGACGACGGCACGGAAATCAAGCCGCTGCGACTGGTCGGCTTCGAAAAGGCCGACCCGTTCCTGCAACGTCTCGACAAGGCACGGAGCCGCTGACGTGGGTCGGCAGTTGTTGCTCTGGTTCGGCGCGGCGCTGCTTGGCGGCGTACTGATGCTGGCCATCGGCAGTCATTTCGGCCTGGCCAGCCTGCCGCAGGGCATCGACACGCTGTGGCGCGACGCCACCCCGGACGCCGCAGCCGTCCAGCAACGCATGCAAGCCACACCACCGACGCGGCACGGTGTCACCGTGCTGCGGACCGGCGACCGGGTGCCGGAGGATTTCGGCCTGCCCGACCTCGACGGCCATCCGCAGACCCTCGCCGCCTACCGCGGCCGGCTCGTGCTCATCAATTTCTGGGCTACCTGGTGCGCGCCGTGCCGCGAGGAAATGCCGGCGCTGGCGGACGCGCAGCGCCGGCACCCGCACATGCGCATCATCGGCATCGCGCTGGATACCCCCGACGCCGTCCGGCAATGGCTCAAGCACACGCCCGTGCCCTATCCCATCTGGCAGGGCCTGGCCGACAAGCACCAGGATCCGGCGATGCTGTTCAACGACACCCGGGGCCTGCTGCCCTACAGCGTGCTGATCGACGCCAAGGGGCGCATCCGCGACAGCCACCTGGGCAAACTGGATACCACGCGGCTGCAAGCCTGGCTGTCCACACCGGTCACCCGCGACGCCGAATGACGTCCGGCGGCAAAGTGCCATCAAACATCGACGAACACACGCGAACGTCACCGATCTGGACAAGCCGCACACAACCGCGCACACTTGCGGGCCAGACTCCGCATGACCGACGGGAATATCGCACTTGGCCAGGATCCTCGCCCTGCACGGGCCCAACCTCAACCTGCTCGGCACCCGCGAGCCGGACATCTACGGGCACGAAACCCTGGCGGACATCAACGCCGCGCTGGTCGCGCGCGCCGAGGCGGCCGGGCATGAGCTGGTCTGGTACCAGTCCAATGCCGAGCACGAGCTGATCGCGCGCCTGCACCAGGCACGGCACGATGGCACCGTGTTCGTGCTGATCAACCCGGCCGCGTTCACCCACACCAGCGTGGCGTTGCGCGACGCCATGGCGGCGGTGGATATTCCCTTCATCGAGGTGCACCTTTCCAACCCGATGGCTCGCGAGCCGTTCCGGCACCATTCGTATTTTTCCGATCTGGCGGTGGGCACCATCACCGGTCTGGGCGGCGACGGCTACCGGTTGGCGCTGGAAGCGGCGCTGACGCGGCTGCCGCCCCCGCCGGACATGGATACGCCGTCGGTCTGACCCGTTCACGCGGTCCGCCCGTACACCCGGCGGCCGCTTCCTCCGACAAAAACACTCAGGTTTTTTTCCATGGACCTTCGCAAAATCAAGAAACTCATCGACCTGCTCGAAGCCTCCGATCTGGCCGAGCTGGAAATCAAGGAAGGCGAGGAGACGGTCCGCCTGTCCCGCGCCGCGCAGGTGATCCCGGCCCAGCCCGCCACCTTTGCGCCCCAGGCCCCCGCCCCGGCGGCGCCGAGCCCGGCCACGGCCTCGGCCGCGCCCCCCGCGCCCGAGGCTGAATCCGGCGACACGCTGCCCGAGGGCAAACAGGTCAAGTCGCCCATGGTGGGCACGTTCTACGCCTCGTCCACACCCGGCGGCGACGCCTTCGTCAAGGTCGGCCAGCAGGTCAAGCAGGGCGACACGCTGGGCATCATCGAGGCCATGAAGATGTTCAACCAGATCGAGGCCGAGGTGTCCGGCAAGGTCGTGGCGATCCTGGTCGAGAACGGCCAGGCCGTGGAGTTCGACGAACCGATGTTCATCATCGCCTGATTTTTCGGGACCCGGACCCGGGACCCGGGACCCGGCCGCTGCCGCCTTGCGGCACGGGACGGGTTGCAGGTCCTCAAACCGGGTTTTGGCACCGTATACAGAGTTCCGGAACCTCCATGCTAGAAAAAATCGTTATCGCGAACCGTGGTGAAATCGCATTGCGCGTGCTGCGTGCCTGCCATGCGCTGGGTATCAAGACGGTCGCCGTGCATTCGACCATCGATCGCAACCTCAAGCACGTGGGCATGGCCGACGAGGCCATCTGCATCGGCCCGGCTCCCAGCGCGCAGAGCTACCTCAACATTCCGGCCATCATCGCCGCCGCGGAGGTGACCGATGCCAACGGCATCCACCCCGGCTACGGCTTTTTGTCCGAAAATGCCGATTTCGCCGAGCAGACCGAACAGTCCGGCTTCGTGTTCATCGGGCCGAAGGCCGACACCATCCGCCTGATGGGCGACAAGGTGCAGGCCATCCGCGCCATGAAGGAGGCCGGCGTGCCCTGCGTGCCCGGCTCCGGCGGTCCGCTCGACGAGGATGTCGAAAAAAGCAAGCGCATCGCCGCCGAGATCGGCTACCCGGTCATTATCAAGGCCTCCGGCGGCGGCGGCGGGCGCGGCATGCGCGTGGTGCATACCGAGGCGCACCTGGGCAACGCCATCGCCACCACCAAGCAGGAAGCACGCGCCGCGTTCGGCAACGACGAGGTGTACATGGAGAAGTACCTGGAAAATCCGCGCCACGTGGAAATCCAGGTGCTGGCCGACGGCCAGGGCAACGCCATCCACCTGTGCGAGCGCGACTGCTCCATGCAACGACGCCATCAGAAGGTGGTCGAGGAGGCACCGGCCCCCGGCATCACGCCCGAGCTGCGCGCCGAGATCGGCAAGGTCTGCACCGAGGCCTGCATTCGCATCGGCTATCGCGGTGCCGGCACGTTCGAATTTCTGTTCGAGGACGGCCGCTTCTACTTCATCGAGATGAACACCCGCATCCAGGTCGAGCACCCGATCACCGAGCTGATCACCGGCGTGGACCTGGTGCGCGAACAGCTGCTCATCGCCAGCGGTGAAAAACTGTCGATCAAACAGGACGACATCACCATCACCGGGCACGCCATCGAATGCCGCATCAACGCCGAGGACCCGGACAAGTTCCTGCCCTGTCCCGGCACCATCAAACGTTTCGAGGCCGCCGGCGGCCCCGGCGTGCGCGTGGATACGCACATCTACGACGGCTACCGCATCCCGCCCACCTACGATTCGATGATCGGCAAGTTGATCACCCACGGCATGGACCGCGACACGGCCCTGGCACGCATGCGCATCGCGCTGGCCGAAACCGTGATCGAGGGCATCAAGACCAATATTCCGCTGCAACAGCGCATCATGGAGGATGTCGGCTTCCGCGCCGGCCAGCAGAACATCCATTATCTGGAGAAACGGATTGCGGAGCGGTTGGACCGGATGAAGGGGCAGTAGGGACTCGGGACTCGGGACTCGGGACTCGGGACTCGGGACTCGGGACTCGGAATGATGACTGACGTAACCGAGTGATGGGTGGCGAATCGCCGTACTATTCTCCTGATTGTCGAGGAGGACGGAAGCCGTCACATCATGGTTCACGTCATGGGGAGCAACACGAAGCCATGAAGCTTACGACGCCAAAACCCGCCCGACCGCCAACACTGACCACCGACCGACAAACCACCCCATGCCCTGGACCGAACTTTCCCTGACCATCGACAGCCGCCGGCAACCGGCCGTGGAAGAGGCACTGGAGGCGCTGGGCGCGCTGTCGGTGACGCTGGCCGACGCGGATGTCGACACGCCGGATGAGCGCGCCATTTTCGAGCCCGGCGTGGGTGAGACGCCACTGTGGTCGCGCACGCGGGTACAGGCCCTGTTCGAGGCCGATACCGACCGGCCGGCCCTGACCCGGACGCTGGAACAACACGTGGCGGAGATCAAACCGGCCGACATCGAGTGGCGCCGTATCGAGGATCAGGATTGGGAACGTGCCTGGATGGATCGCTTCCAACCGATGTCATTCGGGCGCCGGTTGTGGGTGTATCCGTGGAACATCGAGCCGCCGGCCGATCCGGCCCTGGCCGTGGTACGCCTGGATCCGGGCCTGGCGTTCGGTACCGGCACCCACCCCACCACGGCGCTGTGCCTGGAGTGGCTGGACGGCCTCGATCTCGATGGCCAGCGTGTCATCGACTACGGTTGCGGCTCGGGCGTGCTGGCGGTGGCGGCCCTGAAGCTGGGCGCGCTGGCGGCCGTGGGCATCGACAACGACCCGCAGGCCATCACCGCGTCACGCGACAATGCCGAGCGCAACGGTGTCGGCGACCGCCTGCAGACGCACCTGCCCGACGCCGCTCCCGGCACGCCGGCCGACGTCTTCGTCGCCAACATCCTGGCCGGCCCGCTGGCCGAGCTGGCCCCGCGCTTCGCCACACTGTGCAAGCCGGGGGCACCCTTCGCGCTGTCCGGCATCCTCGATGGCCAACAGGCGGAACTGTTGGCCGTCTATGCCGCCTGGTTCGACGAACTTGCCGTCGCGCGGCGCGAGGAATGGATCCGCATCGACGGCGTGCGCCGGCGCTGACACGACGCCGCGACAGGCGCATTGAGTCACGTCCCGCACCGCGTCGAGCGGATACAATCGACCCATGTATGCGCAATGCCCCGAATGCCTGGCCTTGTACGAGCTTGATGCCGCAACGCTGGCGCAGGCGGGTGGAAGCGTTGGTTGCGGCCAGTGCGGGGCCACGTTCAATGCGCTGACCACATTGGCCGAAACACTGCCGTCCGGCGCATTCGAGCATCTGCCGGTGCACGCGGCCAGCCCGGCGCCCCCCATCCTGATGATGACCACGCCACGGACGCCCGCCGCCACCGCGGCGCCCGATGCACCGACAGCGGACCGCGACGAGGACCGGGACACCGGTGCCGCCGTGCCGCGGGACGACGCTGCCTTGCTGGCGGACTTCATGGCCTACCTGCAGGCCGACACGCCAGGTTCCGAAGCACCGGCCGCACAAGACCACGGCACGACCGATACATCGACGGATGTGCCGGCCGACGCACCCGCGGCCACGGACGCCACCGACGATCTCCCGGCGATCGACGCGTCGCGCTCCACCACGGAAGTCGCCGCCGTATCCGACACCCCGGCGGCGCCGGACGCGGACGTGCCACCCGAAGGAAATACGGACGAGGTGGACACGGACGACACGGGCACGGATCGGGAAAGCATGCCGGACATCCACACCGAACCGGCACCGCCCACGCCGTCGTTTGCCATCCACCGGCGCCGCCATACCACGGTCGCGCCCCCCCACACCTGGCGCTGGATCGCCGGCTGCGCCGTCCTGCTGGTCTGCCTGGGACTGCAACTGACCTGGGCCGAACGCCAGGCACTGGCCGCCAACCCGACCACGCGGCCATGGCTGGCGCGGGCCTGCGACTGGGCCGGTTGCCAAGTACCCACCGTGAGCGACCTGTCGGACCTGGAGCTGCTTTCACGCGACGTGCGCCCCCATCCGACCGTGCCGGGTGCCCTGCTCATCAGCGCCACGGTACGCAACAACGCCACGTTTGCACAGCCCTATCCGGTGGTGTCGATCACCTTGTCGGACCTGGACCAGAACCGCATCGCCATGCGTCGCTTCCGCCCCGCGAGCTATATCGCCGACGCCGGCACCCGGGCCGCCGGCCTGGCTCCCGGTGCCACCACCGCGCTGATGTTCGAGGTGCGCGATCCGGGCCGCAACGCCATCGCCTTCGAGTTCGCCTTCCAGTAACGTCCATGTCGCCGCATCGCTTGCGCGGTGCGGTGATGCGGCCCGCGCGGATGCCGGCGGGCGCGTACCGGCGGACGAAAAATCGGCGGTGACGGTTAAAAAACGCCGCCCGGCGGGGTACACTGGCATGCCTTGCGCGCCACCCTCGCGGTGTCGCCTGCCGTGTTTTCGATGTCGGGGACAAGACCCGTACGCCCAGGGGACAATGGAGTGAATGCCGTCATCTTGCCGCGCGACGAACCCGCCCGCACGACACCCCTGCAAAGCGCGCTCAGCGAGTGCGTGAGCCGCACCGTGCGCCGCTATCTGGACGACCTGGGCGATGCCGAATGCATCGACGAGGGTCTGTACGCGCTGGTCCTGCGCGAGGTGGAAGCGCCGATGCTGCGCGAGGTCCTGGCCCGGCACGACGGCAACCAGAGCCGTGCCGCGGCCACGCTGGGGATCAACCGCGCCACGCTGCGCAAGAAACTCACAACCCACGGCATCATCTGACGGCCACCATCCAGGGCCCGCTGGCCGCGGGACGACGGGGGTCTGCCGCCACGGCCGTCCACGCGTCTATAATGGACGGCTTTCACGCCAAGGCGACATCATGTTCGATACCACCCTGATTCCCGTTCGCCGGGCCCTTGTCAGCGTTTCGGACAAGGCCGGGTTGGCCGACCTCGGCCGCGCCCTGGATGCGCTCGGCGTGGAGATGCTCTCGACCGGCGGCAGTGCCAGGGCCTTGCGCGAAGTGCATGTTCCGGTCCGCGATGTCAGCGACGTCACCGGCTTTCCGGAAATCATGGACGGGCGGGTCAAGACGCTGCATCCGGCCATCCACGGCGCGCTGCTGGGGCGCCGCCAGACCGACGAGGCGGTGATGGCCGAACACGGCATCGAGCCGATCGACCTGCTGGTGGTCAACCTGTATCCGTTCGCCGACACCGTGGCCCGGCCCGACGTGACCATGGCCGAGGCCATCGAGAACATCGACATTGGCGGTCCGGCGATGCTGCGCGCCGGAGCCAAGAACCACGACCGCGTGCTGGTGGTCACCGACCCGGCCGACTACGCCGAACTCATCGACACCCTGCGCGAGCACGGCGGCACCACCCTGGCCCTGCGCCAGCGCCTGGCCGCGCGCGCCTATGCCCACACTGCCCGCTACGACGGCATGATTGCCGACTGGCTGGGCGCGCATGTCAACGAACAGGAGGAGGCCACGCCGTTCGCACCCACGCTGCACCTGGGCATGGACCGCGCCGCCACCTTGCGCTATGGCGAAAACCCGCACCAGGGCGCCGCGCTGTACGTGGAACCCGACGCACCACGCGAGGGCATCGTCGCCACCGCCCGGGTGTTGGCCGGCAAGCCGCTCAGCTACAACAACCTTGCCGATGCCGATGCCGCCCTGGAATGCGTCAAGGCATTCCGGAAGGTGCCGGCCTGCGTCATCGTCAAGCATGCCAACCCGTGCGGCGTGGCGCTGGGCGAAAACCTCGTCGACGCCTACGAGCGCGCCTTCGCCTGCGACGCGACATCGGCCTTCGGCGGCATCATCGCCTTCAATCGCCCGCTGGATGCCGGCACCGCCGAGACCATCCTGTCGCGCCAGTTCGTGGAGGTGGTGATCGCACCCGCCGTGGACGACGCCGCGCGCGAGGCATTCGCGCGCAAGCCCAACGTGCGCCTGCTGGCCACCGGCGCCTGGCCCGAACGGGCGCCGGCCACCCGCAACTACAAGCGCATCGCCGGTGGCCTGCTGGCGCAGGACACCGATCGCGACACCCTGCTGGTGGACGACCTGGAAGTGGTCAGCCGGCGCGTGCCGTCGGCCGAACAACTGCACGACCTGCTGTTCGCCTGGCACGTGGCGATGTTCGTGAAATCCAACGCCATCGTGTACGCGCGCGACGGCCGGACCATAGGTATCGGCGCCGGCCAGATGAGCCGTGTCATCAGCGCACGCATCGCCGCCATCAAGGCGCAGGACGCCAAGCTCGACGTGGCCGGCAGCGCCATGGCTTCGGATGCCTTCTTCCCGTTCCGTGATGGCATCGACGCCGCCGCCGCGGCCGGCGTGACGGCAGTGATCCAGCCCGGCGGTTCGATCCGCGACAAGGAAGTGATCGCGGCCGCCGACGAACACGACATGGCCATGGTCTTCACCGGCATGCGCCACTTCCGGCACTGACCACGAGAGCCCCCGGTAGGTGCTGAAACGTGCCGGCGGGGCTTTCCCCGGCAACGCCC
>CAZMKO010000078.1:0-11017 GCA_964566965.1 uncultured Rhodanobacteraceae bacterium
TGATCCGGCGCGACCTGCCCTACCGCGTCTACGGCGGCCAGCGCTTCTTCGAGCGTGCCGAAATCAAGGATGCCCTGGCCTACCTGCGCCTGACTGCCAACCGCCACGACGACGCCGCCTTCGAGCGCGCCGTCAACACCCCGCCGCGCGGCATCGGCGCCCGCACCCTCGACACCCTGCGTCGCCGCGCCCGCGCCGACCGCAGCTCGATGTGGGAGGCCTCAATGGCTGAACTGATCGGCCATGATCTGGCGGGGCGGGCGAAGAATGCGGTGAAGGGGTTTCTGGCGCTCATTGACGGGTTGGCTCGCGCGATCGCGGGACCCGGAACCCGGGACCCGGGACCCGCAACCAGCGACATCACGTCCAGCAATGGCGCATCGGATTCCGTTGAAAGCGGGATACTGGCACCTGCCACGGACGCCCAACCTCCGAACCCCGAATCCCGAGTCCCGAGTCCCGAACCACTCACCCTGTCCGAACAAGTCGAACACATTCTCACCACCACCCGCCTGCGCGAGCACTACGAGCGCGACAGCCGCGGCAACGGGGAGGCGCGGGTGGAAAACCTGGACGAACTGGTCAACGTGGCCGATCGTTTCGAATTGTCGGCAGAGGATCTGGAGGCGGGTTTGTCCGAACTGGCGGCTTTCCTGTCGCATGCCGCGCTCGAAGCCGGCGAGGGGCAGGGTCAGGCCGGGGACGATTGCGTACAGCTGATGACGCTGCATTCGGCCAAAGGGCTGGAATTTCCGCACGTGTTTCTGGTCGGCATGGAGGATGGCCTGTTTCCGAGCCAGCGCGCGGTCGAGGAGGATGGGCGCCTGGAGGAGGAGCGCCGGCTGGCCTACGTCGGCATCACGCGCGCCCGCGAAACCCTGACCCTGACCTACGCCGAGCAGCGGCGGTTGCACGGCAGCGAGACGTACGCGCGGCCGTCACGTTTCCTGGGCGAGATACCGCAGGGTCTGGTGCACGAGGTCCGTCCGCGCATCAAGGTCAGCCGTCCGGCATGGACGAGGCCGGCCCATGCCGCGCTGGACGAGGCCCCCGCCGGCCTGGCGCTGGGCCAGCCGGTGCGCCACCCCACGTTCGGCGACGGCGTGATCGTCAGCGCCGAAGGCAGCGGCGCGCACACCCGCGTGCAGGTGAATTTCGCCGACACGGGCAACAAATGGCTGGTGCTGGCATACGCCAACCTGACCGCCCTGTGAAAGAAAACGGCGGGTGACGGCACGGACCACGTGGCCGGCCATGCACCCGCCAAACCCCCGCCGTGTCACTCTTCCAGACGCGGCATCCCGTGCGCATCACGCTGTTCACCCATGGGCGCGTCGGCCTGCGCGTCGCCGGCATGACTGCCGGGCAGCGGCTCGACCGGCTCGCCGCGATGCAGGCGCAGCGCGTTGCGGTAACAGCGTTGCGAGAGCAGCACGTTGTCCTGCCCGGCATAGACCTCGCCCAACGCCTCCCAGGTGGCCGCATCCGGCGCCAGGGCCAGTGCGCGGCCGAGATACTCGCGGGCCTTGCCCCAGACCTCCAGGCGCGCGCACAGCCGCCCCAGGGTGGACAGCAGGGCCGGATCGTCGGGATGGCGGTCCAGCCATCCCTCCGCGCGGCGCAGCCGCGGTTCCACATCATCGCCGGCGAGCCATCCCCAGGTGGTCACCAGCCGCGGCGACCACTGCCGCTTCAGGGCGGCTTCCAGTTCGCCCATGGCGGCCATGGACTGGCCGTACCGGGCCGCCTGCCGCGCATACGCGTCGACCACCTCGGGCTGACGCCGCTGCGCCTTGCCCAGCGACGCCCACAAATGCTTCAGGGCGTCGCCGTCGGCACTGGCCCTGATCGCCGCCACCACCACGCGGGTCTCCATGGCGACCTGGGCCCGGGCATCGAGGGCACCACTGTTCAGCAAAGATCCGAGGCCGCTCATGGCGCGCCCGGGCTCACCGGCGTCCAGCGCCGCCCTGACCCATTCCAGCCACCCGGCCGGCGTCAGCTTGTCGGCGTCGGCCTGCGGCGCCAGCAGGGCCACCGCCTCGGCGGGCCGACCGGCATGGCGCAGCAATCGCGCGCGCTCGCTGCGCGCGGCCATGGGCACGCTTTCCGAGGCCTTGTCCAGATGGCCGAACGCGGCCGACTCGTCACCGCGTCGCGCCGCGGCCCGCGCCGCGGCCAACGAGGCCGCCCCCTTCTGCGGAGCATGCCGGGCGGCACGACCGAGCGCGCGCTCGGCAGCGCCGTAATGCCCCTCGGCCAGCAACACCAACCCGGATCGCAGCTGCTTGCGACTGACCCGGCGATGCCGACGACCCACCGCGCCGAATGGCCAGCGCACCAGGCGCCACAACCAGAACACCACCACCACGACCAGGATCACGATGATCACGGCCGCCAGCAGCGTGGTCTCCACTTCCCAGCCGCGCAGGCGGATCAGCACATCGCCGGGATCGACAGCCACCCAGTGCCACCCGAACGCGGCCAGGGCCGCCAGCACGACCAACCACAATACCCAGCGCCAGATCGTCATGATGTCGCCTCCGCCGGGGCGGCGGCGCTGCCGGCCGCCGCCGGATGCACCGCGGCATCACCGGTGTCGTCATCGCCGGCGCGCGTCGAATCGGCATCCGTGGCGGGCGCCGCGTCACGCACACCGCGCAGGTTGCCCAGGGCCTGCAGCGCCTTGCCCAGATGCACCGTGCCGGCATGCATGGGCTGTTTCAGCAGGCCGGCCAGATCCGCACGCGCTTTTTGCACGCCGGCGTCGGCGGTGTCGAAATCGTGCTGCAGACGACCGGTGGCCTCACGCAATGCCCGTGTGGCGGCATCGGTATCCCAGGCCAGCAAGGCGGCCTGGGCCTGGGCCAGATCCAGCGCCGTCAACTGCCGTGCCATGCGGCCACTGGCACGTGCCGACGCCGAGGCATCCTGGCGACGCACCACCACCGTCGTGGCCAGGCCGTGCCAGACGCGTTGCCAGAAACCGCCAGCCGTGGCGGCCGGTTGCTTGTCGGTCTCGCCTTTCAAGGGCCACGTGTCGACATCACGACGCAGACGGGCCACCGTTTCCAGCGCCCGATGGCGCGTCGCCGGGCGACTGTCCCGAAGCGCCTGGCGCTCGGCGCGCACGTTCTCGATCACGTCGTCGAGCTCCGGATCGTCGGCCGCGACGAGACTTTTCTCGGCGTGGGTGTAGGCCTTCACGGCGCCGTCCACGTCACCGAACAGCTCCTGGCGTTGCTGGCCCAGACGCAGCAGCAAGGCCACCTGATCGAGCAGGGCCGCCTCGCGTCCGTCACGGCGATGACGAGCCAGCGAGGCAACGGCATCCTCCAGGCCGCCGACGCGCCGCGACAGGCCGCTCATCTTCTGATTCAGCTCGGCACGTGCCGAGTCCAGCGCATGCCCGGCCTTGTCCTGGCCCGCACGGGCGGCGTCGCGCACCGAGTTCAGGCGCTTGTCCAGTGCCGACACTTGGGCCTCGACACGACTATTTGCCTGACGCGCCGAGTCATCACCCTGGCGCGCCTGCCACCACTGCCAGCCGGCCCATGCCAAGGCCACCAGGGCGAGCAGCAAGGCCAGCACGGCAATGCCGCCGCCTCCGGATTTGTCCTTGCGGCGTGGCGCGCGTGGTGGCGGCGCCGGTTGGCGCGGCGGCGGCGCGCCGGCCGGCGGGGTGGATGGCGAACCGGTTTCGGAGTGGGCAGGTTTTTCGCTCATGATTCCATGCTATCCCGAATGACGGGGTGAACGTGGCCGCGGCCCGCTCACCCGGTTGATGCGTGCAACTGCACGGTTTTCCCCAGAAGATCCGCGGACAGGGCCGAAGCCGCCACACTGACGCGACAAAATCCCGCCTGCCCGGCCAACTGTTGTATACGCCGACTGCTGACCACGGCATGAGTCGCCAGCAGGCGTGCCCGGCTTTCGGCGCCCAGCGCCTGCTGCAGGCAGCGCAATGTTTCGGCGCTGGACAACAGGGTATAGGCGACGCCATGCAGGTGGGCCAGGATCCGGGCATGGCGCGCATCCAGGCGCGCCGGCACACGACGGTACACATGGACGCGCGACAACCGCGCGCCGCGTGTCGCGATCTCGCGCTGCAGCACACCGCGCCCGCCCGGCGCGCCGACCACCGCCACGCG
Source organism: uncultured Rhodanobacteraceae bacterium (assembly GCA_964566965.1). Lineage (GTDB taxonomy): Bacteria > Pseudomonadota > Gammaproteobacteria > Xanthomonadales > Rhodanobacteraceae > Oleiagrimonas. The sequence continues at coordinate 4,152 of CAZMKO010000078.1, forward strand.
CCGATCGCGGAGCCGGCACAGGCGCGGGTGCGCCAGCAGGCCTTCACTGTCCTGGGTCGTGGACGGCAGCAACACGTCGCGCACTCCGTGCCGGACCAGGGCGGCGGCCGTGCCGCGCCCCACGGTGGCGATGCAAGCCCGGCCACGCAGCGGCGCCAGCCGCGCGGCAAACTGCACCGCCGCCGGACTGGTGAAGACCACCAGATCGCCCGCCAGCGCCGCGCGCAGCGCCGTCGTCGCGGCGGCGGCATCCACGGCGGGACGCAGGGCCACACCAGGCAACAGCCGTGCCTCGCCCCCGCACGCGCGCACGCGTGCCGCCAGGGCCTGTCCGTGACCGACCGGCCGGGTAATCAGCACGCTGGCCCCGGCCAATGCTGCGGAAATTCTGGAACCCATGCACCGATGCTACCGCGAATCGCCGCCCCGGTTGCCGCGCGAGGCCGACCCGGGCAGACTCTGCCGGCATGAAAAACCTCCCCGAACCCGCCCGCGCGCTGCAGGCCCTGATCGAGCGAAGCATTCCCCTGGCCCGCCACATCGGCCTGGCCATCTGCCACTGGGACGGCCGCGCGCTCACCGCGCGGGCGCCGCTGACACCGAACATCAATGACAAGGGCTGCGCCTTCGGCGGATCACTGGCCAGCACCATGACATTGGCCGCCTGGTCGCTGGTGACGCTTCTGACCGATGCCGAGGGCCTGGACGGCGACATTTTCGTGGCGCGCAGCCAGGTCGCCTACCTGGCTCCGGTGTGGTCGGACTTCGAAGCCCACGCCGAATGTCTCGACGCGGCCGACGTGCCGGTCTTTCTGGATACCCTGCGCCGCCGCGGCAAGGCCGGTATCAAGGTGGCCTGCCGCGTGCGTGAATGCGGCAGCGAGCGCGATTGCGCCACGCTGGAGGCCCGCTTCGTGGCCAAACGACGCGACGGCACCACGCCCCCGCTCGCGGCCGGCACGTGAAGCCGGCCACGGCGCGCCGCGCACGAATGCGCCAGAATGGTTCCCTCATCGTGCCCGGACGGGGGAATCACGTGTCACGCCCACGACTCATCATCATGACCCTGGTACTGGCGTTGCTGGCCGGCTGCGCCGGAAACAAGCGCAGCGACAGCCTCACCGCCACCCTGAACGCTTACCAGTCGACCGTGCGCTGGGGAAGCTTCCAACGCGCGCTGGAATTCGTGTCGCCGGAATACCGCGAGGCGCACCCGCTCGGCGCCATCGACCAGGCCCGCTACCAGCAGGTCCGCGTGGTCGGCTACGACGAAGGCGGCGGCCCGGTGGCCGTGGCCGACGGCGAAGTGCGCCAGGCCGTGAAAATCGGCCTGGTCAATGTGCACACGCAGCGCGAGCGCTTCGTGCTCGACCAGCAGATCTGGAAGTGGGACGCCGACGCCGGCCGCTGGTGGTTGACCACCGGCCTGCCGGATATCGCCACCGACGACGGGGCAGCCGAATAGCACCGCGTGCACCTGTTCGCGTGCATGCTTTCCGGGCCAGGGTGTCGTCGTCCGGGAGGCTGCCCGGGCGGATCATGATTGAATCCGGCACGGGCGTCACGGATAATGCACGGTTTGCACCGCGCCCGCACGGGGTCCCCTGATGAGCGAGTTTTTCCACCGCCTGCCCGAATTCGTCGGCAACCACGTCTGGCTCAGCCTGCTGTTCGTGATCCTCCTGATCGGATTGATCGGCGGCGAACTGATGCGTTTCGGACGCAAGTACAAGACGCTGAACCCCGGCGCCCTGACCCTGCTGATCAACCGCGAGGACGCCCTGGTGGTGGACCTGTCCAGCTACGCGGATTTCGAGAAGGCCCACATCCCCGGCGCCCGCCACGTCGCCATGAGCCAGTTCGATCCCGAGAACAAGGATCTGGCCAAGGTTCGCGATCTGCCGGTGGTGGTGGTGTGCAAGGATGGCCGCGCCTCGGCCAAGGCCGCCCAGCGCCTGGTCAAGGCCGGTTTCCAGAAGGTGCATACGCTGGGAGGCGGCATGCTCGCCTGGAAGCAGGCGCAATTGCCGATGGCCAAGGGCAAGAAATAGGCTCCCGCCGGTGACGACGGGCGACGCGGTGGTCGCATGCCGTGTCGGCCCGCGGAATCGGCATGAACAACGGGCGCAGGATCATCCTGCGCCCGTTGTTTTTGGGTTTCATCCGCGCGTGACGAGCGTCACGAGTGACGGCGGCGACCGGCGCAGCGCCGCCGTGGTGTGGGGCCGCGAGCGAGCGCGGGCCGTCTGCCGGCCCGGCCCGGACGGGACGGCCCCGCGCACCCGAGGCACTCCACTCACCAGCCGTGAATACCGGCGCGGCTGCCCAGGATCTTGTCCAGCACGTCCGGCGCGTATTCGAACGAATCGAAGTACAGGTGCTCCCCGGGCAGGCCGGCATCGGCGAAACTGCGCCGGCCGGCATCGATCAGGGCCGGCGGACCGCACATGTAGACGTCGTGGTCGGACAAGTCCGGCCAGTCCTCCAGCACCGCCTCATGCACGAAGCCCGGACGCATGCCGGCCGCGACGGCGTGTTCACGGTCGGAGATGACCGGGGTGAAGGACAGCGTCGGCGTCTCGCGGGCCCAGTGCTCGGGCAACTCGCGCAGGTACAGGTCGGCGACGGTGCGCGCGCCCCAATAGAAGCGCATCGGACGGCGCGTGCCCAGATGCAGGAAATGCTCGATGAGCGCCTTCACCGGGCCGAAACCGGTGCCGCCGGCGACCAGGATCATGGGCCGCTCGGCATCCTCGCGCGGCACAAACGTGCCGCTGGGGCCCTCGATGATCAGATCGTCACCCACGTCCAGCTCGTGGAATACCCACGAGGTGAAGCCGCCACCGGCCACATGGCGCACGTGCACTTCCAGCTCCTCGCCCAGGTGCGGAGCCCGCGCCAACGAGAACGCGCGCCGCTTGCCGTCGTCCAGCAAGACCTCGATGTACTGGCCGGCCATCCAGCGCAACGGGCGTTCATCCGGTACCGGCGCCAGGCGCAAACGGATCACGTCCGGTGCCAGCCGGTCACGGGCCACCACCGTCACCCGCATCCGGCGGTGCGGCATGTCCTCCACCGAACGCACTTCGCGCACCTCGAGCAACAGGTCGCTGTCGGGCACCGCCTGACACAGCAACGCGGCATGCCGCGCCTGCTCGGCGGCGCTCAACGCGGTTGGCGGCCGGTGCGGATAACTGAATGTGCCTTCCAGCACCGTGGCCTTGCAGCTGCCGCACAGCCCGGCCCGACACGAATACGGCAAGGCCAGGCCGGCGCGCTGGGCCGCATCCAGCACGGTTTCCCCCTCGGCCACCTCGAAACGATGCCCGCTGGCCTTGAGCGTCACGGTGTAGGCCACGTCGGCTCCTGCACGAAAAGCGCTCATTGTCGCGCGTGACGCGGATTGCCACAACGTTGCCGCGGCGCGCGACGGCGCACGGCACGCGCCGCGATGGTGCCGTTATCATGGAGCCTCCCCACCACGGAATACCTCCGCATGCCTTTGTGGAACCAGCCTCCCGACCTCGACGCCCTCAATGCCTCCAGCAAGGGCACGCTGATGGAGGGGCTGGACATCCGCTTCGACGCCTGTGGTGAGGACTGGTTGCGCGCCAGCATGCCGGTGGACCGGCGCACCCACCAGCCGTTCGGGTTGCTGCATGGCGGCGCGTCGGTGGCCCTGGCCGAAACCGTGGGCAGCACCGCCGCCCTGCTCACGCTGGACACCGGGCGCGAATTGGCCGTGGGCCTGGACATCAATGCCAATCACCTGCGCGGCGTGCGCGAGGGCCGGGTGCACGCCGAGGCGCGTGCCGTGCACGTGGGCCGCAGCACCCAAGTGTGGCAGATCCACATCCGCGACGATGCCGGGCGCGCGATCTGCCTCTCGCGCCTGACCATGGCGGTGGTACCACGCCGCGCCGTAATGCCAGGCTGACCGCGCGCCCCGCGGCCGGAACACGCAGCCGGTTCCGATCCGTGGGAAGATAGCTCCTTTTTTCCGTCCCGTTACTTCACCACCACGCGACATGGACCTCCTCACGCAACTGGTCACCTACTTTGCCCAGCACGGCTACATCGCCGTGTTGCTGGCATTGCTGCTGTGCAGCGTGGGCGCGCCGTTGCCGGAGGACATCACCCTGGTCGCCGGCGGCGTGATCGCGGGCCTGGGCTACGCGAACGTGCATCTGATGTTCCTGCTGGCACTGTTCGGCGTGCTGGCCGGCGACCTGACGATGTTTGCGCTGGGGCATCATTTCGGCGCACGCATCCTGCGCTGGCGCTGGGTGTCGCGGCTGCTGACCCCGAAGCGCTTCGCCTTGGTGCAGAAAAAATTCGAGCAATACGGCAATCGCCTGTTGTTCACCTCGCGGTTCCTGCCGGGCATGCGCACCGCCGTATTCATCACCGCCGGGCTGACCCACCGCGTGTCGGTATGGCGATTTTTGCTGTTCGACGGCATCGCCGCACTGGTCAGCGTGCCGGTGTGGGTGTACCTGGGCTATTTCGGCGCCAACAACCACGACTGGCTGCTGAAGTGGCTGCACCGCGGCCAGACCGGCCTGTGGATCGCCTTCGGAATCCTGCTGGCGGTGGCCGCCGCCTGGTGGTGGTACCGCCGCCGCCAACGCCGCCACGACGCCTCGGAAGCGGCCACCGACTGATAGTCGGCGGCGATCGAACGTTGTCGCAAGCGCCGAGACGCGGTACGGCTCACCCCACGCGCGGTACCTGCAACGCCGGCTCGACCAGCCAGTGGTCCAGCAGCAGGAAGGCGAACAACGCCATCAGGTAGACGATGGAATAACCGAACACCTTCATGGCGAAACGTGCATCCGGTGGCCGGATCAGGCGCACCGCGTAATACAGAAACCCGCCGCCGAGCACCAGCGCGCCGCCCAGGTAAAGCAGGCCACTCATGCCGGTCAGATACGGCAGCACCGACACCAGCAGCAACAGCACGGTGTAGAACAGCACATGCCAGGCGGTATAGGGAATACCGTGAGTCACCGGCAGCATGGGAATGCCCGCGTTGGCATAGTCGTCGCGGCGGAAGATCGCCAGGGCCCAGAAGTGTGGCGGCGTCCACACGAAGATGATCAGGCACAGCAGCAACGCGTACGGATCCAGCGTACCGGTCACCGCCGTCCACCCCAGAATCGGCGGCACCGCGCCGGCCAGACCGCCGATGACGATGTTCTGCGATGTGGCACGTTTCAGGAAGGCGGTATAGATCAGCGCATAGCCGATCAGGCCGGCAAAAGTCAGGACCGCGGTCAGCACGTTGACCAGCAACGCCAGGATCAGCATCGAGACGACGCCGATCACCAACGCGAAAGTGAACACCTGCGGCGCCGACAGTTTCCCGGCCGCCAGCGGACGGCGCGAGGTGCGCGCCATGACCTTGTCGATGCGCCGGTCAATGAGATGGTTGAACGCCGCGGCCGAACTCGACGCCAGCCAGATGCCGAGAGTGCCGAACAGCAACGGGCGCCAACCCGGCACGCCGATCGCCGGCGGCGTCACGTTCACGGCAAGAAACATCCCGATGACGGCACAAAACACCAGCAGCGCGACGATACGCGGCTTGGTCAGCTCCCAGTATTCGGCGAAATGGACCATCAGGCAGGCTACGATTCAGGATAATCGGACATGTTAACCGGTTTGCATCGGACGATCGTCCCGGAACGTCGGCACCGGCAAGCGAGGCTGCATCCGGGCCAACGCCGCCAGCAGCGAAAACAGCAGCAGCGCCGCCATGCCGTTGTGCGCCGTCGCCACCGGCAGGGGCAAGCCGAAATGCACGTTGCTGACACCCAAGGCGACCTGGGCCAACAGGGCCAGAAGGATACCCAGGGCGAAGCCGCGCAGGCCGGCACGCGCCACGCGCCAGGCCAGCCATCCCAGGTAGACAAACACCACCGCGGCGCCGATGCGGTGCACCATCTGGATCGCGGTGCGTGCCGGCGCGTCCAGTACGCCGCCCTCGAAATTCACGCCGATGCCGCGCCAGATGATGAACCCCTGGTGGTAGTCGGCCGGCGGCCACCATTGTCCCAGGCACTGCGGGAACGCGCTGTCGCCGACACCACAGGCCAGCGCCGCATAATTGGTGCTGGTCCAACCGCCCAGGAAAATCTGGCAGCCCAGCAGCACGATGCCCAGCACCACGAAACGGCGCAATCCGGCGTGGCGGTCATCGTCGGCACCCAGCGGCGTGAAGCGCAACGCCACCCAGGCGATCAACGCGAACGTGGCCATGCCGCCCAGCAGGTGGCCGGTTACCACGATGGGTTTCAGCAACAGGGTTACCGTCCACATGCCCAGCATGGCCTGGAAGATGATCAGGCCCAGCGCCAGCACCGCCACGCGCCACGGCCCGGTACGCGTCAGCCGGGCCGCGACCACCAGCGGCACCATGATCGCCAGCACACCGAGGATCGTCGACAGCACGCGTTCGCCACCGATGTACAGTGCGGTCCCGACGGCCGCGGCGAGGGCCGCACCGATCACGCTCCAGCGTGCCTTCGGTCGCGACCAGGTGGCCAGCAGCGCCAGGGCCAGCACCAGCACGCCCAGGGTGCCGGCGATCATGCGGTGCACCTGCTCGCGCCAGGCCTTGTGCGCCTCGAACGGCCGCTGCGGGAACGTGGCGTCGGCCAGCGCAACCTGGTGTGGCAGCTGGGGCCAGGTCGCCTGCCCGTAACAGGTCGGCCAATCCGGACACGACAATCCGGCGTCGGACAGGCGCACGAAGGCGCCAAAAATGACCACGCAGAACGCGAACAGGGCGGCAAACCAGGCCAGGCGGGCCAACCCGGACAGACGGCGACGCTCGGGATTCATCAGCGGATCACCTTGTGCAG
>CAZMKO010000079.1:0-10946 GCA_964566965.1 uncultured Rhodanobacteraceae bacterium
GGCACCTGGGGGCCGATGCCATCGTCGCGCGCTACCGGGCACTGCACCGTCCCGGCGACGCCTCGCTGGAGCCGCAGAGCCAGTCCCGGCGCGCCCTGAAGCAACGTTTGCTGGACCTGCTTGCGCGTATCGATGCCGCCCGAGCGGTCGAACTGGCCCGCGCCCAGTATGGCGATGCGGCCACCATGACCGAGCGTCTCGGCGCGCTGGAAACCTTGTTGTGGCTCGACGCCGGCGAATCCGAGTCGGCCGACTTCCGGCAGCGTTTTGCCACCCGCCCCCTGGTGCTCAACAAATGGTTCTCGGCCCAGGCGCGTGTGCCCGGCGACGGCGCGCTGGCCCGCGTCAAGGCGCTGCTGGAAGACCCCGACTTCACCTTGCGCAACCCCAATCGGGCGCGCGCCGTGCTTGGCGTGTGGGCGCAAGGCAATCCCAGCGGCTTCCACCGTGCCGACGGCGAAGGCTACCGCCTGCTGGCCCGCCAGCTGGCCGCCATGGACCGGCTCAATCCGCAGTTGGCCGCACGCGTGGCCACCGCGTTCAACGGTTGGAAACAGCTCGAACCGATTCGCCGCGACGCCGCGCACGCCGCCCTGGCCGAACTGCTGGCCGGCGGCGAACTGTCCGAAAACCTCGGCGATATCGTGCAGCGCGCACTGCAAGGCGCCTGACCGGCATCGCGGCCATGGGCCGCTCCTACAGGATTCGCGCAAAACTTCCTGAAACCCAATGTAGGAGCGGCCCATGGCCGCGATGGCCCCATCCAGGCCAATACCTTTTCACTCCCTTGGCGGCCTTCCGATGGCCCCACCGCCACCAGCCCCAAGCCCCGCGGCTTCCTGAACAGCCCCCCGGCACACGTCAACGCGTCGCGGTACCGTTACGTTCATGGAAGTGATGCATTGGCGCGTCATCCGCGCGAGGTGAACCATGAAACGTCTGTTGCTGCTGCTCGTCCTGTCCGCTCCCCTCCTGACCCTGGGCGGCTGTGCTCTGGCGCCCACCTATGGCTACAGCGGTGGCGATGGCGGGTACTACTACGGCGAACCGGCCTACGGCCATGCCGACACCGTGATCTACGGAGGCCGCAGCTACGCCGGGCCTTGGTTCGGTGGCAGCTATTACGGTCCAGGCTGGGGCTACGGCGGTCTGGGGTTGGGCGTGACCTACAGCCACGTGCATCGTCCGCACCGTTACCACGGCCGGCCGGTACATCCCATCCGCACGCACGGCCACCGGCCGTCGCATCGTCCCGCCAAGAAGCACCGCCGCCCCGCCAACCGTCCGCCGCCGGTGAAGGCCATGCGCAAGGCGCCGCGAGCCATCCCGCGCCGCCTGCCGCAGGCACAGCCGCGCCAGCACCGCTCCGTATCGCCCAAGACCCGGCCGCGCGTGGATCGGCCTTCGCGCGTGCGCAAGATCGAACGCAAACGGTGACCCTCCACGCACCCGTGCCGCAAGACACGCCACCGCCCTGCAGGTAAGCCGCACGGCCCGAATGTGAATGTAGGAGCGGTGGAAGCCGCGACCGCGGGTTCCGGAACGCACGCTATACGCTATTCGGCCGCGTTGTCGGGCAGCCACTCCACGGTGTCCACCGCCCAGATGACGCCGCGGCGCGGGTCGCCGGTGGCAAACAGGCATACGTCGTGCGTGCCGTGTACGGGGGCGGTCAGCGGTGCGGTGAGTGTGGTCTGTTCGTCGTGGCGGGCGGCGTCGGTCAGCGGCAGGCGCGCCAGGAGCGGGCCGTCGCAATGATCCAGATGCACCTCGATGTCGCCGTGGGGCGCGGTGACGGATCGTGCGACGACAGAGTCGGTATCCGTCCACAGCGCGTAGTTCCAGGGCAGGTTGCCCACCCGCACGCGGACGTGCTCGATGCCGTCCAGCGGCACCGCTTTCCATTGCCAGCAGGTGTCGGCGATGTCCACCTTGTAGACCGGCCGTGGCCCGTCGAGCGGGCGGTCGTCCTCGATGCGCAGGGGAATGATGTGTGAGCAGGTGGCGAGCTGGTCGCTGTTGCGGGTGTGGGTCGTGGTGGCATCGATGGCGCGCATGCGTGGCCGCGACAAGGCGGTGCCGTCGGCATCGAAGGTGGTCGCGGCAAGATGGGTGGTGGCGTCGGCCGGCAGCGACAACGGTGCGGTGTAGCGCATGGAGCGCGCGTCGGGAACGCTGCCGTCGGTGGTGTAGCGGATGGTTCCCTGGCCGGTCTGATTGGCCATTTTCACGTCCATTTTTCCGTGGTTTTCGGATACCGTGAAACGCGGCCGCCATGCGCTGTCGGCGTATGCGATGCCCAGCGCGCGGTAGCGTGCCAGTTGCGCCGGGAGGCGGCGCAGGAACGACTTCCAGTCGATGGTCGATGCGGGCGACCACGCGACTTCGGCCCATGCCGCCATGCGCGGGAACACCGCGTGTTGGGCACGCGCGAAGGTCGGCATGTATTCGGCCCACAAGTTGGCCTGCAGGCCGAGGATATGCCGCGCCTGCCCGGCGTCGAGGGACGCCGGCTGCGGGTTGAAGGTGTAGATGTCTTTCAGGGTTTCCGGTTGCGGACGGCCGGGCGGTTCGTCATGCGCATCCGACTGCACATGGTCCAGATACAGTGCCGGCGACGGCGACAGGATGGTGTCATGGCCCTTGCCGGCGGCCGTAACGGCACCGTCCACGCCGTGCCAGGACATCACTACCGCCGAGTCGGGCAGGGTGCCGCCGTCGAGGATTTCGTCCCAGCCGATCATGGTGCGGCCATGTTCGGCCAGATAGCGTCCGACATGGCCGACCATCCAGCCCTGCAATTGGTCCATGTTGTCCAGACCGAGTTTCTTGCGTTGCGCCTGCGCCGCGGGCGAGGCTTCCCACTGGTCCTTGGCCGCCTCGTCGCCGCCGATATGGATGTAGCGCGACGGAAACAGCGTCATGACCTCGTCCAGCACGTTTTCCAGGAACGTCAGACTGCGCCGGTTCGGCGCGTACAGCCAGGTATTGATGCCCCAGTCGGTGGACACCGGCGGGCGCTTGCCGGTCACGCCCAGCTCGGGATACGCGTGCAACGCCGCCTGGGCGTGGCCCGGTACCTCGATCTCGGGCACGATGGTGACGAAACGGTCGGCGGCGTAACGCACCAGCGCGCGGACCTGGTCCTGGGTGTAGAAACCGCAGTACGGTTTGTCCGGGCCGCCGGTGAGCGCGGCGTCCGGGCCCACGGCCTGGCGGCACGAGGCCTCATCGGTGAGTTTCGGGTAGCGCTTGATTTGCAGCCGCCAGCCCTGGTCGTCGGTCAGGTGCCAGTGCAAGCGGTCGAGTTTGTGCAGCGCCATCCAGTCGATGATCCGGCGGATCTGCTCGACGCTCTGGAAGTGCCGCGCCGAATCCAGCATGAAACCGCGCCAGCGGTAGCGTGGTGCATCCTCGATGCGCCCGTCGGCCACGCGTGCGGCGCCCCTGGAGGCGTCCGGCGTCAGCAGTTGCCCGATGCTGACGCTGGCGTAGAAAAGGCCGCGCGCGGTGCGTGCCGTGGCGCGGATGCGGTTGTCACCGATGTCGATGCGGTAGCCGGCATCGCTGTCGATGGCGGCGTCCGGGTCCAGGCGCAGCACGATGCGCGCGTCGGCGGCCTTGTCGCTCGCAACGAGACGCAGGCCACGCAGCGTTCTCGCGTGGGCGATGAACATCGGCACGATGTGCCCGGCGCCGGCGTCGCCGGGCGCCACCAGAGCCACCGCGTCGCCGTCGGATACCGTGACCGCACCGTGATCGGCCGGGCTGGCCCGCACCGGCTGCGGAATCAACGACCAGGACGGTATCGCGGCAGTCGCCGCCGCAACCGTGCCGCAGGTCGTCGCCATCACAAACCCCAACAACCATCGATACACGCCAGGCATGTTTTTCTCCATCAACGCGGCCCGCGCCCGGGCCCGGGATTCGATTGCACATGGGTATCGGCAAGCATCATCGCGGCCATGGGCCGCTCCCACATGGGTTTCAGGCGGCTTCGGACAAGCCCTGTGGGGCACCTCGAAAAACCGTTTTTTTGTGGGAGCGGCTTCAGCCGCGATGGCGAGATATCCGCAAGCGCTGATCGCGGCTGAAGCCGCTCCCACAGGTTGATGCCCAGTATCCGGTTTTTCGAGATGCCCTGTGGGAGCGGCCCATGGCCGCGATGGCCCAGGCCTTGCCGAAACCCTCGCGCCCGGCCGATCGGGCTGAACCCCCGACTGCGAGAAACGCCCGATTTTTCCGGGCGTTACCGCGAAGGGGAAAGAAAGGCGCACATCCCTGTGCGCGGGAGGAAACTCAGAACCGGAAACGCAACGATGCCATGTAGCGCCGGCCGGTGGTGTACTTGGCTGCCGGGCGGAACGGGTTCTTCATGTACTGGAAGTACGTCTGGTTCAGCAGGTTCATGGCGTCCAGCGACAGCGAGACGTTGTCGGTGAAGTCATAGCCGATGCTGGCGCTCAGGTCGGTGTAGTCGTCGGTGGTGGCGGCCGGGGCACCGGCCACGTAGCCCACGCCCTCGTAACTGCTGCGCCAGTTGTAGTTGACGCGGGCACTGAAGGCGCCCTTTTCGTAGTACGGGCTGAGGCTCACCGTGTGCCGCGACAGGTACGGCATCGAGGTGCCGGCGTCGGTCTTGCCGGTGGCGAAGGTGTAGTTGGCCGCCAGGCCGAAACCGGTGTCGGCGAAGGCTTGCTGGTAGTTGATGGTGAAGCCCTTGATGTGGGCGCCGCCACCGTTGTGCGGGCGCGTGACGCTGTAGTCGCACACGCCGCTGGCATCGCAGCCGTGCGAGCCGACCAGGTTGGCCCAGGACGCGGGATCGTTGTCGCGCATGGAGTTGTAGTGGCGCTCGGTGGTCGGTGTCTGCAGGATGTAGTTCAGCACGTGCTTGTAGAACACCGAACCGGCCAGCACCGATTGCGGGGCGAAGTACCACTCGGCCGACACGTTGAAGTTGTAGGACTTGTACGGGTCGATCTCGGGGTTGCCGCCGCTGCCGGTGGCCACGGTGTCGTTGAGGAAGGTCTGGTTGACCATCAGGTTGTACGGAGCCCAGGCCATCACCTTGGCGCCGGCCGCGCGCAACACCACGTCGCCGCCGTTGTCATAGATCAGGTTGAACGAGGGCAGCCAGTTGTTCTTGGTGCTGGAGGTGGTCTGCCACCATTCGGCCGGGGCCGGCAGCACCGGCGTGGCGTCGTTGGGCATGTTGTAGGCCGAGCTGGCCGTCTTGGTGTGCACCCAGCGCACGCCGAAGTTGCCGCGCAGCACGTCGGTGGCGTAGTTCAGCTGCACGTAGGCGGCGCTGTTCTTCTGCTCCAGTTTCCAGGTGTTGTTGATCGTGGAGCCGGGGTCCGGATGGTCGTAGTCCATGGGACTGTTGTTGATCCAGTCCTTCACGTTGCCCGCGCCGACCTGGATGTGGTGCGCGGTGTTGTCGTAGATGCCCGGGAAGCTGCCCAGCAGGTCGGTATCGCCGATGGTGCCGACGTCGGCCAGGGTGCCGCCGTTGACGCCGCCGTACACGTGCAGGGCATAGTCCTCGTTGTGGCGGTTGTAGCGCACGCCGACCAGCAGCTGGTTGATCACGCTGTCGAAATTGGTGCTGAAGTCGAGTTGCGCGTAGCGGTCCTTGGCATGTGAGGCGAAGCGGCCGTTGTTGCCCAGCCAGCCGCCACCCCACTTGGACGGGTCATGCACGGCGTCGGTGTCGTCGGCCTGGAAGCCCTGGTACAGGCCCCAGCTGGTGCCGCCCTCGTAGGCCGGTTCCAGCAGGTACTGGCCGATGTTGGGGTTGTCGGACTTGCTCATGCCCAGCTGGCCGCCCAGGGTCCAGGTGTCGGCGGTGTAGTCCAGCGTGAGGTCGGCGCCCTTGGTGGTCACCTCGGACTGGCGCAACTGGTTGTCGTAGATGAGGCCGGTGCCGCTGCCGGGGTTGGCGCGGGTATGGCCGCCGTGGACCACGCCGTTGATGCTGGGCTGGAAATAATCCACCGCCTGCATCGCCGAGGCGTTCTGGGTCATGAAGTTGTACATCGACTGGTTGTAGCTGTCGAAGTTCTCGCGGATGTAGAAGCCGCTGAAGTCGCCCGAGAAGGCGTCGTTGGGCCGGAACTGCACGTTGAACAGCGCGCTGTCGCGCTTGCGCGTCTGCTGGAACCAGGCGACGTTGATTTCCTGCGGCACCAGGTCGCCGGGGCGCAGGTCGCCGGCGGCCACCTGCGAGGCCACCTTGGGGTTGACCGCGGCAAAATCGGCCACGGTGCTGTAGCCGAACACTTCCAGACCCTGGCGGTCGACGCGCTCCTCGTAGTGCTGTGCGGCGATGTCGAAGCCGAAGGTGCTGTCGTGGTTTTTCCAGCTGTACAGCGCCGAGACGGTCGGCTTGCCCTGGCTGGCCTGGTCGTTGTAGTTGTAGCTGACGGTGCCGCGGAAGGTGTTGGCGTCCATGTCCAGCGGCTTGGTCGAATGCATCAGGATGGTGCCGCCCAGGCTGCCCTCGGGAATGCGCGCCTCGGACGACTTGATCACCTCCAGACGGCCGATGATCTCCGGTGCCAGCATGGTGTAGTCGAAACCGCGGTTGGGCGATTCGCCGTACAGCCAGATGGCCTGCGCCACCGGATGACCGTCCAGGAAACTGAGGTTGAGACTGGGGTCGGTGCCGTCGATGCTGACCCGCTCGCCCTGGCCGAAGCGGCGGTCGATGGTCACGCCCGGCATCAGCGCCATGGCTTCGGCGACGTTGGTGTTGGGAAACTTGCCGATGTCCTCGGCGGTGATGGCGTCGGCGATGACGTTGGCGTTGCGCTTGGTCTGCAGCGACTTCTGCATGCTGGCGCGGATGCCGGTGACGACGACACCCTCGAGATCCTGCGCGTCGGCGTTGGTGTCGGCGCGGTCCTGCGCGGTGGTCGTGGAGGCCGGTGCCTGCTGCGGCGCCGGCGTGTCCTGGGCGAAGGCGGCGCCGGTAAACAGCAGCGCCGCGACGATGCTCGCCGAAAGCATGGATTTGCGGTAAGTCATGTTGGTCTCCCCTCCGGGGTGGCTGTGTGGGTGTGACGGCACGTCGGCCGACACGCCTTGTTGCTGTCAGTGGCGATCACCGTGTCTCCCGCGCGGTGTCACCGCCCTCGCCGGTGCGTTCGCCGGTACGGACCTGGTGGTCCAGATACCAGCCGGCGGCACCGATGACGCCGAGTTGTCCGTGCTCCATCAGGCGGACGGGAATCCGTTCCAGGAACGCGCGCATGCGCCCCTTGTCGAGAAACCGCTCGATGAAGGCGCTGCGTTGCAGGAAGTTGCGGAACTTGGGCAGGATGCCGCCGGCCAGCCAGACCCCGCCGGAGGCGCCGTACAGCATGGCCAGATCGCCGGCGAAACCGCCGAGCATGGCGCAGAAGGTGTCCAGGGTGCGCCGGGCCAACGCGTCACCGTCGGCCAGGGCCGCTGCGGTCACCGCCTCCGGGCTGTCCAGCGTCGGCGCGGTGTCGTGCAATGTGCACAGCGCGGTATAGATGTTGTACAAGCCCGGACCCGACAAGGCGTGCTCGCACGAGACGTGCTCGCCGGTCGCGGCCAGCACGCGCAGGATGTCGGCCTCCAGCGGCGTGCGCGGCGCCAGCGCGATCTGGCCGGCTTCGGTGGCCAGCACCGTTCGCCCCTGCGCGGTGGGCAGCAGCACGGCCGAACCGAGGCCGGTGCCCGGTCCGACCACCACCTGCGCGCCGGCCGGCCGCGGGTCGGGGCCATGCGTCAGCAGCGTGGCCGATGCCGGGTCCAGGTATTGCGTGGCGTAGGCGACCGCCTCGAAATCGTTGATCAGGGTCAGGTCGTCCAGGTGCAGCGCGCGGCGCAGTGCCGGGACGGACACCTTCCAGGGCAGGTTGTCGTTGATGACCACCCCGTCGATGACGTAGCCGGCGCAGGCCAGCGCGCCATGGTGCACCGGCGCCTGCACGTGGGTGTCCAGGAAATCCCCGATGATCTCCGCCAGGCTGGCGTGATCGGCACAGGTGTACTTGTGATAGGCCAGCACCGCCATCTGCGCGTCCGCCTGTCCGCCGCGGACCAGGCCCAGCCGCGCGTGCGTGCCGCCGATGTCGGCGGCCAGCAACGGTGTACCGGCACGATCGTGAACCGGCATGCTTGGCTGGTTTGCCGCTTGACCCACAGGACCCCTCCAATCCGTCGTGGCATGTCACCATGCCAATGCGTGTTTCGCGGAGCAGTGTGACCATGTGATGACAACGTTGTCAACAGGAATTCGTCATATATCCTTCACGCGCCCGGCCGGCTGGCATATGTCACGTCTTGTGATTACGTCCTTTCGGTTCATGCATATGCGCGTGCCGCGGCGGTTCGTAAGGACAGAGCGTGTCGCTGGTCACCGGGATCGTGTCGCGGGTGGGGCGGGTACTTGACGGATAACGATGACAACGTTAAACCTGAAGCCTTCCAGCAAGACACGACCAGCCGATCCGGGGAGAAGCTTCATGGTTGCGCACGTCGATTCGGGCCGCAGTGCCCACTACGCCACTTCGATGTTCATCATCGGCGTGCTGTTTTTCATCTTCGGGTTCGTCACCTGGCTGAACAGCTCGCTGATGCTGTTCGTCAAGGTCGGCTTCGACCTGGACAACGTGGGCACCTTCCTGGTGCCGGCGGCGTTCTACCTGTCGTATTTCTTCCTGGCGTTGCCCTCGGCGATGGTGCTGCGACGCACCGGCATGAAAAAGGGCATGGCGCTGGGACTGCTGTTCATGGCGGCCGGCTCGGGTCTGTTCGCCTGGTTCATGGATGCCTACAGCTATGTCGGTGCCCTGGTGGCCCTGTTCGTCACCGGGGCCGGCCTGGCACTGCTGCAGACCTCGTCCAATCCCTACGTGAGCATCCTCGGGCCGATCGAGAGCGGCGCCAAGCGCGTCGCCATCATGGGCATCTGCAACAAGTTCGCCGGCGGCGTGGCGCCGTTCGTGTTCGGCGCGTTGCTGCTGGGCGGTGCCACCGGATTCGCCGCCTCCATCCGCGATGCCGCCACGCCGGCGGCGCGCACGGCCTTGCAGCACGAATTCGTGTCGCGCGCGGTGTTGCCGTACGTGGTCATGGCGGTGGTCCTGGTCGTGCTGGCGGTATGGGTGGTGTGTTCGTCGTTGCCGGAAATCAAGCCGCAGGAGGCGCCCGCCGCGCGTAGGCCCGAGGACCGGCGCGGCATCTTCGCTTTTCCGCACCTGTGGTTGGGCGTGCTGTGCCTGTTCATCTATGTCGGCATGGAGGTGATGGCCGGCGACGGCATCGTCATCTACGGCCAGGCCTCGGGCTTGTCCCTGGACGCGGCCAAGCACCTCACCACCTGGACCATGGTCGGCATGCTGGCCGGTTATCTTCTCGGCGTGGTGTTGACGCCCCGGTTCGTGTCCCAGCAGCGCTACCTGGCCCTGTCCGCCGTGCTCGGCATCGTGTTGGCGTTTGCCGCGTGGGTGACCAGCGGCGGCGTGTCGGTGGCCTGCGTGGCGGCGCTGGGTTTTGCCAATGCCATGATGTGGCCGGCCATTTTCCCGCTGGCGATCAAGGGGCTGGGGCGTCTGACCGAGTTCGGTTCGGCGTTGCTGGTGATGGGCATTGCCGGCGGCGCGCTGATTCCGCTGCTGTTCGCGCACCTGGAGGAAATCATCGACTTCCAGCTGGCCTTCCTGTTGGTGATGGTGCCCGGATATGCTTATATCCTCTACTACGGGCTGCACGGTTACGGCGTGGGCACGGACAAGCGGGCCGCCGCCGACGCGGTGCCGGTCGCGGCCAAGATCGATGCCGTGCCCTGACCGATGCCGCGGCGCGGCGTCGGATTGTTTCCAGTGACGGGAGGTCGGGTGGCTGCCACCATGAAAGACGTCGCCAAGCGGGCGGGCGTCTCGTTGAAAACCGTGTCGCGCGTCATCAATCGCGAGCCCTCGGTGCAATCGGGGACGCGCGAGCGGGTGCTGCAGGCGGTGGAGGACCTGGGCTACCGGCCCGACCTTTCGGCCCGCAGCCTGCGCAGCTCGCGGGCCTACGCCATCGGCCTGGTGTACGACAACCCCAACCCGTACTACATCATCGCCATGCAGGAGGGCGCGCTGGCGGTGTGCCGTGACATGGGTTTCGGTCTGCAGATCCATCCGTGCAACATGCGTGGGCCGCGCCTGGTGCAGGAATTGCTGGACCTGGTCCAGCGCTCACGCCTGGCCGGCATGGTGCTGGCGCCGCCGATGTCGGAAAACGCACCGTTGCTGAAGCAGTTGGGTGATGCCGGTATCCATTTCGTGCGCGTGTTGTCGGCCGCGGCCGATCCGCAGGACGGCTGGCCGTGCGTGTACGTCGACGACCGCGACGCCGCCTACAACATCACCGAGCACCTGATCCAGCTGGGTCACACCCGCATCGGTTTCCTGTGGGGCGGCAAGTCCCACCGCTCCAGCCCGGAACGCTTTCAGGGCTACGCGGACGCACTGCGCGACTACGGCATCGCCGAGGAGCGCGAGTTGATCGTGGAAGGCGACTACTCGTTCGACGACGGCTTCCGCGGCGCGCGTCGCCTGCTGGGGTTGGCGCAGCCACCCACCGCCATCTTCGGCTCCAACGACGAAATCGCCGCCGGCGTGCTGGCGGCGGCGCGTGCCGCCGGCATGGACGTACCCTACGACCTGTCCATCGCCGGATTCGAGGACAGCCCGTTCTCGCGCCAATCCTGGCCGGCCCTGACCACCGCGCGCCAGGCCACCACCGACATCGCCAGCCACGCCACCCGCCTGCTGATCGCCGGCCTGCGCGACGACACCAGCGGCCGCGTGCACAACAAGGGTTTCAGCCCCGAACTGGTCGTGCGCGGTTCCACCGCGCCGCCCCGCCATCGCGGCTGAAGCCGCTCCCACAGGGCACCTCGAAAAACGCCCGATCGTGTG
>CAZMKO010000080.1:0-10902 GCA_964566965.1 uncultured Rhodanobacteraceae bacterium
TGGCCTTGATGAAAATCCAGGTTTTTCGAGGTTCCCCACAGGGGTTTCAGGATGCTCCAGGCAAGCCTTGTGGGAGCGGCCCATGGCCGCGATGGCCCGAGGGCACCTCACCTCGCACATGCCTTCCTGCACAGTCGCGCCAACGGCGCCTGCGCTAGGCTTCCACGGTTGCCTCCCGTCAGGAAAATCATCGTGCGCAAGCTGTTCCCCCTGCTTCTCGCCGGCAGCCTGTTGTTGGCCGCCGGGCCGCTGCCCGCGGCACTCGCCGCCGACACCCATGCCGACACCGGCAGCCAGAAGGCCGCCGGCAAGGATTTCGACCTGCCCGCGTTTCCGGATGACGCGCACGTCTCGCAGACCACGCATGTCAACGGCAAGACATTGCACTACACCGCCACCGTGGGCTGGCTGCCGGTGCGCGATGCCAAGGGCAAATTGACCGGCCAGGTGATGTACACCGCCTACACCGTCCCCGGCAAACACCGCCCGGTGACGTTCGCATTCAACGGCGGTCCCGGCGCGTCCTCGGTGTACCTCAACCTCGGCGCCATCGGCCCGAAGGCGGTGAAATTCGGCGACGAGGGCGACGCCCCCTCCGATCCGGCCACGCTGAAAGACAACCCCGGCACCTGGCTGGACTTCACCGACCTGGTCTTCATCGACCCCATCGGCACCGGTTTCAGCCGTGCCCTGGTGGACGAGAAAGAGGCCACCAAGCTGTTCTACAGTACCGACGCGGACATCCACTACCTGTCGCGCATCGTCTACGACTGGCTGATCCACAACGGTCGCATGGAATCGCGCAAGTACCTGGTGGGCGAAAGCTACGGTGGCTTCCGCGGCCCGCGCATCACCGAATACCTGCAGACCCAGCTGGGTGTGGCCATGAACGGCGTCGTGCTGCTGTCGCCCTACCTGGATCCCGGTGCCTATGCCGACCGCTATGTGTCGCCGGTACCGTGGATGCTGACTCTGCCGCCCATCGTCGCCGCCCACCTCGAACGCGAGGGCAAGCTGACCGACCAGGCCATGCAAAAGGTCATCGACTACACCCGCACCACCTATGCGTCCACGCTGATGAAGGGGCATTCCGATCCGGCCGCCTATGCGGCCATGATCCGCAAGGTCACCGAACTGACCGGCCTGAACCCCCAATTCGTGAAACGCTCGGGCGGACGCATTTCCACCGGCGCCTATCTGCGTGAGGCCCATCGCGACCAGGGCAAGCTCGGCAGCGTGTACGACTCCAACGTCACCACCTGGGACCCGTTCCCGTACGCGCCGCACCAGATGAGCGGCGATCCCATCCTCAACACCATCATCGCGCCCACCACCGAGGCCATGGTGCATTTCATCACGCAGACCGTGGGCTGGAAATACTACGGCCGCTACCACGCCTTGAGCTACGACGTGAACAAGCAATGGCACGAGGACAAGGACGCGCGCGAGGGCTCGGTGCAGCAACTGCGCAAGGCCGTGGCCAACGACAGCCGCCTGCACGTGCTGATCGCGCACGGCTGGAACGACCTGTCCTGCCCGTTCATGGTGTCCGAACTGGCGGTGGACCAGATGCCCGCCATGGGCGGCGGCGACCGTGTGCAGGTCAACAAGTACCCGGGCGGGCACATGTTCTACACGCGCCAGGACAGCCAGTCGACGCTGCGCGAAGACGTGATGCGCATGTACCAGGCCACCGGAGGACGTTGACCGATACCTCGCGACCCATGGCCGCCACCCCATGGGTCACATGCAATCGGGCACCTTCCCTGTGGGGAACCTCGAAAACCCGGATACTCGACATCGATCTGTGGGGCACCTCGAAAAACGCCCGATCGTGTGTAGGAGCGGCGGAAGCCGCGATCAATCTGGCCGCAGGACACGCCATTTTCCCGCGTTGCCGGTCGCGCCTTCCAGCGCTCCTACCGTGGCCTTGATGAAAATCCAGGTTTTTCGAGGTTCCCTGTGGGAGCGGCTTCAGCCGCGATGGCATCGAGTCGCCGCCGCCCTTCAGCTTCCGGCACGACCCGCCGGTTTGCGGAAGCGGTAGATGAACTGGTCGGTGTGACCGCGGATGGACTTGTCGAATACCGGGATGTCGTGCGGATCGTCCGGGTTGACCAGCGCGTCGCTCTTGCCGTCGAACACGAAGCCGGCCGCCTCAAGTTCCTTCTTCACTTGCGCCGGGTCGATACGATGCAGGCTTTCCGTGTCGTCGGCACCGGAACCGGCGGGAGCCGCGTGGTCGATGACGATGAACACGCCACCGGGTTTCAGGGCATCGAACACGCTCTTGTCGAAGGCGGCGATGTCGATGGGCATGTTGTGGTAGTCGTGGTAATTCTGCGAAGTGAACACGATGTCGGCCGGTTCCGGCACCTTCAACACCGCCGCCGGTTGCTCCAGCACCCGCACGTTGGCGTAATGCTCGCCGGCCGACAGTTTTTTCCACAGGGCCAGCCCCTTGGCGCTGTACTTGGCCATTTCGTCGGGCCAGATGGTGTCGACCCGGCCGTCGACGCCGACAACGCGGCTGAACACGCGTGTCCAGTAGCCGGTACCGGGGTCCAGTTCCACCACGGTATCGCCTGGCTTGACGCCGGTGAAGGTCATCACCGCCGTCATCTGCCGGCGTGCGTCGTCGGCCTTGTCGTCACCGCGCGCCGGATCGGCGACGGCGGTGGCGATCGCGTCCGGTGTACCGGCCGTGCTGGCGGATGCCGGTGGCGGCGCTGCCGACACGGCCAGAGGCAAGGCCAGGGCCATCAATGCAAGCGTGGAGCCATACACATGCATCACATCTCTCCCGTGGGTGGTCTGCCGTTGATTGTGCGCCATGACGCCCGCACTTGCACCCACCCCGGTGGAACGGCTTCAGCCGCAACAAGCCGGGCCTCCCGAGGCCTCCTGTGGGGCACCTCGAAAAACGCCCGATCGTGTGTAGGAGCGGCGGAAGCCGCGATCAATCTGGCCGCAGGACACGCCATTTTCCCGCGTTGCCGGTCGCGCCTTCCAGCGCTCCTACCGTGGCCTTGATGAAAATCCAGGTTTTTCGAGGTTCCCTGTGGTGGCGACCGTGCATGACGGCGTAGACTGCCTTTGCCGAGGGAAGGAGAAACGCATGCATCCATCGATATCGCATCGTCGTGGGCACTACGGTTTCGATGCCCCATACGCCCCCATCGGCATGCTGGTCGGCGCGCTCATCAGCCTGGGCATGGCGGCCGGCTGGGCAGCCGGGCCGGTGCCGCTGGTCTATGGTCCCCTGTGGCTGGGGCTTTACGGCGTGCTGCTGCTGGGCATGACCGGCAGTTACGTGTACACCACACGTCGCGGCAAGTTCGAGGTATGGGCCGAGCTGGTGCACGGGCTCGATCTGCGCGGTGACGAGCGGGCCCTGGACCTCGGTTGCGGGCGCGGCCTGGTACTGCTGGAGCTGGCTCGCCATCTCGAGCAGCACGGCGAAGCGGTGGGCGTCGACCTGTGGCGCTCGGTGGACCAGTCCGGCAACGACCCGGAAGCCACGCTGGCCAACGCACGCGCCGAGGATGTGGCCGACCGGGTCACGTTGCGTACCGGCGACATCACCCGCCTGCCCTTCGACGACCGGAACTTCGACGTGGTGACGTGCAGCCTGGTCATCCACAACATCCGCCTGGAAAAGGATCGCATCCAGGCCCTGCGCGAAGCGGTACGCGTCCTGCGGCCCGGCGGCCGGCTGCTGATCGCCGACTTTCGCCAGACCGGATTCTACGCCGAACAGCTGCACGCCATGGGCATGACCGGCATCCGCCGTCGCAACCTCGGCTGGCGATTCTGGTATGGCGGTCCGCCGTGGGCCACCTGGTTGGTGGAAGCACGCAAGCCCGATTGATCAGCCACCCGTGCTGGCACCGGCCACCGGCCCGGCGGCACCGGTGACGGCATCGCGAATGACGCGCAACTTGCGTTTGATGATCTTCTCGTTGGCCGGCCCCACACGCAGCATCATTTTCTGACCGGCGGACAATTTTTCCAGTGCCGGATCCGCGAACGCGTAACCCTTGTCGGTCTTCACCACCGCCACCGGCCCGCGTGGCTCGGGCGCCTTCAGCAGATGGTTGATCACGGCCACCAGCCGATCGTTGAAGTAGCCGTGCGGGTAACCGAGGTTGCGGTAGGCTTGCTGGAACAGCGGATAGGCGTGGACATACCACGCCACCCACGCGGACACGTCGACATTGCGCACCCATTGCATGTAGGTGTCGTAGCGGGCGAAGTCGTCCTCGGACAAGGTCAGATCATCGTCGGTACCGGCGGTGGTGAAGTGCCCGGGCGGCGGCTTGAGCGGCAGGACATTGCGCCCCAGGCCGCGCCGCGGCAAGGCATCCACCATGGCCACGAAACGCGGAATATAGTCGCCAGCGGCCAGGTGCGAGGCCACGTCGTCCGCGCCCAGCAGGCGGGCCAGGGCCGAGGCCACCTGCCCGTCGCTGTCCTCCAGCGCCGGCAACGGGGCCGTGGCGGCTTGCGCCGGGCTGGACGCGGCCTGCGCGATGGGATGTTCAGGCGCCGTGGAGGCCGCTGCCGGCCGCGTGGCGGTCGACGCCGCCGGCATGGGCGCCGGCGCCGATTGCCGGTGCTCGCGCAGATACCATGCGCCGGCGACGATCAGCACGATCACCACCAGCGCGACGATCCAGGGCGCAATCTTCTTGTTCGATGTCACGGCCGTCTCGCCTCCGACGTATCACTGGCTTCGACCGATGGTAACCGGTTTCGTTCCGCCACCCGGCCGGTACCGATGTCTTCCGGCATTTGACATGCATGTGAAGCATCCTCGAACCTGACGCCTTTTGACCGCATGGAAAGCCGCATGTCCGCACCCGCACGCTCCGGCAATCCCACCTGGCTCGGCCACCCGCGTGGCCTGGCGACGCTGTTTTTCACCGAAATGTGGGAGCGCTTCAGCTTCTACGGCATGCGTGCCTTGCTGGTGCTGTTCATGGCTGCCGCGATTGATCGGGGCGGCATGGGATTCGACGATGTCACGGCCACCGCGATCTACGGGCTCTACATGGCCGGCGTGTACCTCACGTCCCTGCCCGGTGGCTGGATCGCCGACCGGCTGGTGGGGCAGCAAAAGGCGGTGTGGTACGGCGGCATCATCATCGCGGCCGGTCATTTCACCCTGGCGATCCCGGACCGGCGTGCCTTCTTCATCGGCCTGCTGCTGATCGTGGTCGGCACCGGGCTGCTCAAACCCAACACCAGCACCCTGGTCGGCGACCTATACCCGGAGGGCGGCTCACGTCGCGACGCCGGTTTTTCCATCTATTACATGGGCATCAACCTGGGTGGTTTCCTTGGCCCGCTGGTATGCGGCTGGCTGGGCCAGAAGGTGAACTGGCACTACGGTTTCGTCGCCGCCGGCGTGGGTATGGTGGCGGGCCTGGTGTTCTACCGCGCCACGCGGCGCTATCTTGGCGAAACCGGTCTGGGCGCCGATCCGGCGTACCCCGATCCACGTCGCCAGAAACAATTCCTGGCGCGCTCGTGGACCGCGTTGTGGGCCATGGTCGGCCTGCTCGCCGTGCTCGTGGCGCTGGGTTACACCGGTGTGGTGACCTATTCGGCACCGGTGCTGCAACGATGGACCGGCTGGATAATCCTGGCAATGGGGCTGGGCTTCCTGGCGTGGATCTTCGCCCGCGGCCACCTGACCGGGCGTGAGCGCCGGCACATGATCGCCCTGTCGATCCTGTTGCTGTTGCAGGTGCTGTTCTGGGCGGGCTACGAGCAGGCCGGCTCCAACTTCAATCTGTTCGCGCAGCGCTACACCCACCTCAGCGTGTTCGGCCTCGGCTTCCCGGCATCCTGGTTCCAAAGCGAAAACTCGCTGCTGATCATCCTGCTGACACCGTTTTTCGCCTGGCTCTGGGTAGCGTTGGGGCGGCGCAGGCTCGATCCCGGCACGCCGCTGAAATTCGCCCTGGGGCTGATCCTGATGGGTATCGGTTTCGTGGTCATGACCGGCGCCGCCCTGATCGTCATCACCGGGACCAAGGTTCTGCCGACCTGGCTGGCCCTGACCTACCTGCTGCACACCATGGGCGAGCTGTGTCTGAGCCCGGTGGGCCTGTCGGCCACGACCAAGCTGGCACCGCGCCGCTACGGCGGACGACTGATGGGCTGCTGGTTCCTGTTCACGGCGCTGGGCGAAGTGGTGGCCAGCATGATCGCCGGCAGTTTCCATGCCGACAACGTCCAGGACATGCCGCACATCTACGCCACCGTGGCCGGCGTGTCCATCGGCGTCGGCCTGCTGCTGGCGATATTCAGCCCACTGATGCAACGACGCCTGATCGGCAAGGACGCCATGTAGGGCACCCCGAAGAACCTGGATTTTCATCAAGGCCACCGCAGGAGCGTTGGAAGGCGCGACCGGCAACGCGGAAATGGCGCGTCTTGCCGCAAGGCCGGATCGCGGCTTCCACCGCTCCCACAACGGAATGAGGCACTCGGAAAATCAGGTCGACTTTTGTTGTGGGGGCGGCGCCACAGGGAAAACCCGATCCCGGAACACGACGATCAGGCATCCGCGGTGCCGGCTTCTCATGGTGCCGCCGGTACCGCGCCCGCCGCCGGCCAATCGGTGTCGCCGACGCGTTTGAGCGTCATCTCGAAAAAGTCCACCGATTTGCCATTGGGCAGCTTGCGTACCCCCACTTCATGCCAGGTGTCATCGGAAATGGTCGCCGTATAGTGGATGGTGGTCGGTCCGGCCTTGATCTCCCACGCGAAACCGTCGTCGGTCAGGGTCAGCGGAAATTTTCCTTCCCGCCCCTGCGCATACGACTGCATGTGATAAGCCTTGGTCGCGGGGTCGTAGGAAACCACACCCAGCGCCTGGAAGCCGACCCGGCCGTCGGAGTTGTAGCCCCGCCCCTCCATCACCAGCACGGCGCCGTCGAGGAGTGGCCCGACGCGTTCGGTCTGCGTGATCGTGTGCGACTGGCCGCCCATGTCGATGTGCGCCTGGCCACGCCAGATACCGTGCAGGTGTGCCAGCGGGGTCATGGCCGCCTTCTCGGCCTTCACCAGCCGGGACGGGTCGGGCGCGTGGTGTGGCGGTTCCGCGGCGAATGCGGTGCCGACGGCAAGACCGGACAGCAGCACGCTGGCGACAACGGATGACAAGACATGACGCATGGCGATCCCTCCGTATGAATACGGCATCAGGGTCGCCGTTCCAGCGGCCCGCGGACAGTCGCTGTCGTCATGCGTGCGCGGTGACAACCGTCACCCGCCTCACCGCAACTGGCTGTCCTTGCTGCCACGGCGGTTGTAGCCGCTGAAGGCACCGTGCTCGCGATCGAACGCTTCCTGGCAGGCAACACAAAGGTGCACGCCGGGGATGGCCTTGCGGCGCGCCTCGGGAATGGGTGCGTCGCACTCCTCGCAATGCGTCAGAGACGGACCCTTGCGCATCTGGCTGCGCACACGCTTGACCGCGTCTGCCACGGTCGCGTCGATTTGATCGTTGACGGCGTTGTCGCCGGCCCAACCGGTGGCCATGTCGTCCTCCGCACGCCCTGCCCGGGCAATCGATGTCACTGTGGTCAGAATATGTGGGCAATCACGGGGATTCAAACCCCGGTACCGGCGGTCGCGAGACCGCGACGGCCCGCTTGCGCGGGATCGCCGGACATACCCCAGGTGTTGACAACCGCCCCAGATCGGGCACCCTGTCCGCTCCATTACCTGTCATGGCATACATTTGCACGAGGCCGACTTTCGCCCCCCCAACATGGCCCTGACGACCGTCGGCCTCGGGCTGGCGACGTTCATGCGCGTGCTCGACACCACCATCGCCAACGTGTCGCTACCAACCATCGCCGGCAACCTCGGCAAAAGTTACGATCAGGCCACCTGGGTCATCACCTCGTTTGCCGTGTGCATGGCCATCACCCTGCCCTTGACCGGCTACCTCAGCCGCCGCTTCGGCCAAAAACGCCTGTTCGTGTCCTGCACCCTGCTGTTCTCACTGGCCTCGCTGATGTGCGGCCTGTCGCACTCGATGGGCATGTTGCTGTTTTTTCGCGCCATCCAGGGCGCGGTCTCCGGGCCCATGTACCCGGTCACGCAGAGCCTGATGATCGCCACCTACCCCAAGGACAAGCGCGGCATGGCGCTGGCACTCATCGGCATGATCACCATCGTGGCGCCGATCGTCGGCCCGGTGCTGGGCGGCTGGATCACCAGCAGCTATTCCTGGGAATGGATCTTCCTCATCAACGTGCCCATCGGCATTTTCTGCAGCGTGGTGGCCGCCACCCAGCTGGCCGGCATGCAGGAGAAAATCGAGCGACCGCGCATGGATTACGTGGGGCTGGTCTCGCTGATCATCGGCGTCGGCGCCCTGCAGATCCTGCTCGACAAGGGCAACGACGCGGACTGGTTCCACTCCACCACCATCGTGGTGCTGGCCATCGTCTCGGCGATCGCGTTGGCGGTGTTCCTGATCTGGGAGCTGACCGATGACGATCCCATCGTCGACCTGCGCCTGTTCCGGCACCGCAATTTCGCCGCCGGCACGCTGGTGCTGGTGCTTTCCTATGCCGCTTTCTTCGGCATGGGCCTGCTGCTGCCGCTGTGGATGCAACGGGTGCTGGACTACGATGCGCTGTGGGCGGGGCTGGCCAGCGCGCCGGTGGGCTTATTTCCCATCCTGCTGACCTTCTTCGTCGGCAAGTACGGGCCGCGCATGGACCTGCGCCTGCTGGCCGGCATCGCCTTCCTGGTATTCGGCGCCACCAGTCTGACCTACGCCGGTTTCAACGCCCAGGTCGGGTTCCGTTCGGTGGCCATGGTGCGGCTGTTCCAGGGCTTCGGCACGGCCCTGTTCTTCATGCCGGTGCTGACCATCCTGCTCTCGGACCTGGAAGGCAAGGAAATCGCCGCCGGTTCGGGCACCTCGACGTTCCTGCGCACGCTGGGCGGCAGTTTTTCGGCGTCCATCATCACCTTCCTGTGGGACCGCGGCGCGGTGGCCCACCATGTGGACCTGATCGCCCACATCAATCCCTACAACCCGCTGGCCATGGACACCCTCCAGCACGCGATGCCGGGCAACACGCATCAGGCGCTGGCGTCGGTCAACGCGACCATCACCCAGCAAAGTTTCCAGATGTCGTTCAACGACATCATGCAGGTTCTGGGCCTGATCCTGCTGGCCCTGATTCCGATCCTTTTCCTGACCCGGCCACCGTTCGACGGCGGCCGGCGTGGCAAGGCCTGAAGCGCCTCAGCCGTCCTCGGAAAAACGCCGCGGCGTGACCAGCACCGCCAGCAGCAACAATACCGCCACGACCACACCGGCGACATACAGGTGCGAGGTGGCGATGCCGATGGTGTCGCGCAGGTAATCACGGGCGCCGGCCGGCAAAGTCGCGCTTTGCAGGGTATCGATGACCTTGTTGATGTCACGGGGCACGCTGTCGCGCCATGCGTCCGGCGCGTGCGCCAGGCGTTCGCGCAGCGTGGCGTTGAAGATGGCGCCCATCAGCGCCGCGCCGAGGCTGGAGCCCAGATAGCGCGAAAACATGTTGGCACCGGTGACCACGCCTCGGCGGTCCCAGCCCACCACCGATTGCACGCCCACCAGCAGCGGCGTGGACAGCAACCCGAAACCGGCGCCCAGCAGCACGGTGTCGGCCACGGCCAGCCAGACCGGTACCGGCCGCGGAAACAGCGCGAACACGACGGTGGCCAGCACGATCAGGGCTGCCCCGACCAGAGCCGTCTGGCGAAAGCCGATACGCATGTAGAGGCGGCCGGAAAAAGACGACGCCAGCGGCCAGCCGATGCTCATGCTGGCCAGCACCAGCCCGGAGCCGATCGCACCCAGGCCCAGCACCGACTGCGCGAACGTGGGCAAATAGGCATTGGGCGCCATCATCACCACGCCCATACCGACGGTGGCCAGGTTGGCCCCGCCAAGTACCCGCCGTCGCCACAGCCAGCCCGGCATGATCGGTTCGCTGGCATGGCGTTCCACCCACACCAGGGCAGCCGCCAGCACGACGACACCGGCGAGGATGCCGACACTGGCGGGTGACAGCCACGGCCAACTTTGCCCACCCTGCAGCAACCCGAAGATCAGCAGCCCGCCGGTGGCCAGGATCAGTGCGGCACCGGCATAGTCGATGGCATGTTCGCGCGGGACCACGCGCTCGTGCAGGAACGCCACCAGCAACCCCATGGCCGCCGCGCCGATGGGCAAGTTGATAAGGAATATCCAGCGCCAGGACACGTATTCGGCGAACGCGCCGCCCAGTACCGGCCCGACGATCGCCGCCACACCCCAGACGCTGGACAGCCAGCCCTGGATGGCGGCCCGTTCACGCACCGAATACAGGTCCCCGGCCAAGGTCGCCACCGTGGCCATGATGGAACCGGCGCCAATCCCCTGCAGGCCACGGAACACCACCAATGCCGGCATGCTCCAGGCCACCGCGCATGCCGTCGAGCCGACCAGAAACACCGTCGCGCCGACCAGCAGGATGATCTTGCGGCCGAACAGATCGGCCAGCTTGCCGTACACGGGGATGGTCACCGTCTGCGCCAGCAGGTAAATCGAAAACACCCAGCTGAACAGCGAGAACCCACCCAGGTCACCGACGATCTGGGGAATGGCGGTGGACACGATGGTGGTGTCCATGGCCGCCAGCATCATGGTGCACATCAGGGCGGCCAGGATCCAGGGGCGCTGGTCCGGCCGGCCCCCGTTGCCGGTGTCGGTGCGGGCGGGTGCGACGGTCGAGGAGGTCATGCGGCTAGGGTAAGGGCGAAATCCGCCGTATGGCGGGACCATCGCGGCCATGGGCCGCTCCCACAGGGCACCTCGAAAAACGCCCGATCGTG
>CAZMKO010000081.1:0-10871 GCA_964566965.1 uncultured Rhodanobacteraceae bacterium
ACCTGCTGGCGCTGACCCTGCTCAAGTCGCCGGGCGAGATGGGCGCCGACATCGTCGTCGGCAACACCCAGCGCTTCGGCGTGCCGTTCGGCTTCGGCGGCCCGCATGCCGGCTTCATGGCCTGCCGCGACGCCTACAAGCGCTCCATGCCCGGCCGCCTCATCGGCGTGTCGCGCGACGCCGAGGGCAACAACGCCTACCGCCTCACCCTGCAGACCCGCGAGCAGCACATCCGCCGCGAGAAGGCCACCTCCAACATCTGCACCGCGCAGGTGCTGCTGGCCATCATGGCCTCCATGTACGCCGTCTACCACGGCCCCGAAGGCCTGACCCGCATCGCCTCGCGGGTGACGCGCCTGGCCGCGATCCTCATGGCCGGCCTCAAGCAGCTCGGCTTCACCCAGTCCCACCATGGCAGCGCGTTCGACACGCTGAGCCTGAAGACCGGCGAACGCACCGACGCCATCGCGGCGCGCGCGGCGGCCATGGGCGCCAACCTGCGCAAGGCCTGGGGCGAGTACCTGTGCATCTCGCTGGACGAGACCACCACGCGCGAGGACATCGAACTGCTGTGGCGCATCTTCGGCGGCGACGACGCCACGCTGCCGGACATCGACGCGCTGGATGCCGAAGCGCCGTCGCTGATTCCGCAGGAACTGCGGCGCACGTCGGAGTTCCTGACCCACCCGGTGTTCAACACCCACCACAGCGAGCACGAAATGCTGCGCTACCTGCGCTCGCTGTCGGACAAGGACCTGGCGCTGGACCGCAGCATGATCCCGCTGGGCTCGTGCACCATGAAGCTCAACGCCACGGCCGAGATGCTGCCCATCACCTGGCCCGAGTTCGCCGACATCCACCCGCTGGCGCCGGCCGACCAGGCCGAAGGCTACAAGGAACTCGTCGAGGGCCTGGAAGCCATGCTCTGCGAGCTGACCGGCTACGACGCCTGCAGCCTGCAGCCCAATGCCGGCGCGCAGGGCGAGCTGGCCGGCCTGCTGGCCATCCGCGCGTACCACGCTTCGCGCGACGAAGGTCACCGCAACGTCTGCCTGATCCCCGAATCGGCGCATGGCACCAACCCCGCCTCGGCGCAGATGGCCAACATGCGCGTGGTGGTCACCCGGTGCGACGCGCACGGCAACGTGGATGTCGAGGACATCCGCGCCAAGGCCGAAAAATACGCCGACGACCTGGCCGCCATCATGCTCACCTACCCGTCCACGCACGGCGTGTTCGAGGAGGACGTGGTGGCCATCTGCGACATCGTCCACCAGCACGGCGGGCAGGTGTACACCGACGGCGCCAACATGAACGCCATCGTCGGCCTGGCCAAGCCCGGCAAGTGGGGCTCGGACGTGTCCCACCTCAACCTGCACAAGACCTTCTGCATCCCGCACGGCGGCGGCGGCCCCGGCGTGGGCCCGGTGGCGGTGAAATCGCATTTGGCCCCGTTCCTGCCCGCCACCGCGCCGGACAGCGGCAACGGCGTCGGCATGGTCTCGGCCGCGGCCTACGGCAGCGCCTCGATCCTGCCCATCAGCTGGATGTACATCACCCTGATGGGGCGCCAGGGCCTGAAGCGGGCCAGCCAGGCCGCGCTGCTCAATGCCAACTACATCTCCAAACGTCTCGCGCCGCACTACAAGACCCTCTACACCGGCCGCAACGGACTGGTGGCGCACGAGTGCATCCTGGACCTGCGCCCGCTCAAGGACGGCTCCGGCGTGGAAGCCGAAGACGTCGCCAAGCGCCTGATCGACTTCGGCTTCCACGCCCCGACCCTGAGCTTCCCGGTCGCCGGCACGCTGATGGTCGAACCCACCGAGTCCGAATCGAAGGTGGAACTGGATCGCTTTTGTGATGCCATGATCCAGATCCGCGAGGAAATCCAGGCCATCGCCGACGGCAAGCTGGACCGCGAGGACAACCCGCTCAAGAACGCCCCGCACACCGCCACCCAGGTCGGCGCCAGCGAATGGACCCACGCCTACCCGCGCGAACTGGCCGCCTTCCCGCTGGCCACGCTCAAGCAGCAGAAATACTGGCCGCCCGTGGCCCGCGTCGACAATGTCTACGGCGACAAGAACGTGTTCTGCTCCTGCGTGCCGACCAGCGACTTCAAGGACGAGCCCGAGGCCTTCAGCGAGCCCAACGTGGCCTGAGACCCCCTGTACCTGCAGGCGAATCAAAAACGAGCAGAACGGGCATTGCCCGCCGTCGTGACGGAGCGGCGGCGGACAGTGTCCGCCGCACCCACTTTTCGCCCAGCACGCAGGATCGCGCCGAGCCGGGCAATGCGCGGGCAGAAGCGACACCGAAATGTGTATAATGTATCCATTCAATACACACCAGGTGAGCCATGCGAACCAATATCGTCATCGATGACGCCTTGATGGCCAAGGTCATGGAAGCATCCGGCCATACCACCAAGAAGCAGGCCGTCGAGGAAGGCTTGCGGTTGTTGTTGCAACGCAGCCAACAGCGGCAGATTCGTACCTTGCGCGGCAAGGTGCGCTGGGACGGCGATCTGGACGCGATGCGGGAGGCGAAGTGATTCTGGTCGATACCAGTGTCTGGATCGACTACTTCAACGGTGTCGCCAACCCGCACACGGATCGGCTGGACGCGGCCCTAACCGACGGCGACGTGGTGATGGGCGATTTGATCCTGCTGGAAATCCTGCAAGGCATTCGCCACGATCACGACTACGCGAAAACCCGCAAAAGCCTGTCGGCGCTCGACCTGCTGGAGCTGTTCGGCGCGCGCATGGTCGGGCTGTGCGCCGACAACTACCGGACCCTGCGCAAGCAAGGCATCACCGTTCGCAAGACCGTCGATGTGATCATTGCCAGCTTCTGCATCGAACACGGTTTGCCGCTGCTGTTCCTGGATCGCGATTTTCTGCCGTTTGTCGATCATCTCGGACTTGAAACCGTCGCCTGTCCTTGAAGGATTTGCATGCCGAATTTCATGACGGGCAGGGCCGGCGTTGCTCGCCATGAAAGGTCCGCACAAGCGAGCGGCGGACAGTGCCCATCGTGGACTATCACTGACGGACTCCAACATGAAACACCTGCCCAACATCCATCCCGGCGAAGTCCTCCTCGAGGAATTCCTGCACCCGCTCGAACTCAGCCAGAACGCCCTGGCCCGCGCCATGGACGTGCCGCCACGACGCATCAACGAAATCGTGCTGGGCAAGCGCGGCATCACCGCCGACACCGCATTGCGACTGGCCGCCGCACTCGGCACCAGCGAGCGCTTCTGGCTGGGCCTGCAGACCGATTTCGATCTGGAAGAAGCGCACAAACAGCTCGACGACAAGCTGGCGAAGATCGAGCGCATCGCGGCTTGAGGCCGTCTTGATTCCGATGCGCCGATACAAGGCCCCGCGACGGCGCGCATGGCGAACGTCATTTCAAAAGACGATACCCGACCATTTTGACTCCGGTCGACCCGATCGGAAACCATGGAATCTGCTCCCGTTCTTCAACCCCGACCTTCATGTTCGCCGTCATCACGTACTTCCGCCCAGCGCCATGTACAGCGTCACGTCGTTGACCAGTTGGCTGCGTTTGGTCTGCGCCAACGAAAGTTCGGCCTCCCGGCGGGTCTGCTGGGCTTCCAGCCAGGTACGCAAGTCGGTGGCGCCGGCGCGGTAGCGCACTTCGTACAGTTGGGCGATTTTCACCGCCTCATCAAACGAGGTCTGCGCCGCGGCGACCTGCTCGGCCAGACGGGTGCGTGCCGACAAGGCATTGTCCACTTCCGACAAGGCGGTGTAGAGCGTGTTGCGGAAATCGTTGGCGGCAATCCGGTAGGTGAGTTTTGACGATTTGATGTCCAGCTTCATCTGCTCGACGTTCAAAAATGGCAGGCTCAGGGCGGTGCCCAGAGTTGCTATCGGGTGGGCCAGCACGTCGCGCAGGGTCGTGCTGGAACCGCCTGCCGATCCGGTCAAGCTGAACGTCGGGTAGTAGTCGGTCGCGGTGACCTTGATCTCGGCCAGCGACTCGCGCAGGCGCAGTTCGGCCGCGCGCAAGTCCGGGCGCCGCGCCAGCAGGTCGGCGGGCACGCCCTCGGCGATCGCCGGGCTGTGGTCGCTGTCCAGGTTCTGCGGCTCGTCGGCCAGTGGCCACGGGTGGCCATCAAGCAGCACGGTCAGGGCGTTGCGGGTTTCCATCCGCTGCTGCTGCAGTTGTGATTGCGTGGCGCGCTGGCTTTCGATGTTCTGTCGTGCCTGGTGCACTTCCAACCGGGATACAGAGCCGGCATCGAATTGGGTCTGTACCAGCGTTGCGGTGCGCTGCAATCGCTCCAGGTTGGCCTGGCCGGTACTGATGGACTGGTTGAGATAGGCCAATTGCCAGTACAGCTCGCAGGTCTTTTCGACCAGGCTTAGCGCGGTGCTCTGCAAATCCTCGGCGGTGGCTTGTATTTCCCACTTGGCGATGTCGCGCTGACCGCGCAGCTTGCCCCACAGATCGATTTCCCAGCTCAGCGATGCGCTGGCACTGTAGTCGTGTGACCAGTCGTCACCGCTGTCGATGCGGCGACTGCCACTGGCGTTTGCCGAGCCGGAAACCTGCGGCCACAGGTCGAGGCCGGCCTGCCCCGCTTGTACGCGGGCCAGTTCCAGCTTCAGGCCGGCCGAAGCCATGTCGGTGTTGCGGTCGAGCACCTGCGTGACCAGCTTGTCCAGTTTCGTATCGGAGAAGCCCTTCCACCAGGCGTCGGCACGCACGTTGCCGGCGGGCGTCGTGACGTCAAGGTCGACGGATGTCACCGGTGCGTTGGACTTGGCATCACCACGCCCGTACTGGGCGGGCACTTGCAGGTTGGCGACGGGATCGACGCCGGACAGGGTCGCGCAACCGGCCAGCGCGGTGGCCAGCGCGGCGGCGAGCAACAGAGGACGACAGATCTTGATGCGGAAGTACGTCATGGTCATTTTATTCCCGGGCCAAGGCTTCGACCGGATCGAGCTGGGCGGCGTTGCGCGCCGGCAGGAAGCCGAAGGCCATGCCGATCAGGGTCGAACAGGCGAATGCGGCGATGATCGAGCTGGTGGAAAACAACAAGGTGAAACTGGCACCGAAGGTCTTGAAGGCCCAGCCGATACCCAGCGCCATCGCGACGCCGAGGATGCCGCCCAGCAAACACACCAGCACGGCTTCGATCAGGAACTGCTGGCGGATGTCGCTCTGACGCGCACCCACGGCCATGCGCACGCCGATCTCGCGGGTGCGTTCGGTCACCGACACCAGCATGATGTTCATCACGCCGATACCGCCGACCACCAATGCGATGGCGGCAATCGCGCCGATCAGCAGGGTCATGGTCTTGGTGGTGGACTCGATGGTCTCGCGGATCTCGGCGGTATTGCTGAGGAAGAAGTCTTCGGTGCCATGGCGCAGGGTCAGCAGTTTGCTGATGGCCGATTCGGCGGCACTCATTGGCGTGTCGTTGCTCACCCGTACGGTGATGCTGTCCAGGAAGTTCTGGCCGAGCATGCGTGCCATCACCGTGCTGTAGGGCATCCACACGCTCAGATTGGTGCTGCTGCCGAAGCCCATCGACTGGCGCTTGGCGATGCCGATCACGCGCGCCGGCACGTTGCCCAGCAAAAGCACCTGGCCCAGAGGACTTCTGCCCTGAAACAACTGGGTGCTGGTGTTCTCGTCGATCACCACCACCTGCGCCATCGTCTTGACCTCGCTCGCATCGAAGTAGCGACCCGACTGCAGTGTCATGCCTTTGACCCGGAAAAATTGCTCGCCAATGCCGCTGACTTGCGCTGTGGCCGCTTTGTTGCCGACCTGCGCGGTCACCGAGGTGGAGACGCTGGGCGTGACGCTGTCGATGTAGCTCTGGGTGGCCAGTGCATCGGCATCGCTGCTCTTGAGCGTCTCCACACGTGCCGAACGCATGTCGCCAAATCCACTGCCCGGAAATATATCGATGGTGTTGGTGCCCAGCGAACTGATGTTCTCGAGGATCTGCTGCTGCGAACCGTTGCCCATCGCCACCACCGACACCACCGAGGCGATGCCGATGATGATGCCGAGCATGGTCAGGAAAGTGCGCAGGCGATGCGCACTCATGGCCAGCAAGGCCATGCGGAAGGCCTCAACGAAGCGGTCGTATGTGGCACGCAAACTGTCGCCGCGGGTCTTTACCGGTGCCACGTGTTGTGGCTGCTGGAATATCGACGCCTTGTCGTTGTGACGGTCGTCAATGATCTCGCCGTCGTGGATTTCGATGATGCGCTGGGCGTGTTCGGCCACATGCATGTCGTGGGTGACCAGAATGATGGTCTGGCCCTCGGCATGCAGTTCGCCGAGGATGACCATCACTTCTTCGCCCGAGCTACTGTCCAATGCGCCGGTGGGCTCGTCGGCCAGGATCACCTCGCCGCCGTTCATCAGCGCGCGAGCGATCGACACGCGCTGCTGCTGGCCGCCGGACAACTGGCCAGGCTTGTGGTCCATGCGTTCGGACAGACCGAGACGATCAAGCAGGGCCTCGGCACGTTGGCGACGCGCGTCGGCCCGGATGCCGGCGTAGATGGCGGGCACTTCCGCATTGCCGCGTGCGTCGAGGTCGCCTAGCAGGTGATAGCGCTGGAAGATGAAGCCGAAATGCTCGCGGCGCAATTCGGCGAGCTCATCGGGTTGCATGCGCCCGGTTTCGCGTCCGCCAACCTTGTACGAACCAACGGTGGGGTGATCCAGGCAGCCAAGAATGTTCATCAACGTCGATTTGCCCGAGCCGGACTGGCCGACGATGGCCACCATTTCACCGGCATGGATGTCGAGGTTGATGTCCTTCAGCACGGCGATGGTTTCCTCACCGGCCGGGAACTCGCGACGCAGGTCGCGCAGCTGCAGCAGCGGCGGGTTCATCGCGGCGGCCTCATCATCGGACCGCGGGAACGGCGTGAATCGCTGTCCGTCTTTCCGGCGTCAGCGACTTCGCCGACCACAACCTTGTCGCCTGTGGACAAACCTTCAAGCACCTGGACGTTGGTGCCATTGTTGAGGCCGACCTTGATGCGGCGTGGTTCCGGCTTCCCGTTCTTGCCGACCACGCGCACGATGTAGGTATCGCTGCCGGCTGCTTCGGCGGTGTTGGACGAGTCCCGTGCCTTTGGTGTGCTGCTTGCGGTGCCCGGAGCACTTTTCCCAGACACCTTGGCACCGAGTGCGGTGGAAGGAATCATCAGCGCATTCTTGGCCCGGGCCAACACGACCGATACCTGTGCGGTCATGTCGATGCGCAGTGCGCCATCCGGATTCGGCACGTCGAACAGCGCGTTGTAGTACACCGCCGAATCGGAAGTGGACGAAGACGAACTGCCCGAGGTGCTGCTGTCGTCGGTGCTGATCGACTCCGGCGCGGGATTCACCTGACGCAACGTGGCGTGGTATTTGTGATCCGGCTCGCCGAGGATGGTGAAATACACGGGCATGCCGGGCTTGACCTTGACCACATCGGCTTCGGAAATCTCGGCATTGACCGTGACCTTGTCCAGCCGGGCCAGCTTGACGATGGTTGGCGCGGATTGGTTGGCATTGACGGTGCGGCCCTCCTCGGTGACCACCGCCACGACGGTGCCGTCGATGGGCGCGGTGATGCTGGTATAGCCGAGGTTGGCTTTGGCGGTGCTGAGCTCGGTCTCACTCTGCTTGATCTGGGCGTCCAGGGCACGAATCTGCGCCCGGATGCTGGCCAGGCTGGCCTCGGCCGCCTCGTAATCGGCGCGCGACGTCGCTTCGGCCGCCAGCATCTTCTTCTGCCGGTCAAAGGTCCGTTGTGCCTCCTTCCACGAGGCCACTTGTGCGGCACGCTGCGCGCGAATGTTCTCGAGCGCGGCCTGGGCATTTTTCAAGCTGTTTTCCTGGGTGACCGAATCGATCTCGGCGATCAGGTCGCCCTTTTTGACCACGTCGCCCAGCTCCACCTTGAGTGACTTGATCTGGCCCGACGCCTGGGCACCAACGCTGACCAGCTTGTAGGCATCGATCACGCCAGTGGCATCGACGGTCTTCTCCAGGTCGCTGCGAGTCACCGGCGAAGTGGCCAGGGCGGGGACGGCGGGCGAGTGCAGGCTCCACGCCGCGGCCCCGACGACCAGCAGGGCGGCGACGACGGAAAAGATGATGCGGGTGCGACGGGTCCCGGGCAAGGAAAGCTTCACGGTGGCATGGGCTCATGGCTGGCCGCGATGGCGGCGTTGCATTCAGTCTGGACAATGGCCAAGGTCGGCTCAACGCACAATTTGTGTCGGTTTGTATCAGACGAGCGGCATGTTGTATCGCCATGTATCCATGGCCCCGGGTGATACCTTGCGACACAAAAAACACGCGCAGGACAATCGGATACGATGGATGATGCAGCCATGACGGACATCCAGACCATGCACCGCCTCCTGGTGGTCGACGACGACATCGACATTCGCTCGCTGCTGGCCGAGCAGCTGGGACGTGCCGGTTACCAGGTCAGCACGGCCGGCGATGGTGCCGCAATGCGCCAGGTGCTGGCGCGCGAACACATCGACCTGGTGGTGCTCGACCTCAACCTGCCGCACGAGGATGGCCTGACCCTGTGCCGCGACCTGCGTGCGCGTACGTCCACCCCGGTCATCATGCTTACCGCGCGCAGCGAGACGATCGACCGCGTGCTCGGGCTGGAAATGGGCGCCGATGACTATCTCGCCAAGCCGTTCGAGCCGCGCGAGCTGTTGGCGCGCATCCGCAACGTGCTGCGCCGGACCGAGGCACTGCCGGCCAACATGGAGCCACTGGCCATGCGTCGGGCCATGTTTGCCGGCTGGGTGTTCGACCTGGAGCGACGCCATCTAGTTGACCCGGCGGGGCGCGTGGTGATGCTGTCCGGGGCCGAGTTCCGCTTGCTGCGGGTGTTCGTGGCACACGCCAACAAGGTGCTTTCGCGCGAGCAGCTGGTGGCCTTGAGCAGTGGCCGCCACTACGAGGCGCAGGACCGCGCCATCGACCTGCAGGTCAGCCGTCTGCGCCAGAAGCTGGGTGATGCCGGTAACAGTGCCGGACTGGTCAAGACGGTACGCAACGAAGGCTACGTGCTCGCCAGCGCCGTGGAGTTGGAATGAAACGGCTGCGCCGGTTCCTGTCATCCATGGCGGGGCGGCTGTTCGTCATCCTTCTTCTGGGCATGATGGCGGCGGCAACCGGTGCCACCTTGCTGGCGGAGAACCGCCGCGCACAGGAGTTCCAACAGCAGAACCGGGTGCGTACCGCCGACCGCCTGCAGATTTTTGTCGACCTGCTCGACGACAACCCGTCGCTGCGCTCACGCATGCTGGCCGTGGGTGGGCCGGGGCTGCATCCGGTGCATGGTCCATTTCACGCGGGCGAAAAGGACGAGGCACTGATGGCGTTGCTGGCCACTCGCGAGGGGCCGGTAGCCACGGCGCAGGTACACACCACCCGCTTCGATGCCTGCCTGCCGCCGAGGCCGAAAGTGACGCCCGTGCACCGCCCTGACAAGCACGAAGTGGCCCACGAACGCGACCCCGGCCTCATTCCGCC
Source organism: uncultured Rhodanobacteraceae bacterium (assembly GCA_964566965.1). GTDB lineage: Bacteria > Pseudomonadota > Gammaproteobacteria > Xanthomonadales > Rhodanobacteraceae > Oleiagrimonas. The sequence goes on from CAZMKO010000081.1 coordinate 9,573, forward strand.
ACGTTGCCAACTGGTGCAGTTGCATCTAAGCGACGGCACCCCACTGGCGTTGTCATTGAAATACCCGGCGATAGCACGTAGCACGATTTCCGCATTCGACCCATTGGTGTTGTCGTTGTTGGCATTGGCCATGGCCGTACTGGCCTATGTCGTGGCACGCATGGCCAGTAGCCCGCTGCAACGGCTGGCCGCCGCCGCGACCGAACTAGGGCAGGATCTGCAGCACGACCCGCTGGTCGTGGCCGGATCGCTGGAAGTGCGACACGCGGCCGAGGCCTTCAACGCCATGCAGCAACGCCTGCAACGGCATCTGGGTGAACGCACACAGATGCTGGCGGCCATCACCCACGACCTGCAAACACCGGTCACGCGGCTGCGCCTGCGCCTGGAGAACGTGGACGACAAAATGCTGCGCGCGCGCCTGATTGCCGATCTGGCGGCCATGCAGGCCCTGATCCGTGAAGGTTTGGAACTGGCGCGCAGTGCCGAAAGCGCCGAGCAGCGTGTCGCGCTGGACCTGGATTCGGTGCTGCAAAGTGTGGCCGAGGATGCGGCCGACGCCGGCCACGCGGTCACGTTCGGGCAGGGCTGCGGCGCGGTGTTGATGCTGCGGCCACTTGCCATGCACCGATTGTTCTCCAACCTGGTCGACAACGCGGTCAAATACGGCCACGCCGCCCGTATCCGTGCAGAAGCCCGCAACGAGCAGGTGGAAGTACGCATCCACGACGACGGTCCGGGCATGACTGCAGAGGAACTCGACGCGGTATTCACCCCGTTCCTGCGCCTGGAAACCTCGCGCTCGCGCGAAACCGGCGGTGCCGGTCTCGGCCTGACCATCGCCCGTGCACTGGCCGAAAAAGACCATGCCACGCTGCAACTGCGCAACCATCCCGCCGGCGGACTGGAGGCCGTGGTCCGCTGGACGGCACCGATCTGGAGCGGGGCTCGGCGTTGAGAAGCGGTACGGGTCAGGGTCACCGACTTCAACACATCGACGACCCATGACGTTGCCGGGACGCTGGGGAGCCTTGCACATGCACCGGGATGTCTGCCGTATCCTCTACGGAATCGTAGTGCTGCCGTCTGTTGACCACGGTTGTCAATATCGACCGGCATGATCCGCAGACAGAGCACATGCATTCCCTTCGCCCCGCCTCCACCCGGCAGGCTCCAGCAACCCAGGCAAATCCATGCGAACGACCATCGCCATGACCGACTTCGCCCGCCACCGACTGTTTCCCCGCGACGGCCGCCGCAACGGCATCCGGGACTGCACGGCCGAGCAGTTCGTCGAGC
>CAZMKO010000082.1:0-10702 GCA_964566965.1 uncultured Rhodanobacteraceae bacterium
GTATCTGGCGATGCGGGTGGTGTGGACGGGGCCACTCATGATTCCCGCGCCGCCGTCTCGATCTCGATGTCCACGCGGGTCATGAGCTTGTGGATGGGGCATGCCGCGACGGCCTTGTCCAGCGCGACACGTTGTTCCTCGCTGAGCGGCCCGCGAAACGCCACCCGGACACGAAGCCGGTAGGTCCCCTTGCGTTCGTCGCTGCTGTCGCGCTCGACAGTGGTGTCCACGTTCTCCAGCGGGATGTCGTGCCGGCGCGCGTACCAGATGGCGGTTTGCGCCTTGCAGGCGGCGAGGGCGGCGTCAAAGTAGTCGTGCGGGTCGGGCGCCGAATCAGTACCGCCCGTGGCGGGGCCGACATCCGAGGTGAATACGTGGTCGCGTACCCGCAGTTGCTGCGCGAAACCATTCTTTTCGATGCCGGTGCCATGCACGGAGGCCTTGAAATGGTCGTTCATTGTCATATTCCGTTCGGGTGAGGCCGCCGAACGTCCCGCCAAACAGCAAGGACGTTCGCCATGTTCAAACATGCATCAGATATGCAGGCCCAGCAACCCGATCACACCGACCGCGATCAGGTAGATCGCCACGATGAAGTTGAGCAGCTTCGGGCGGATCAGGATCAGCACGCCGGCAATCAGGGAGATCAGCGGAATCATGGAGATGTGCAGGGTCATCGACGGGTCTCATGGAAAGAAAAGTGCATCAAGCTTGCCACGAGCGGGCCCCCGATGACAGCGGTCGGCACGTTGGACAACGGCCGCTCGAACGGGCAGAATCGGTAGCATCGTTCACTACAAGAAACAATCATGCCTCCCATGACCGGCGCGCTGCAGGACCTCAACGACCTGTACTTTTTCGCCGCCGTGGTCGAGCACGGCGGATTCTCGGCGGCGGGCAGGGCACTCGGATTGCCCAAGTCGCGTCTGAGCAAGCGCGTCTCGCAACTGGAAGAACGCCTCGGCGTGCGACTGCTGCAACGGACCACGCGCAAGTTCGTGGTCACGGAAACGGGAGAACGCTTTTACGAACACTGTCGTGCGGTGCTGGAGGAGGCCCAGGCGGCGCAGGATGCAGTGGACGCGATACGCGCCGAACCGCGGGGTGTGGTGCGCATCAGTTGCCCGGTGTCGCTGGCGCGCTCGCTGCTGGGGCCAATCCTGCCCGAATTCCTGCAGGCGCATCCACAGGTGCAGGTACGCGTACTGGCTACCAACCGTCGCGTGGACCTCATCGGCGAGGGGTATGACGTGGCCATCCGGGTGCGCTTCAAGCTGGACACGGACGCCACGTTGATCCTGCGCGAGTTCGGCGTGTCCAACGTGATCCTGGTGGCCAATCCCTCGCTCTGGAAAACCCATGCACGCCCCAAAACCCCCCGGGACCTCGCGACACTGCCAGTGCTGTCGATGGATGAGGGGGACGGACCGCAACGCTGGAATCTGGTCCACGCCGACAACACCGCCGTGGAAGTGGACATCCATCCACGCCTGATCAGCGGTGAGTTCGCGGTGCTGATGGAGGCGGCCTGGCAGGGGGCGGGCGTCGCCTTGCTGCCCGAATCGATTTGTGCCGTACCCATCGCGGAAGGCCGATTGGAACGCGTGCTGCCGGCGTGGCGCGGTCCCGAGGGTACGATGCACTTTGTTTACCCCAGTCGGCGCGGGCTGCTGCCGGGGGTGCGGGCTCTGGTGGATTTTCTGGCCGAGCGTCTGCCGCAGGCCGCCGGGCACGGCGCCGACATCTGCTGACGCAACGGCAGATGCGTTCAGCCGGAAGTATCGCGTGTACCGACCGCTTCCAGGAACCGTTCCAGCACCGGCGAGGCGTCCTGCTTGCGCCAGGCCGCGGCTAGCAGGAGGTTGGCCTGCCGGTCGGCCAGCTCGACCAGGCGGACACCGGGCAGCTGGATCACTTGCAACGAGGTCGGCACCAACGCCAGGCCCACGCCCGCCGAAACCAGTGCCAACAAGCCCGTCAACTGCTGCGCCTCCTGTCGGATGACCGGATGAAAACCATCCATGGCGGCCATTTGCATCAACGTGTCATACAGCGTGGTGCTGTAGGCACGTGGCTGGGTGACAAACGGCTCGTTGGCCACCTCGTGCAGATGCAGACGCTTGCGTGAGGCCAGTGGGTGCGTCGTCGGCATGGCCAGCATCAGCCGTTCGTTGTCGATGGGATCCACCTGCACCTTCAATGCCACGCTCTGCTCCTTGGGCATGGCGCGCACCAGACCGACGTCGATGTCACCGGAAATCAACGCGTCGTACTGGGTCTCGGTGTACATTTCGTGCAGCTCCAGGCGCACGTCGGGCGCGATGTCCGAAAAACGCAACAAGGTCTGGGGCAGGGCGCCATGAAACGACAGCGAAGCCGGGTAAGCCAGGCGCAGGCGTCCCTTGCAGCCGTCGGCCGCCTGTGCCACGACCATGCGCGCGGTCTCGGCCCGTGCCAGGATGGCCCGGGCCTCCTCCAACAACAGGCGGCCGGGCTCGGTCAGGGCCACACGCCGCTTGTTGCGGTTGAACAACCGCGCTCCCAGATCCTCTTCCAACGCGCGTATCTGCTGCGACAGGGGCGGCTGCGAGATATGCAGCTTTTCGGCGGCCCGGGTGAAGCTGAGCGATTCTGCCACGGCCACGAAATAGCGTAGTTGACGCAGATCAAACATAGTCGAAGTTCAAATAACTGAAGGTTGAAAAATATATTGGAGTTTACCTGGTCGCGGACCTAAAGTATGTCTCGTTCGTCGCCATCCCCCTCCCCCTGGGCGGCGAACCACACGCCCCGCAGACGGCGCAGCAAACACGACACCGATCTTCTCCCCTCCGTTTCGGTCTCGTGGCGCCAGCTCTGCGGGGCGTCTTTCTTTGTCCGCTCGGCGCTGTGGGAGCGGCCGATGCCGACGAGTGCATCTCGTCAATGAATTAATTTCAGAGGTCGGCGCCGATACGCGTCCGGCGCCGTGTGACGTGGGACACCGGCGACTTGGCACGCATGTCGGCTTGTCGCGCTACACGGCAGGCCAGGGCGCTTCCCCGGGACGCCCCCGGCCTGCCGTCAACGTCTTACGCGGATGTGTCGAGGCGACGGCTGCGGGCCACGTTGATCGCAAAACCCGCCGCCAGCAACACCAGCACCAGCAACTGCATGCCCAACGACTGCCAGGTGGGATAGATGCCCAGCCATTCCACCCGCGGCACCGGGGCGATGGATACCCCGATCCATCCGGCCTCCTGCAAGGCCGCCACGCCCTTGCCGGCGAGCACGAATGCCAGCAGGGCGATCAGCGCCGAACTGGCCGAGAAGAACCGTCCCAACGGGAGACGGCGGCTGGTGCGCATCAACACCCAGGCAATGGCCACCAGCACGACCACCGCGGCCAGCATGCCGGCCAGCATCCACATGTGCTCGCCGTCACTCCACAGCGCGGCATAGAACAGGATGGTTTCGAACACCTCGCGGTATACCGAAATGAAGGCCAGGCCAAACAGGAACCACGCCGAGCGGCGCTGCAACGCCGAATTCATCTTTGCCTTCAGGTAATGCTGCCAACGTCCGCCAATGCTCTTCTGATGCATCCACAGGCCGACACTGAGCAACACCGCTGCCGCAAACAACGACGACAGACCTTCCGTGAGCTCGCGGCTGGCGCCGCTGATGGTGATGGCATAGGTCGCCAGCACCCAGGTGATGCCGCCGGCCACCAGAGCCAGAATCCAGCCCCAGTGCACGTAGCGGGCCGACTCGGCACGCTCGGCCTTGTACAGGAAAGCGAGCAGGGCGACCACCACCAGCAATGCCTCAAGGCCCTCGCGCACCAGGATGGTGAAGGCACCGACAAAGGCGGTGACCGGGCTGCTGACGGAGCTGTCCAGAATATCCTTGGCCTTGACCAGCAGCCGGTCGGCGGCATCGGCACGGGCCTGGACATCCTGGATCGGCTGCTTGCGCGTCAACGCCGTGCGATAGGCACCCATCGCGGTCTCGATTTCGCTGCGCAGGGCATGGTCGCGGGTATCCAGACGCGGCTCTTCCGGCTCCACGCCATCCAGATAAGACGACAACGCCAACTGCACGGCCTCGCCGTTGCGCCCGTCGCGGTAGGCCGCCAGGCTGGCGGCCAGTTTGGCACGCGCCAGAGCCATGCCATGAGGCGCTTCTTCGACGGCCTGCGGATGGGCACGCAGCCACCCGATGAGCGAGCGCGCGGTATCGACACCAAACGCCGGGGACAGCTGTGCCACGCGCGCCTGGGACAACTCGCCCAGACTGCTGACATGGGCGCGAATTTCGGCATTGCCGTGCCACGCCTTTTCGCCGTCGGCCGCCTGTTTCGCGTAGGCAATGGTGCCGACGTAATAGGCCAGGGCCCAGCGCTCCTTGTCCGACAGTGTGTCGGCGTAACCGTTCATGGCCGTGTCCTGGATGCCCTGCGAAATGGCCTGGTACAACGACAACGGACTACGCAGATCGGCACGCTCGACATCGGTGAAATCGATCGGCGGCGGGTCCAGGGCCGCACCGGCCGGTCCGCGACCGTCACCCGCATCGCCATGGCAGGCGGCGCATTGCTGTTGATACAACGAATGGCCCAGCGCCAGATCCGGCGTCTGCTCGGGCGCGGACGGGACAGGGTAGGCCTCCAGCAAACCCTCGGCCAGGGCATGGGCCCGCTGGTCGACCTCATCCGGTGTCACTTTGGCGTTCACGGCATCGACCAGGCCATCCGCCTGCTTCTGCAGGTCCGCCAGTTGTGACGAATCCGGCAGTTGCTTCATCAGCTTGACCACGGTCGCGCTGAATTCCTGCTGCTCGGCATACTCGGACGGATCGACGACCTTGCCGTCAGCCACCGCTCCGGCATAATCGGTGGCAACATAGTCGAGCAGCTTCCAGGCCTGCTGCACATTTGCGGTTGCCTCCGGCGTCAGGTTCGCCGACCACGCCAACGCGGGCACCAGAAGCCAGCCCAGCAGGGCGTACATAAGAATGCGTTTCGTTATCATTCGCGCATCCTATCACGCCCCGATGACGCCACCAATGGCCCCGGCATGCGCTCGCAAGGTGCTCAACCGGGAGGGGGAAGATCGCGACATGGGCCGCTGACAAGTAACCATGGCGGATTGGCATTATTGGACAATTGAGTCATGATATTGCCCATTCACGCCAATTGGATCGTGCCAAACGCGGGCGCAAACCATCATGCCTTTCCTGAACCAATTTCCGACCTCGCCAACGGAATGGCGCGATCCGGACAACATGCCGTGCAGGGTGTTCACCGTCGGGATGGCGATGGAAACCACCGTGCGTTTCGAACTGGATTTCCATCGGCACAGGAAGGGGCAATTCATTCTGTGTCTGCAGGGCATCCTGAAATGCGAGGCCGAAGACTGCTTCTGGACGGTTCCGCCCCACAATGCACTTTGGGTCCCCGGAGACACCTTGCATGCGGTCGAGTTCTCCGGGGCAGTGGAGGGGTACAACGCCTTCATCGATCCGGCATGCACGACATGCCTCCCAACAACCTGCTGCACGTTATCCGTCACGCCGTTGTTGCGCGAGCTTCTGATCCGTTCCGCCGGCCTTCCGGATCATTATCCGGACGATGGCGTGGAATCACACCTGGTGACGCTTCTCCTGGACGAAATCGCCACAGCCCGGGTCGGAGACCTGCATTTGCCGGTACCGGCCGACCGTCGGTTGCGCAAGGTGCTCGATACGATGCTGGCCAACCCGTCCAGACATGGAACGATCACGACCTGGGCCCGGCGCGTGGGGTTGAGCGAACGCACGATGTCTCGATTGCTGATGCGGGAAACCGGGATGAGCTTCGGTCGATGGCGCCGACAGCTGCACATCATGTTGGCGCTGCAGAAACTGGCGAAAGGTGTGTCCATCCAGCAAGTCGCCATGGATCTCGGTTACGAAAGCGTCAGCAGTTTCAGCACCATGTTTCGCAAGGTGCTTGGCGCGCCACCGGGACGTTACATGGCGGAGCAGCATGTGGTGCCGCTTCGTTAGACGTATCGGACAGGTTGCGCTCACTCTGGCATCGTCTGGACTATCTTGTAGTTCGCATAATGTATATTATGTAAAATCATACTCAAGACACCGCAAAGATCCGTGCATATTTGTCGTCAGATGCGTTCGAGCGCAGCCACGTGGATTTCACGGCGAATGCGAAACCCCAGCTTCTGGTACAGCCCGATGGCGTGGGTGTTGCTGCTCCATGACTGCAGGAACGGAATGTCTCCGCGGGCCAGGATGCGGGCGGCCACGTGTCGCGACAATGTGGCGGCAAACCCGCGGCCGCGGTGGTCCGGATGGGTACATACGCCGCTGACTTCGGTGTAGCCCGGGAACCGGAAACGTTCACCGGCCATGGCGACCAGCGCGCCGGCAACGCGTATGCCGACAAAGCGCCCCATGCGATGGGTGTGGCGCAGGAACGGACCGGGCCGTGTGTGCGTGGCCAACGCCAGCATGTGCGCCGCGTCGTCGTCACCCAGGACCGTGATGTCGATGTCCGGACGTTGATCGATATGAATCAGGCCGTCAGTCGCCACCAGTTGCACGCAGGGCCGCTCCATGGCGACACGCAGACCGTCGGGCACCACGATGGGACGCGCCTGCAGAAGGTAGACGCTGTCTCCCGGCCCGACCAAGCCCGCCAGTGCGGCCATGGCGTCCGGGCTGTCGTCCGCGGTGGCTGCGAAACGATTGATATCGGGGGCGTAACGCAATGCTTTGCCCTCCCCCACGGCCAGATGCCGATGCGTACTCGACAGACTGGCCCACGCCGGTGCATCCAGCGGATTCACGACCCGGCCTTGCGCTGGCCGCGGCGTTCGCGGAAAAACGCCCGCAGCAGTTGTGCCGACGGCTCGGCCAGCAAGCCCCCCTGAACATCGATCACATGATTGTGGCGTGTCGACACCAGGGTGTCGAAGACGCTGCCGGCGGCACCGGTCTTGGGGTCCGTGGCAGCATAGACGACCCGTGCCACGCGGGCATGGATCAATGCCATGGCGCACATCGTGCACGGCTCCAGCGTCACGTACAACGTGCATCCCGGTGCCAGCCGATGGTTACCGAGCCGTGCACAGGCGTCGCGCAATGCCACGATTTCGGCGTGCGCGGTGGGGTCGTGCAGCGTGATGTTGCGGTTCCAGCCCCTGCCGATGATCTCGCCATCATGCACCAGCACCGCCCCCACCGGCACCTCGCCTTCGGCATCGCGCGCATGCACGGCCAGGTCCAGCGCCTGGTGCATGAAAGCGGCATCGCCCTGGTCGACATCGGTGGCACCCGGCGTTTCAGGCATACAACTTTGTAAAATCAAATACTTGCCAGATATTTGTTATACATGCAATCACCGGCGAACCGATGTCGGCAGGAGCCTGTCCTGCAGGCGATTGCCCGGTTATGCGCCTCATCATGCCACCGCCTGTAGGACAGGTTGCTACGGCAAGCATGTGCCCGCTACTCCCACTCGATAGTGGCGGGAGGCTTGCCGCTGATGTCATAAACAACGCGAGAAACATGACGTATTTCATTGATTATACGATTTGATATTTTGTCAAGAAAATCGTACGGAAGGTGCGCCCAGCGGGCGGTCATGAAGTCGATGGTTTCCACGGCGCGCAGCGCGATGACCCATTCGTAGGCCCGCGCGTCGCCGACCACGCCGACCGATTTTACCGGCACGAACACGGCGAAGGCCTGGCTGACGGTGTCGTAGAGATCGGCTTTGCGCAGTTCCTCGATGAAGATGGCGTCGGCACGGGCCAGGATGTCGGCATATTCGGCCTTGACCTCGCCCAGGATACGTACGCCGAGACCGGGGCCCGGGAACGGATGGCGATAGACCATCTCGCGCGGCAGGCCGAGCTCGACACCGATGCGGCGTACTTCATCCTTGAACAGGTCGCGCAAGGGCTCGACCAGTTTCAGCTTCATGTGTTCAGGCAGGCCGCCGACGTTGTGGTGGCTTTTGATGACGTGGGCCTTGCCGGTCGAGCTGCCCGCCGATTCGATGACGTCCGGATAGATGGTGCCCTGGGCCAGCCACTGCACGTTGCCGCCCTCGCCGGTCAGCTTGGCCGCCTCCTCGTCGAAAATTTCGACGAACAGGTTGCCGATGATCTTGCGCTTGGCCTCGGGATCGGTGACGCCGGCCAACGCCGCGAAGTAGCGATCGGCCGCGTCGACACGGATCACGCGTACGCCCATGTGCTCGGCCATGGTGGCCATGACCTGGTCGCCCTCCTGGAAGCGCAGCAGACCGGTGTCCACGAACACGCACACCAGGCGATCGCCGACGGCCTTGTGCAGCAACGCCGCGACCACCGACGAATCGACGCCGCCGGAGAGCCCCAGCAGGACATGGTCGTCGCCGACGCGGTCGCGCACGCGGGTGATCTGGTCCTCGATGATGTTGGCACTGGTCCACAGGTTCGCGCAGCCGCAGATGTCGTGTACGAAGCGTTCCAGGATCGCCCTGCCCTGGACGGTGTGCGTGACCTCCGGGTGGAATTGCACGCCGAACCACGGCTTGCTGCGATGTGCCATCGCCGCGACCGGCACGCGTTCGGTGCGTGCGGCCACCACGAACGATGGCGGCACTTCCTCGACATGGTCGCCGTGGCTCATCCAGACATCCAGGCGCGGCATGGTTGTGGCATGGTCGTTCATGCCCTCGAACAAGGCACAGTCGGCCACCACATCGACCTCGGCGTGACCGTATTCATGCGCGTCCGCCGAGGCGGTGCGGCCCCCCAGCTGGGCGGCCATGGTCTGCATGCCGTAGCAGATGCCGAGGATGGGCAAGCCGGCGTCGAACACGGCCTGCGGGGCCTTCGGCGCATCGGCGCGTGTGGTCGATTCGGGCCCACCGGAGAGGACGATACCGTTGGCACCGAACGCGGCGATCTGCGCCGGATCATGATCCCAGGCCCAGACTTCGCAATACACCCCCAGCTCGCGAATGCGACGCGCGATCAGCTGCGTGTACTGGGCGCCGAAATCGAGGATGAGGATCTTGTCGCTGTGGATGTCTTGTTGCATGCGGGACTCGGGATTCGGGGTTCGGGACTCGGGACTCGGGCCCCGGTCACCACAGGGGGGCAAGAAAACCTGCCGCGATCAGCGTGGAAACGAATCGCTCATCGCAGGCTTGACGATCTGCCGAGTCCCGGGTCCCGAGTCCCGAGTCCCGGCTTGACTCACGAATCCAGCCGGTAGTTCGGCGCTTCCTTGGTGATCTGGATGTCATGCGGATGGGCTTCGCGCAAGCCCGCACCGGTCACCCGTACGAACTGCGCCTCGTGGCGCATGGCGTCGACATCGGCCGCGCCGCAGTAGCCCATGGAGGCGCGCAGGCCGCCCATCATCTGATGCACGATGTTGCGCACCGGACCGCGATACGGCACCCGGCCTTCGATGCCCTCGGGAACCAGCTTGTCGGTGTCGGTGTTGTCCTGGAAGTAGCGATCCTTGGAGCCCTTCTGCATCGCCGCCAGCGAGCCCATGCCGCGGTAGCTCTTGAACGAACGGCCCTGGAACAGTTCCACTTCGCCCGGCGACTCTTCGGTACCGGCCAGCATCGAGCCCAGCATCACCACCGAGGCCCCCGCTGCAATGGCTTTGGCCATGTCGCCCGAGTAGCGAATGCCGCCGTCGGCGATCAGGGGAATGTCGTCCTTGAGCGCGGTGGCAACCATGTCGATGGCGGTGATCTGCGGCACGCCGACACCGGCCACCACGCGCGTGGTACAGATCGAGCCGGGGCCCACCCCGACCTTGACCGCGTCGGCACCCGCGTCGCGCAGCGCCAACGCCGCGTCGCCGGTGACGATGTTGCCGGCGATCACCTGCAATGCCGGATAATGCTTCTTGACCCAGGCAACACGCTCCATGACGCCCTGCGAGTGGCCGTGCGCGGTATCCACCACCAGCACGTCGACGCCGGCCTCGACCAATGCCTCGATGCGCGCCTCGGTGTCGCCGGCCACGCCCACTGCCGCACCGGCGAGCAGGTGCTCGTGCGTGTCCTTCGCCGCGTGCGGATTGTCGGTGGCCTTCTGGATGTCCTTGACCGTGATCATGCCGCGCAGTTGGAAGGCGTCGTTGACCACCAGCACCTTCTCGATGCGATGACGGTGCAACAGATCCAGCACCTCGCGCTGGTCGGTGCCCTCGCCCACCGTCACCAGGCGGTCGCGGCGGGTCATGATGTTGCGCACCGGATCGTCGGTCTTCTGCTCGAAACGCATGTCGCGGCTGGTGACGATGCCCACCACCTGCTCGCCATCCACCACCGGCACGCCGGAAATGTTGTTGGCGCGGGTGATCTTCAGCACCTCGCGGATGGAGACATCCGGCCCCACGGTGACCGGGTTGCGGATGACGCCGGCCTCGAACTTCTTCACCAGACGCACCTCGGCGGCCTGCTGCTCGATGCTCATGTTCTTGTGGATGATGCCGATGCCGCCGCACTGCGCCATGGTGATGGCCAGCCGCGCCTCGGTGACGGTGTCCATGGCCGCGGAAACGATGGGAATATTGAGGCGCAGATCGCGCGTCAGCCGTGTTGCCGTGTCGACCTGGTGCGGCAGCACGCGGGAATAGGCGGGGACGAGGTAGACGTCGTCGAAGGTGAGAGCCTCGGCAAGAATGCGCATGGCGATATACCCGC
>CAZMKO010000083.1:0-9978 GCA_964566965.1 uncultured Rhodanobacteraceae bacterium
ATCAAGCCAAAGCACCAGGTCGCTCAAGGTGGTCTCCATCAGATGATTAGGCGGCGGGCCGCAGTCAAAGAAGTGGTATTGTCGCCGCTCGGTGCCGGCCATACAAGGCGGAACGGCGCCGCCCTTCAGCCATGGGAGAGGTTTTCATATGCCGCCTTCGCCGTGGGCCGGCTGCTAGACTCGATGCGTCTTCACGGAGCCCCCGGCATGCGCAAGACCGTTTTTTTCGTTTCCGATTCCACCGGCATCACCGCCGAGACCATCGGCCACAGCATTCTCACGCAGTTCGACGACGTGCATTTCGACACGCATCGGCTGCCGTTCGTGGATGATGTCGACAAGGCGGCGGCGGCAGCGCTGCGCATCAAGACCGAGTATGCCAAGAGCGGGCACAAGCCGATCGTCATCAACACGCTGGCCGATCGCGCGCTGTGCAACATCATGGCCGAGAGCGGCGCGTTGATGCTGGATGTGTTCGCGCCGTTCGTGGGAACGCTGGAGGACGAACTCGGCATCAAGCGTTCCGGCGCGGTCAACCGTTCGCACGGGCTGGTCAACTACGCCAAGTACGAGGGCCGCATCAACGCCACCAACTACACGTTGGCGCATGACGACGGCGTCAACGTCGACTACGAGGACGCCGACGTGGTGCTGATCGGCGTGTCGCGCTCGGGCAAGACGCCGACCTGCCTGTACATGGCCTTGCAATATGGCGTGCGCGCCGCCAACTACCCTTTGACCGAAGACGACCTGGAAAACCTGGAACTGCCGGCGCGCCTCAAGCCGTACCGCGACCGCCTGTACGGCCTGACCATCGACGCCGACCGGTTGTCGCAGATCCGTTCCGAACGCCGCCCCGGCAGCCGCTATGCCTCGCTGGAGCAGGGGCGCTGGGAGCTGGCCCGCGCCGACCGGCTGTACCGCATGGAAAACATTCCCTGCATCAGCACCACGCACACCTCCATCGAGGAAATCGCCAGCAAGATCCTGGATCACCTGAAGATCGACAAGAACATGTTTTGACGCCCATGAGTGCCGTACTCGATTCCGCCGCCAGTGTATTGCCCGACCGCTTCGAATTTCTGATGGGGCTGTACACCGAAAACTACCACCGCCTGGCGCGCCTGTTCGCGCCGCAGCGGCTGGCGCGCGGACATTACGTGTCGGATCTGGACGACGGACTGGATGTGCATCTGGTGATCCAGGAGCGCCACCGCTACACCGTCGAGCTGAGTCTGAGCTACGGCTTCACCGATGCCGAGACCGGCCATCCGTCGCCGTCGGCGCAATTGCGCATGTATACCGACGCGCATGTGGCCGAGGCCATGCATTGCCACCCCGGGCGCCATCTGTGGCATGTGCTGGGGCCGTTTCCGCATGCCAGCACCGTGATGCAGCACCGGTTGCAGATGAACACTTTCCTCAGCCGCTGGCTGGAATACCTGCCGTCGCAAGGCCATTCCATCGGCACCCTGGAGCGCCTGCGCGGCGGCGGGGTGCCGGCCCGGGTCGATTGACGCGATTCGTGGCCGCGAACGCCCTCCCGGACCGCTTTCAACGTGAGCCGGACGCCATCCCACCCGTTGTTCGCTTACGGCCACGGGCTGATCTATGCCGATGGCGGCGATCTGGCGTGTCTTGCCGGCGTCGACCTCGAGAAGGTGACCGCACCCGTGGTCCTGCAGGGCAGTGGCGGGCTCGCGGTATCCCTGCAGCGCGCAGGGCCGGGTACGCGTGCGGAGCGGGTGTTGCGTTGTCCGCGTCGTTGAGCCACGCCCCGACAATTTTTGTCGTTGGGCCGGCCGTCGCGGCCTGTTCGATTCAGCCGAGCTCGTAAGGCCCGCCGCGTTGCAACGCACGCTGGTAGGCGGGCCGGGCGTGGATGCGTTTCAGCCACGCTTGCAGATGCGGGTAGTCGGCATCCAGCCCGCCGCGGGCCGCCAGCGCCTCGATCGGAAAACTGAGCTGGATGTCCGCCACGCTGAACGCGTCGCCGGCAAACCACGCATCCGGGCCGTCGAGCTGGCTTTCCAGGTAGGCCAGGTGCAACTTCAGCTGCGGCTGGATGAATGACTGGTTGGTGCGCTTGGCAAGCAGGCGCGCAAAGGGACGCACGAAGAACGGCATGGGCGCGGTGGCCATGCGTTGGAACACCAGTTTCAGCAGCAGGGGTGGCATTGCCGAGCCTTCCGCATAATGCAGCCAGTAACGGCATCGCAGGCGTGCCGGCGTGCCGCGCGGGGGCAGCAATATTCCGTCGCCGTACGTGTCGGCCAGATAGTCGGCAATGGCGCCGGATTCGGCCAGCACCAGATCGCCGTCGGTGACGACCGGCGCCTTGCCCAGGGGATGGATCTTGCGCAGGGCTGCCGGGGCCAGCAGTGTGCGAGGGTCGCGTTGATAGCGCACCACTTCGTAGTCGAGTCCCAGCTCTTCCAGCAGCCACAGGATGCGCTGCGAACGTGAATTGTTGAGGTGGTGGACGACGATCATGGCACTTTCCGGGGTGGAAAACGGTGCTCCATCGTCTCCGAAATGGCGCGTCGATGCCATGCTGATCATTGGCTGTTGATGCGTCCGGCCTATCCCCGCGAGTGCCGCGTGGCGGCATCCGCAGATCGGTTTCCGACACCGGGTGTGAACATGCCGGCGTCATCCGCCTGGCCGACGAGCGCGTAGTTGTAACCGTTGCCCGACCAGTAGGCGGTGGCCAGTTGTCCGTCGCGCCGCTGTCCGCGAGGGATGGGTCCGGTGTGTGCGGAAGGCGGACGGATATAGAAACTGATGGCATCGCCCGCGTGGTTTCGATACACCACCATGGCCGCTGCGCCGCTGTCCGTGGCCATCAGTCGGCCGCCGACCGGACGGAAGCCCGCGGTTTCCAGATTCGGCAGCGGTGTGGCGCGCTGGAAATGCCGATCCAGCCACGTCTGGAGTTCACCGGGGTGCCGCTGCCTGATGTCCAGATTGGCGTGGCTTGCTCCGGCGAACATGCGGTACGCCTGCACGGCGTCGGCCATGGGCGCGCCGGCGCCGGTCGCGGCCAGATGACGGGCTTGCCAGCCGCCGAATCCACCGACGCCAAGCGCCAGCAGCAGTGCGGCGGCCTGCGCCATGCGGACATGTCGGCGTCGCCGGCGCCGGGAGCGTATATGGGCGGGATCGAGCGATCCGTATGTGGCGGGGCGTGGTGGATCGCCCCAGGTGGCGCGTAGTTGTTGCGCATCGTGCTGCCAGCCCCGGATCTCCGCGGCCTGGGCCGGGTGCGCGTCCAGCCATGCGTGCATGCGTGCGTGGGTGTCAGGGTCCAGCCGACCGTCCACATACGCGTGGATGGTGGCTTGATCGGGTTGCCAATCGGAGGGGGGTGATGTGTTCATTTGAGTAGCCGCATGAGGGGTGGTGTGGCGGTGTCGTCGGCATCGGTGAGTCGGTGCAGGGCGGCGCGGGCGCGGGACAGCCGTGACATGACGGTTCCGACGGGGACGTGGAGAAGTTCCGCGACCTCCCGGTAGGTCAATCCTTCCACGGAAACCCACAGCAGCAGGTTTCGTTGGGCGTCGGGCAACCGGTCCAGTGCCTGGACGGTCGACTGCGCAATGACCTCGCGCTCCAGCGACGGTTGCTGGTCCGGCGTGTGGCGCCCGAACAGTTCCAGCATGGCGGCGTAGCGCCGCGAGCGGCGTTTGCCATCCAGAAATTGACGATGGGCGATGGCAAACAGCCACGGTCGCAACGCCGCAGGATCGCGACGGCTGCTCCAGCGCGAGAGCGCGCGTTCCAGCGTAGCCTGGACCAGGTCATCCGCGCTGGAAGGATCGCGTGTCAGCCATTGCGCGAAGCGCCGCAATCGTGGAAGCAGTTCACGCAGTTGTTGGTCGACCTCGGGGTCGTGCATGGGACTTCTCATGCGAGTGGTTGTCAGGTAGACGCCGCCGCACGCCGATTATTCCCCGAATGGCACGGCACGTCCTTCGCGGGGTGTATCGGGCGAGCGGAATAAATGTCGATCCCGGACGTCTTTCCCGTGTGCATGGCCTCTCCGTCCGTGCCCGGTGGCCGTGTTTCAGGTCGCCGCGTCCTCCCCAACCGACCCCGAGGAATCCGCATGATCCGTTCACGCCGTCCGTTTTCCGCACGGCTTTCCCGTTCCGGGAAAACCCTCGTTCTTGTTGCACTGGTTTCTTCCCTCGCCGCAACGGCTGTTCATGCCGGCGATGGCGACAGGCAATTCCCGGCGCCGCTCTACACCACACTGCAATCGAGTGATGCCGTCGAAAGCATGCCGTCGGACAAGGTCTGGCGCGGGCTGTCCGGCGCCCATTATGTCGCGGTCGACCCACGTGGTGAACGCATGCTGGTCAGCAGCAAGGATTTGCCGGAGGCCTATCTTGTGGATACCGACACCGGCAAAAAGCTGGCCACGTTCGATGTCGGGCCGGTACCCCAGGGCGTGACCATCAGTCCGGATGGCAGCCGCGGGCTGGCGGTCGGCGCGGGCGACGGCACCGTCAGTGTCATCGATATGCAGGCACAAAAGAAAATCGCGACCATTGCGGTGGGAAAAGTACCCCACAACGCGCGGTTCAGTGATGACGGCACACTTGCCTACGTGACTCTTCAGGGCGCGTCCGATGTGGCCGTGGTGGACATGCGGACGCTGACCAAAACCGGGGAAATCCCGGTCCCGGGCGTCAAAGGGCCGCACAACCTCGACCTTTCGGCCGATGGAAAAACCCTG
Source organism: uncultured Rhodanobacteraceae bacterium (assembly GCA_964566965.1). Classification (GTDB taxonomy): domain Bacteria; phylum Pseudomonadota; class Gammaproteobacteria; order Xanthomonadales; family Rhodanobacteraceae; genus Oleiagrimonas. The sequence goes on from CAZMKO010000083.1 coordinate 4,742, forward strand.
TGGGTGCGCGACCTGGTCGGCCATGTCGCGGCCGTCGACATCGCCAGTGCCAAGGAGTTGGCGGTGATCCCGGTGGGGCTGGGACATGCCGGCATCGACGTGGTGCCGGGTGGCCGCTACGTCGTCACCGGTGCGATCGCCGACCATGTGGTGGATGTGATCGACCCGGCCACATTCAAGGTGGTCAAGCGTATCGACGTCGGGCAGGGGCCGCATGGCGTGCGTGCGAGTGCTGATGGACGCTGGTTGTATGTCGCGATGACCGGCACCGACAAGGTCGCGGTGATCGACATGAGGACCCTGGAGCTGGCCAGGCAGATACCCGTCGACGGCGAGTTGCCATTCTGGGTGGCGGTGGCCGGCAATGATTGACGGTCCGGCTTTTGCTTCGCCGCGCATTTTCCTGGTTGGCGCCGGACCGGAATCAGCCCGGCCCTTTCATGTACGAGATGAATCCCATGACTGATCACGTGAATCCAGAAAACTCGCGCCGCGCCGTATTGCGGCTTTTGACCGGAGCGGTCGGGACGGCCGCGGGCCTGATGCTGCTGGGGCGGCCCGTACGCGCCCTGGCGAGGCCGGCCGATCCGGATGGCAAGGCGGCCAAGTCGGCGTTGCAATATCAGACCCGCCCCAACGGCGACTCGATGTGCGCCAATTGCGCCAACTACATTCCGCCGAAGACGCCCGATTCGGCAGGACGTTGCACCATCGTCGCCGGCGACATCGATCCTGAGGGGTGGTGTCTGGCATATGCCGGCAACGGTTGAGTGGAGGCGTTCCACTGGCGTACGTTCGAATGCCGGGATGAGGATGCCCGACCCAGCAGGTCGGTTGTGGGAGAAAAACGTCCGTAAACCACACGACAAAAAAACGGCCATCCGGTGGGATGGCCGTTTCATATGCTTGCCGGGTGTCGGCAGGCGATTGGTCAGGCGGATAACGGGTGCGACCCGCGTGACGAGTTGTAATGGCGGAGCGGACGGGACTCGAACCCGCGACCTCCGGCGTGACAGGCCAGCATTCTAACCAGCTGAACTACCGCTCCGCATTGTGTTTCCGGTCTCCCCGAAGAGATGGCGTCCCCAAGGGGATTCGAACCCCTGTCGCAACCGTGAAAGGGTTGTGTCCTAGGCCTCTAGACGATGGGGACGAGGTTGGTGGAGCCAGGCGGGATCGAACCGCCGACCTCCTGCATGCCATGCAGGCGCTCTCCCAGCTGAGCTATGGCCCCGTGACCAGAGCGCGAAAGATTAGTGACCCCGCCCGGTTCCGTCAACCCTTTTTTTGCAAATGACGCAAAAAAGTTTGTCGGCCCGCAAACCGGGGCCGGCGGCCGTGTCCGGGCGCCTGCGCGGATGCGTCTCGGGATAGGGTGACGGACCATATTCAGGGTGGATGGGGGTGATGCTGCATACTGTGGTGGATGGCCACGGACGATGCCGTGGTGTCGGTGGCGACCATGCGTCGGTCGTCACGGTGCCGTCGACAGGGCGGGGCGCGCATGCGGGCGATCGGTGTCATGCATCCGGGCCGGGCGGCACACCGGATCCACTGGGAAGGATGTATGCACGAAGTCGAATTTTTGAGTGATCTGGCGACGGTGATGATCGTTGCCGGTGTGGCGACCCTGGTTTTCCACATGCTGCGCCAACCGGTGTTGCTGGGCTACATCCTGGCGGGCATCGTGATCGGCCCGTACACGCCGGGTGTGCTGGTGGACGATCCGCGCACCATCGACGATATTTCCAATCTGGGCGTGGTGCTGCTGTTGTTTACGCTGGGTCTGGATTTCAGCGTGCGCAAGATGCGCGATGTCGGCGCCGGCGTGCTGGTGGCCACGGTGGCCGAGGTCGGCATGATGCTGTGGATCGGCTACGGCATCGGCAAGGCGTTCGGCTGGGATTCGACCGACGCGATTTTTCTGGGCGCGATCGTGGCGTTGTCCTCGACCATGGTGGTCACGCGGACGCTGGCCGAGGGTGGCCTCAAGCATCTGCCGTTCGCACGCACCGTGGTCGGCATGCTGGTCGGTGAGGACATTCTGACCATCGTGATCATCACGTTGCTGACGGCGGTGGCACTCAGCGGCACGGTGCAGGCCGATGCCGCGTTCACGGTCATCGGCCACCTGGGCATGTTCGTGGTGGTGGGCATGGTGCTGGGGCTGTTGTTGTTGCCACGTTTGGTCGACCACGTGGCCGGGTACGGACGCGACGAGATCCTGCTGGTGACGGTGCTGGGCATCTGTTTCGGCGCCAGCCTGCTGGCCTCGAAGCTGGGTTTCAGCGTGGCGCTGGGCGCGTTCCTGGCCGGCGTGGTGGTCGCCGAGGCGCGTTGCTCGGCACGCGTGGTGCACCTGGTGGAACCGTTGCGCGACATGTTCGCGGCGCTGTTTTTTGTGGCCATCGGCCTGCGCATCGACCCGCACATCCTGCTCGATTACGCGGTGCCGGCGCTGATCGTGGCGGCGGTGGTGATCGTGGGCAAGACGGTGATGGTGAGTCTGGGCATGTTCGCCACCGGCAAGGGGCCGCGCACGGCCCTGCGCACAGGCCTGAGCATGGCGGTGATCGGCGAGTTTTCGTTCGTCATTGCCACGCTCGGCCTGACCTTGAAAGCCACCAGCGAGTTTCTGTATCCGATCGCGGTGGCGGTGTCGGTGGTGTGCATGGCGGCCTCGCCGTACCTGGTGCGTTCGTCCGACCGGCTCATCAACATGTCGCGGCACGTCGTGCCACGACCACTGCGAATCCTGGCCGTGAGCTACACCGGCTGGTTGCAAAGCCTGCGCCCGGTGGAGGAAAACGCGGCCATCGCGGCCATGCTGCGGCGCTTCCTGTGGCATATCGGCGTCAACGTGGTGCTGGTGATCGCACTGTTCGTGCTGGGTGCCTACATCAATGCCAACAACTGGCAGGTGTTCTCGGATCTGGGTATCTACCGCGAATCGCGTCACACCATCATCTGGGCGGCCGCGCTGTTCTTGTCGTTGCCGATGTTGATCGCCGTGTACCGCAAGGCCGAGGCGCTGGGCATGCTGCTGGCCGAGCTGGGTATTCGCGAGCGTTTTGCCGGGGAGTACACGCATGCCATGCGCACGGTGCTGTCGCAGTTGATTCCATTGGCCACGCTGCTGGGACTGGCGCTGCTGGTCGGGGCGCTGGGATCGACCATCCTGCCCTCGCGCGGGGTGTTGGTGATGCTTCTGGTGGTGGGCGTGGGCATGGCGCTCATCCTGTGGCGCGGCCTGGTTCAGGTGCATGCGCGTCTGCAGGCGACGCTGCGCGATACCATCTACAAACCGGATGACAAACAAGAAGATGCATGATCAACATCATGCAAATTGTTGCGGCGCGCGGCGGCAGACCGCATGCCACAAGGGTTTTGCGGAACCTTTGCGTCAGGTCACGGTCAATCGCCCAGACCGTTGCCAAGCGCGAGCGGGCAACGCACAATGCCAAACCTGCCCGGGCCGGGGTCCGGGCAGCCATACATGATGCACACCATGAACCAGAGGGAGTTTCGAATGAAGCAAATGTATCGCCCCATGCTGCTGGCAGCTGTTGTTGCCACCACCCTGGGCATGTCCGCGGGCGCGTTTGCCCAATCGACGTCCACCACCAAGGTCGACAAGAACAAGGCCAGCTACGTGGTGGGTTGGGACATGGCCAGCCAGCTGCCGCCGATCGTCCGCGAGGAAGTGGATCCGGACATCGTGGCCAAGGCGGTGAAGGCGATGCTTTCGGGCCAGAAGCCGACCATGAGCAAGGAAGAAGCCGACAAGGTCGGCAAGGCGTTCATGGAACAGTTGCAGACCAAGGCCAAGGCGCAATACGACAAGGTGGCCGCCGAGAACAAGAAGGAAGGCGAAGCCTTCCTGGCCAAGAACAAGTCCGCCTCCGGCGTGAAGACCACCGCTTCGGGCCTGCAGTACAAGGTGCTGGCCAGCGGTTCGGGCCCGCGTCCGGGCTCGGGTGACACGGTGCAGGTGGAGTACACCGGCAGCTTCCTCAATGGCGAGAAATTCGATGCCTCCACGGATCATCCGGATCCGAAGGGCGGCAAGTCCATGCCGATTCCGCTGTCCAACGTGATTCCGGGCTTCCGCGAGGGCCTGCAGCTGATGCAGACCGGCAGCCACTACAAGTTCTGGATTCCGGCCAGCCTGGCATACGGCTCGCAGCCCAAGAACGGGTTCCCGCCCAACGCGACCATCGTTTTCGACGTCAAGCTGGAAAGCACCAAGGCCACGCCGTCGGGTGGCGACAACAACGACAAGAACTGAGCCATCCGGCCGTGTGCCGGGCGCCATGGAAGCCGGGGCGGCACAGTCGTCCCGGCTTTTTCGTATTCGTCGAATGTGCGCGGGCGCACAAAAACTGGTCGGTCCGGGAGCGGCCGTCTACAATGTCGCGCTTGTCGCTCCGAACAAGGAACCCGTGAATGAAAGTCACCATCTTCGGTACCGGTTACGTCGGTCTCGTCACCGGCACCTGTCTGGCGGAAATGGGCAACCACGTGGTGTGCGTGGATGTGGACGCCGGGAAGGTGGCGCGCCTGGAACGCGGCGAGATTCCGATCTACGAGCCGGGCCTGGAGCCGATGGTCACGCGCAACCACGAGGCCGGGCGTCTGACCTTCACCACGGATGCGGGCCCGGCGGTGACGCACGGCGAGGTGGTGTTCATCGCGGTGGGCACGCCGCCGGACGAGGACGGCAGCGCGGACCTGCGTTACGTGCTGGAAGTGGCGCGCACCGTCGGCATGCACATGAGCGCGTACACCGTGGTGGTGGACAAATCCACGGTGCCGGTGGGCACCGCCGACCGCGTTCGCCAGACGCTGGCCGCGGTGCTGGACGAGCGCGGCGTGGCGAAGGACTTCGACGTGGTGTCCAACCCCGAGTTTCTGAAGGAGGGCGATGCCGTCGGTGACTGCATGCGCCCGGACCGCATCATCGTGGGTGCCTCCAGCGAACGCGCGGTGGAGGTGATGCGCAAGCTGTATGCGCCGTTCAACCGCAACCATGACCGCCTGGTGGTGATGGACGAGCGCTCCGCCGAGCTGACCAAGTACGCCGCCAACGCCATGCTGGCGACCAAGATCAGTTTCATGAATGAGCTGTCCAATATTGCCGAGCGCGTCGGGGCCGACATCGAGATGGTGCGCAACGGCATGGGCATGGACCCGCGCATCGGCTACCACTTCATTTATCCGGGCGCCGGCTACGGCGG
>CAZMKO010000084.1:0-9781 GCA_964566965.1 uncultured Rhodanobacteraceae bacterium
GCCATGCTGGCCCGCGGTCTGCTGACCCGGGCCACGCTGGACAAAGGGTGAGACGTCCTGACGGTCCACGGTCGTGAAGCGTTCCGTGGGTGCTCCATATACACCTCTTGTGAGCGACTGCTAATCTTCCCCGTGAAGATGGCGCCACCGGAGACAGGGATGCCCGCCGACCACACATGGTTACTTTTCAAGCATTGGGTCCGCAGCGCACGCGACACGCTGTTTCCCGCCCGGCGCCGGCGTGAGGAACTGCGCACCAGCTGGGGCAGGCAGGGGGACGGCGACGCCCGCATGGCCGACTGCTACCACCGGCTCACCGCCGAGTGGCGGGACCACCACCGCGATCTCGATGAGCAGACCTGGGATGATCTGGAGTTTCCGCGGATTTTCCGCTGCCTGGACACGACCCTCACGCTGCCGGGGCGACACATCCTGTTCGATCGTCTGCACCGGACGGACACCGAAGCGGACGAACTCGCATCACGTTTTTCCGCATGCCAACGCTTCATGGTCGACAAGGCCATGCGCGATGACATTCGCAACACCCTGGCGCGCCATCTGGGGGACGACAAGGGCCTCCACCTCGCCGATGCTCTGTTCGGCAACACCGACATTCGGCCCCGCAAGCGCATCGCATGGCTGTGCTGGAGCCTGGCGTGCGCCGGTGCGCTGATCGCCGTGCTGGCCGGCCACATGCCGGCCTGGCCATGGATCCTGATGCTGGCCGTCAATTTCGTGCTGCTGGTCCGGCACCAGTGGGAAATGACCCGCGAGTCTGAAACCATGATGGCCTGCATGGCGCTGCTGAATACGGCCGACACCCTGGCGGCGCGGCATGCCGACATGCCGACACTGGCACAATTGGCCGCGCGCCGACCGCAACGCGCGGCCATGCGTCGCGTGTTGCGACCTCTGGCGTGGACGAAAAACGAGCCCCTGTCCTGGTTCACGGTCTGGCTCAACCTGCTGTTGGCAACCGACCTCACCTTGCACGCGCACATCCAGACGCGCTTTGCGCGCCTGCGGCATACCGTGGCTGACGACTACACCCTGGTCGGGAGCATCGATGCGACCATGGCGGCCGCTTCGTTCCTGCACCGCCAGGACGTGTATTGCCAACCGACCTTCGGCGATCCGCGAACGCTGTCGATTCAGGACGGCACCCACCCGTTGCTGCCCCACGGGCAAGCCAACTCGATCACGCTCGCGCACCGCTCGGCGCTGATCACCGGTTCCAACATGGCCGGCAAAACCACGTTCATCAAGATGCTGGCGATCAACGTCGTATTCGCGCAAACACTGGGGTTTTGTCTGGCCAGACACGCCGTCATGCCACGTGCCCGGGTACTTGCGTCGATCCACGGACGGCATTCGGTCGCGGCGGGGAAAAGTCACTACTTCGCCGAAATCGAACGCATCAAGGCCTGCTTTGCCCTGGCCGCCGACACCGACGCCCACGTACTGGTCATCGACGAACTGTTCAGCGGCACCAACACCGTCGAGCGGATCGCCATCGCCCGTTCGGTACTGGAGGCGCTGGCCCGCCACACCATCGTGCTGGCCACCACGCACGATGTGGAATTGCAGGCGCCCCTGGCCGGGCAGTTCGACCTGTTCCATTTCCGCGAGGATCCCTCGGTGGACGGCTATTTCGATTACCGCCTGCGCCCTGGCACCACGCACGTGCGCAATGCCATCCGGTTGCTCGCCGAACTTGGTTTTCCGGAACCGGTGATCGGCCGCGCCATGGATTACGCGGCACGTTCGGACGCCTGAGGGCGGGGTACCGCCACATGTCACGAAGGGCCGGTGTCCCGGCACGCCAGCGGCGTCAATTCTCGTCGCTGCGGACTTGGGCGTGGCTGATCAGTCCGAAGATCACGCTGCCGCCGACGATGTTTCCGACCAGGGTCGGCAGGGCAAAGTGCACGATGTAGCCGCTGGCCGGCAGTTCACCACGGAACACCAAATACAGCACCTCGGTGGAACCGGCAATGACGTGGGTGAAGTTGCCCACGCCGATCAGCCAGGTCATCAGCACGATCACGATCACCTTGGCCTCGGGCAAGGCCGGCAGCATCCACACCATGGTGCCCAGCAGCCAGCCGGCAACAATGCCCTTGGTGAACATCTCGCCGATGCTGTTGCGCATGACTTCGTCGCCCATCGCCAGCAAGGTGCTGTCGGTGGCACCGTCGAGCACGGGCATGTGCACCATCGCCAGGGCAAACAGGCACACGCCGGCCAGGTTGCCGGCGAGCACGATGCCCCACAGGCGCAGCAGGCGCCACAGGCCGTACCAGCCCGGGTGGGTCATCAGGGGCAGCACGGCGGTCAGCGTGTTTTCGGTGAACAGTTGCTGGCGCGCCACCACCACGATGAGAAACCCCACCGTGTAGCCCAGCTTCACCAGCAGAAAGCCACCGGGAAAGCCGGTCAGATGCACCGCCATCAGGGCCGGCACCAGCATCGAGAACCCCATCGACAGTCCGGCTGCCAATGACGACCAGCCCAGCGCCGCGGCACTGCGCCCCAGCTCCGCCTTGCCCTCGACACGAATGGTTTCGTGCAGCACCTGCACTCGTGGCGGCGCGTTTTCCTCGACTTCGCCGCGTTCCCGCTCGGTCAGGCCGAAGGAGCCCTCCGGGCCGTCATCATCGGCCGGCGGATGCTGCGGGATGGGACGTCGCGTGCGTTCATCGGCCATGGCACCCCAGTGTACGCCGCACGCCGGCACGCGCCAGCACAGCCGGCCTGTTGTTCCGGCACCAGTCAGGTGCGTCCGCGCGGTCTCGGTATGCTGACCGCATGAGCCACGGCGAGCGACTCGATACCTATCGGGACAGGCGCGATTTTCGGCACACCGACGAGCCGGAACATGGACGGCGCCAGTCGGGCAAGCACCCCATCTTCGTGATCCAGGCGCACGACGCCTCGCACATGCACTACGACTTCCGTCTCGAGATCGACGGCGTCCTGAAGTCCTGGGCGGTACCCAAGGGACCGTCCACCGACCCGCGCGAAAAACGCCTGGCCGTCCAGACCGAGGACCATCCCCTGGATTACGCCGACTTCGAGGGCACCATCTCCGACGACCAGTACGGCGGCGGCACGGTACAAATATGGGACGCCGGCTGGTACCGCAACCTCAAGACGGACGACAACGGCCGCGTGGCGACCTCCATGACCGACGCCCATGCCGACGGCCACCTCACCTTCCAGCTGCACGGCAAGAAATTGCGCGGCGGCTATGCGCTGACCCGGTTCCGCAAAGAACGCGGCAAGGCGCAATGGCTGCTGGTGAAGATGGACGACGCGGCGGCCGACGCGCGGCGCAACCCGATCTCGACCCAGACCCGCTCCGTGCTGAGCGGTCGCCATCTGGATGACATCGCCACAGGAACCCGCCACAACGCTTCCGGTACGCCCCGGAAAACGTCGTCATGAAGGTGGGGCGGCACCGCATCACCATCAGCCATCCGGACAAGACATTGTTCCCCGATGCCGGCCTCACCAAACACGATGTGGCTGACTACTACCGGCGCATCGCGCCGCGTATGGTGCCGCTGATCCGGGACCGGCCGCTGACCTTGCACCGCTTTCCCGACGGCATCGAGCACGACGGCTTCTACCAACAGCAGGCGGCGGAGCATTTCCCCGGCTGGACCGCACGCGCACGCCTGCCACGTGAGAGCGGAGGCGAGGTGGAGCACGCCATGGCCAACAACGCGGCCATCCTGGTCTGGCTGGCCAACCAGGGCTGCATCACCCTGCACGCCTGGACCGCCCGCACCACGAATCCCCGCCATCCGGACCGGATGGTATTCGACCTCGACCCGTCCGATGACGACTTCGGTGCCGTGTGCCGGGCCGCACGCACGCTACGTGACGTGCTGACCGATATTGGCCTGACCGGCTTCGTGATGAGCACCGGTTCGCGCGGCCTGCATGTGCGCGTGGTGCTGAAGCCGGAGCAGACGTTCGACGAGGTACGGGCGTTCGCCGGACGCATCGCCGCGGTCGCCGCCGCGCGTGAACCACGGCACCTGACCACACGGCAGCGCAAGTCGCGGCGTGGCGGTCGCCTGTATCTGGACAACATGCGCAACGCCTACGGCCAGACCGCGGTGGCCCCCTATGCCGTGCGTGCCCTGCCCCATGCCCCCGTGGCGCTGCCGTTGGACTGGCACGAACTGGGCCGCCGCCACCTGCGGGCCGACAGCTACCGCATCGACAACGTGTTCCGCCGCCTGGCTCACAAGGTCGACCCGTGGCACGGCATGGCCCGCCACGCGGTATCGCTGGCGGCCCACGAGGCGGCCTTGCAGGCGGCCGAAACCGATTGCGACTGACCCGCCGGCCCGCGCCGCACGCCGCACGCGACACACGGGCCCGGGCATACCTGAATCAAACCGGCACTCAGCGTATGCTCATCGCATTGTCCGCAAATCCGATAACGTAACGGGATCATCGAGGAGACATCGTCATGCAGCGACCGGCCGGACAGCTGGAACACCCCCGCCCTTCCCGTGCCCTCGAGGCACGCCACCACGGAAGCCGCCCATGAGTGCGCTGCAGGACAGGAAAACCTGGAAGGCACTGCAAAGCCACCATCGGGCGATATCCCGCAAGCATCTGCGCGACCTGTTTGCCCGGGACCCGCAGCGTGCGCGCCGCTTCACCGCCGAAGGCGCCGGCTGGACCCTGGACTACTCCAAGCACCGCATCGACGTGACCACCATGAAGCGCCTGTTCGCGCTGGCCCGCGACTGCGGACTGGAAGCACGTCGCGACGCCATGTTCGCCGGCGACAAGGTCAACCCCACCGAACAGCGCGCCGCCCTGCATGTGGCGCTGCGTGCGCCGGCCGGCACCGACATCCGGGTCGATGGCGAGAACGTGGTTCCCGAGGTCCACGCCGTGCTGCGACGCATGGCCGAGTGCGCGCGCAAGGTTCGTTCCGGGGAATGGAAGGGCTACAGCGGCCGCCCCATCCGCAACATCGTCAACATCGGCATCGGCGGTTCCGACCTGGGCCCGGTGATGGCCTACGAGGCACTGCGTCACTACAGCGAGCGGTCACTGAACTTCCGCTTCGTGTCCAACGTGGACGGCACCGACTTCGCCGAGGCCGTGCACGGCCTGCGGCCGGACGAGACCCTGTTCATCGTCGCCTCCAAAACCTTCACCACACTCGAGACCATGACCAACGCGCACACCGCGCGCGACTGGCTGCTGGCCGCTTGCGGCAAGCGCAACAAGGGCGCGGTGAAGCACCATTTCGCGGCACTGTCGACCAACCACGAGGCGGTACGCGACTTCGGCATCGATACCGCCAACATGTTCGGCTTCTGGGACTGGGTCGGCGGGCGCTATTCGATGGACTCGGCCATCGGCCTGTCCACCATGATCGCCATCGGCCCGGAACGCTTCGGCGAAATGCTGGAAGGCTTCCACGCCATGGACGAGCACTTTCGGCGCACGCCGCTGGAGCGCAACCTGCCGGCCATCATGGGCCTGCTCAACGTCTGGTACACCAACTTCTTTGATGCCGCCACCGTCGCCGTGCTGCCCTACGCGCAATACCTCAAGCGTTTCCCGGCCTACCTGCAGCAACTCAACATGGAGTCCAACGGCAAACATGTCACCCTCGAGGGCAAGCGCGTGGACTACCACACCGGCCCGATCTTCTGGGGCGAACCGGGCACCAACGGCCAGCACTCGTTCTACCAGCTGATCCACCAGGGCACGCGCCTGGTCCCGTGCGACTTCGTCGCCTTCGGGCGCTCGCTCAACCCGCTGGGCAACCATCACGACCTGCTGTTGGCCAACGTCATCGCCCAGGCCGAGGCCCTGGCCATGGGCAAGACCGCACGCGAAGTCCGCGCCGAGGATGTGCCGGTGCGCCTGGTGCCACACAAGGTGTTCGACGGCAACCGTCCCTCCAGCCTGCTCACCACCCATTGCCTGACCCCACATGCCCTCGGCGCGTTGGTCGCACTGTACGAGCACAGCGTATTCACGCAGGCCACGATCTGGAACATCGACCCGTTCGACCAGTGGGGCGTGGAACTGGGCAAGGTACTGGCCCAAAAAGTCGCCGCGGAAATCGAAAATCCCGGCAAACGCCTCAAGCACGACGGCTCCACCAACGCCACCATCCGCTGGTACCGCCGTCAGCGCGAGCACGCCGCATCGTCCCCGCGCGGAGACGGCCGCCGCGTACTGGTGCTGGATGTCGGCGGCAGCCACGTCAAGGCCCGGCGCAGCGGCGGACGCAAGGAATACATGATCGAATCGGGGCCGGACATGAGCCCGACGCGGATGATGGAGAAGCTCCACGAGGTGCTCGGTCACCGGCGCTGGGATGCCGTCAGCATCGGTGTACCCGCACCGGTGGTGCACGGACGCATCCTCGCCGAACCGCACAACCTCGGTGCCGGCTGGGTCGGATTCGACTTCGCCAAGGCCTTTGACAAACCGGTACGGCTTATCAATGACGCCGCCATGCAGGCGCTGGGCAGCTACCAGGGCGGACGCATGCTGTTCCTGGGTCTGGGCACCGGCCTGGGGTCCGCCATGGTGGTCGACGACCGCGTCGAACCCATGGAACTGGCGCACCTGCCCTGGCGCGACCACGACTACGAATACTATGTCGGCGAAGCCTTCCGCGAGAAGGATCCGGTCGCATGGAAACGCAACGTGCTCAATGTCATCGACACACTGCGCGCGGCCATGGAACCGGATTACGTGGTTCTGGGCGGCGGCAACGTACACCATCTCGACAGCCTGCCCGACGGCGTGCGTCGTGGCGACAACGACAACGCCTTCCGGGGCGGCTTCCGACTGTGGGAGGACAACGCATGAGTGATCGGGACAACACATTGCAACTGGGCATGGTCGGACTGGGCCGCATGGGCGCCAACATGGTCCGGCGCATGCAGGAACACGGTGTCCGCTGCGTCGGCTTCGACACCCATGCCGAGGCGCGCCACGCCGCCACCGATTGCGGCGCCGACACCGCCGCCAGCCTGTCCGAACTCGTCGACAAGCTGGCCACCCCGCGTGCGATATGGATGATGGTGCCCAGCGGCGTGGTCGACAGCGTGGTGGATGAACTGCTGCCGCTGCTGGATGCCGGCGACATGATCATCGACGGCGGCAACTCGCACTACGTGGACGACATCCGCCGCGCCAAGGTTGCCGCCGGCAAGGGCGTGATGTACGTCGATGTCGGCGTCAGCGGCGGCGTCTGGGGCCACGACCGCGGCTACTGCCAGATGATCGGCGGCCCGGAGGATGCCTGGCGGCATCTGGAACCGGCCTTCGCCGCGCTGGCCCCCGGCTTCGAGACGGCCGAGCGCACGCCCGGCCGCGAGGGCGAGCCCGGCCCCGCCGAACGCGGCTACCTGCATTGTGGCCCCAGCGGTGCCGGCCACTTCGTGAAAATGGTCCACAACGGCATCGAATACGGCCTCATGGCCGCCTACGCCGAAGGCCTCAACATCCTCAAACACGCCGACGCCGGCAAACACGAACGCGAGCAGGATGCCGAGACCACGCCGCTGGAACACCCCGAGCACTACCAGTACGACCTGCCCCTGGGCGAGATCGTCGAAGTGTGGCGACGCGGGAGCGTGATCGGTTCCTGGCTGCTCGACCTCACCGCCGGCGAAATGACCGCCGACCCCACCCTGGAAAACTACTCCGGCCGCGTCTCCGACTCCGGCGAGGGACGCTGGACCGCACTGGCCGCCATCGAGGAAGGCGTACCCGCACCAGTTCTCACCTCGGCCCTGTTCGGGCGCTTCTCCTCGCGCAACAACGACCTGTTCGCCGACAAGGTGATGTCTGCCATGCGCCACGCCTTCGGCGGTCACAAGGAAAAGAAAAAGCCATGACGCCTCCCCGCCCTTCGCAGGAGCCTGCCCCGCAAGCGATGGCTGGATGACCTCGGCGGACCAAATCATCGCCTGCAGGGCAGGCTCCTGCGCGCCCCCATCTCCACAACATCGAGGTTCCCATGAGCGACACCACCCTGGTCATCCTCGGCGCCACCGGCGACCTCACCAAGCGCCTGCTGATGCCGGCCCTGTACCGCCTGCACCAGCGCGGCCTGACGCCGGACTTGCGCATCGTCGGCTATGCCATGGAAACGTGGACCGGCAAGCGCTTCGAGAACCACATCCACCGCGCCCTGAAATCCTTTGCCGCCGACTTCACCGAGACGGACTGGGAAACTTTTCGCGACAAGCTCGACTACGTCAGCGGCCAGCTTGATCCCGACGACCTGAAGCCGCTTGAAGACAAACTCGCGCCCCGCTCGCTGTTCTACCTGGCCCTGCCCCCGTCCCTGTTCGGTACCGCCGCCCAGGCCCTCGGCAAGGCCGGCATGACCGAAGCCCCGGCCAAGGGCTGGCGCCGCCTGGTGGTGGAAAAGCCCTTCGGCACCGACCTCGCCAGCGCCCGCAAGCTGCGCGAACAGATGCACGTACATTGGCAAGAAAAGCAGATCCTGCGCATCGACCACTTCCTGGGCAAGGAAACCACCCAGAACCTCATGGTGTTCCGCTTCGCCAACCGCTTCCTGGAGCCGGTGTGGAACGGCAACCACATCAAGCAGGTACAGATCACCTACGCCGAAACCCTGGGCGTGGAAAAACGCGCCGGCTACTACGACCACGCCGGCGCGCTGCGCGACATGCTGCAGAACCACCTCATGCAGCTGTTCAGCCTGACCGCCATCGAGCCGCTGTCCAGCTTCGATGCCGACGTGCTGCGCGACCACAAGGTGGAAGTGCTGCGCTCGGTCAAACCCATCACCGCGCGCAACGTCAAGCAATATGCCGTGCGAGGCCAGTACCGCGCCGGCAAGCTCGGACGCAGGAAACTCAAGGCCTACCGCAGCGAGCCCGGCGTCGAGAAGGACTCCAACACCGAAACCTTCGCCGCCCTGCGTCTGGAAATCGACAACTGGCGCTGGCAGGGCGTGCCCTTCTACCTGCGCAGCGGCAAGCGCATGGCCAGCAACTGTTCCGAGATCGCCGTCGAATTCAAGAACACCCCCGTCGCCGCGGCCGCGGACAACAACTGGATGATCTTCCGCATCAAGCCCAACCAGGCCATGACCCTCATCGCCAACGCCAAGAAACCCGGCCTGGAACTGGAAGGCCGCCAGGTCAAACTGACCGCCGCCTACGCCGAAGACAACCGCAAGGAATTCTCCGCCTACGAGCAGTTGCTGATGGATGCCATCGAAGGCGACCGCACCCATTTCCTGCGCTTCGATGAAGTGGAATGGGCCTGGCGCCTGCTCGACCCGGTGCTGAAGGCCTGGAAAAAGGGCCACCCCGACCCCTACCCCGCCGGTTCCGAAGGGCCGAAAACCCAGGACCGCCTTCTGGACAAGGGGCACCATTGGCGCCCCGTGCGCCTGGTCGCCGGCGAGGAAGATTGACCGCGAACGTGCCGGTGTTTCCAAACCGGAACTGGCGGGCGGCACATGGCGGAGAACCGGCCGAAACCTCCGGGTATCAACAGGACCATGACAGTTGACGCAACCGTGCGGTTCGGTAATGGTGTTTCCTGACCGCATTCACCGCCCGGCCTTTGGACGGGTACTCGATCGCCAGAGGCCACGCAATGACCACGACGACCGGCCCGTACCCGCCCGACATGCCTCCTGAGGGAAAACAGTTTCTCGGCCATCCGCGCGGCTTGTTCGTACTGTTTTTCGCCGAGATGTGGGAGCGTTTCTCGTATTACGGGATGCGCGCGATTC
>CAZMKO010000085.1:0-9758 GCA_964566965.1 uncultured Rhodanobacteraceae bacterium
AGCGCACCAAGACCAATGCGCGTACCCGCAAGGGCCCGCGTCGTCCGATCAAGAGATAACGGAATCGTCAAGATATGGCCAAGCCAGTCAAGAGCAAGAAGAAGATCAAGCGGGTCGTCACCGACGCGGTGGCGCACGTGCAGGCATCCTTCAACAACACCATCGTCACCATCACCGATCGCCAGGGCAATGCTTTGTCGTGGGCCACGGCCGGCGGTGCCGGCTTCCGCGGTTCGCGCAAGTCGACCCCGTACGCCGCGCAGGTCGCCGCCGAAAAGGCCGGTCGTGCCGCGCAGGATTACGGTGTGAAGACGGTGGAAGTGCGCATCAAGGGCCCGGGTCCGGGTCGCGAGTCCACCGTGCGTTCGCTGAACGCGCTGGGCTACAAGGTACTGAACATCATCGACGTGACGCCGATTCCGCACAACGGCTGCCGTCCCCCCAAGAAGCGTCGAGTCTGAGGAGCAAATCATGGCCCGTTATCGTGGAGCTACCTGCAAACTCGCCCGTCGCGAGGGAGCCGATCTGAGCTTGAAGAGCCCGGCGCGCGCGCTGGACTCCAAGTGCAAACTGGAAACCAAGCCCGGCCAGCACGGCGCGAACCGTCGCATCCGCATGTCCGACTATGCCGTCCAGCTGCGTGAGAAGCAGAAGGTCAAGCGCATGTACGGCGTGCTGGAGCGTCAGTTCCGCAACTACTATGCCAAGGCCAATGCGACCAAGGGCAACACGGGTGAGAACCTGCTGCGCCTGCTGGAAGGCCGTCTGGACAACGTCGTGTTCCGCATGGGCTTCGCGGTGACCCGCGCCCAGGCGCGCCAGATGGTGTCGCACAAGGCGGTGCTGGTGAACGGCCAGAAGGTCAACATCCCGTCCTACCAGGTCAAGCCCGGTGACGAAATCACCCTGACCGAGAAGGCCCGCACCCAGCTGCGTGTCAAGGAAGCGTCCGAGCTCGCCGAGAGCATGGATCTGCGTCCGATGTGGGTGGAAGTGGACAGTGCCAAGTTCGCCGGCGTGTTCAAGGCCGTGCCGGACCGTGGCGATCTGCCTGCCGACATCAACGAGAACCTCATCATCGAGCTTTACTCGAAATAATTTCCGGAGCCATCCATGGCAGTTTCCTCTACAAGTGTGTTGCAGCCGCGTGGCCTCAGTGTCGAAGAAGTGGCGCCCAACCACGCGCGCGTCGTGGTGGAGCCGCTGGAGCGCGGTTTCGGCCACACGCTGGGCAATGCGTTGCGCCGCGTGCTGCTTTCTTCCATTCCCGGTTCGGCCATCGTCGAGGTCGAGATCGACGGCGTCCTGCATGAGTACACCACGCTTGAGGGTCTGCAGGAAGAC
Organism: uncultured Rhodanobacteraceae bacterium; assembly: GCA_964566965.1. Taxonomy (GTDB): domain Bacteria; phylum Pseudomonadota; class Gammaproteobacteria; order Xanthomonadales; family Rhodanobacteraceae; genus Oleiagrimonas. The sequence continues at coordinate 1,345 of CAZMKO010000085.1, forward strand.
GTCATCGAGGTGTTGCTGAACCTCAAGGACGTGGCGATTCGCCAGCACAGCGGCGACGAAGTCATGTTGACGTTGTCCAAGAAGGGCACCGGGGTGGTCACCGCCGGCGACATCACCGTGGATCACACGGTCGAGATCGTCAACCCGGATCTGGTGATCTGCCACCTGACCAAGGACATCACCCTGAACATGCGCATCAAGGTCGCGCGTGGTCTGGGTTATCAGCCGGCCAGCGCGCGCCAGCATCCCGACGACGAGGCGCGTCCCATCGGCCGGTTGCAGCTGGATGCGTCGTTCTCGCCGATCCGCCGTGTGGCCTACGAGGTCGAGGCGGCACGCGTGGAGCAGCACACCAACTTCGACAAGCTGGTGCTCGATATCGATACCAACGGCGCGGTCAGTGCCGAGGATGCGGTGCGCAAGGCGGCCGAGATCCTCAACGATCAGCTGAGCGTGTTCGGCGATTTCTCGCGCCGCGAGAAGGAGCCCGAAGCGCCGGAAGACAACGGCTTCGATCCGCTGCTGCTGCGCCCGATCGACGATCTGGAGCTGACCGTGCGTTCGGCCAACTGCCTGAAGGCCGAAAGCATCTACTATATCGGCGACCTGGTGCAGAAGACCGAGGTCGAGCTGCTGAAGACGCCGAATCTCGGCAAGAAGTCGTTGACCGAAATCAAGGACGTGCTGGGTTCTCGCGGCTTGGCCCTGGGCACCAAGCTGGAAAACTGGCCGCCGGCCGGTCTGGCGCACGGGATGCAGTTGGGTTGATCGACATGCCTTGAGGCGGGTCCGGACGATCGTGTGTGTGTTTGTGCGATCGTCCCTGATCGCCTCGGGGTGGAGGACAGGGCAAGGGCCGCCACATTTCGTTCCTGCCCTGTTTTCTCGCGGCCATCCATGGCCGCACTTCTCGAGAAGCGCCGTTTTTTCGGGCTTTTCGATAGCAACGTCGTGTGGTTTGCGGCCTGTTGCGAAGATGCTCACAAACAGAACTCGAATAGCGGGCAACCGCGGAATGTCGGACACAGGTGCCGGTATTCCATAACGATAAAACAGAGAGAGATTCGTCATGCGTCACATGAAATCGGGCCGCAAGTTCAATCGGACCAGCAGCCATCGCCAGGCCATGTTCAAGAACATGAGCGCGTCGCTGATCAAGCATGAGCTGATCCGCACCACGTTGCCCAAGGCCAAGGAACTGCGTCGCGTCGCCGAGCCGCTGATCACGCTGGGCAAGACCGACAGCGTCGCCAACCGCCGCCTGGCCTTTTCGCGCTTGCGCGACAAGGAGGCCGTGGCCAAGTTGTTCGTCGAGCTGGGGCCGCGCTACAACACCCGTCCGGGTGGCTATCTGCGCATCCTCAAGTGCGGCAACCGTGTCGGCGACAACGCGCCGATGGCGTACGTCGAGCTGGTGGACCGCCCCGAAGCGGCCACCGACAGCGAATAATCACGGCCCCGTCGCGGCCGTCGAAAGCCCCGTCCGGCAACGCCGGACGGGGCTTTTTCGTTCCCGCCTCGGCACGTGGGTTGGCGCGAGGTTTCGGCATACCGCCATGCGCCCGGCAGCGGGCAAGGACGTCGGCGACGGACTTGCTCTGTGCGTACGCTGCGGCTAACTTGCTTGCATCTTTCGTGGTGGACTGTCGATGAACCCCTTGCGTTGGTCGTTCCGTGGCGTGTTTTTTGCCGGCTTTGTCGTCTGTGCCTTGCTGATGGGGTTTGCGCTGTATGCCGAGGTGCATCTCGGCCTGGTGCCCTGTCCGCTGTGCGTGTTCCAGCGCATCGCCTTCATCGTCATGGGTCTGGTGTTCCTGGTCGGTGCGTTGCATGCGCCCATCGGGCGCGGCCGGTGGGTCTATGTGGTGCTGGTGCTGCTGGCGGCACTGTGGGGTATCGTCGCCGCTTCCCGTCAGCTGTGGCTGCAAAGCCTGCCGCCGGAGCTGGTCCCCAGTTGCGGGCCGGGGTTGGGGTACCTTTTCGACGCGTTCAGCTGGGCCAAGGCGCTGAACCTGGTGTTTGCCGGTTCCGGGGAATGCGCGGACGTGCATTGGCGCTTCCTGGGCCTGACCATGGCCGGCTGGACGCTGATCTGGTACGTGCTGCTGAGCGGCTGGGCGGTGGCCGGGGCCCGCAGGCGGCGCCGCTGACGTCATGCCGTCGCGGCATTTCCCGATCCCGTCCCGACGCCCTACTGTGATAGTTTGCAAAACGACCCTGCCGGGGTCGCGCCGTATCGCAGCGCGACCTGGCCACGAGAACCCATGAATCACCACGCCCGCCTGATGTCCGCCCCTGAACGCCCCGTCGAACCCGTCAATGAGCCTGTGAACTGGGCACCGGATTCCTGGTGCGCCCGGCACGCCGCGCAGCAGCCGCAATATCCCGATGCCACGGCATTGGCCGATGCCTTGCGGCAACTGGCCGGGCTGCCACCGTTGGTCACCTCCTGGGAGGTGCTGGCGCTGAAGCGCCGCCTCGCCGAGGCGCAGGAGGGGCGGCACTTTCTATTGCAGGGCGGCGATTGTGCCGAGAGCTTCGCCGACTGCAACAGCAGTGTCATCACCAACCGGCTGAAAGTCCTGCTGCAGATGAGCCTGGTGCTGGTGCACGGTCTGAAACTGCCGGTCGTGCGGGTGGGGCGTTTTGCCGGACAGTACGCCAAGCCGCGTTCATCGGATTCCGAGACGCGTGATGGTGTCACCCTGCCGAGCTATCGCGGCGACATCGTCAATGGTCCCCGGTTCGAGGCGGCCGCGCGCCGGCCCGATCCGCAGCGCATGGTGCAGGCGCACGCCCGTTCGGCCATGACCATGAACTTCGTGCGCGGTCTCATCGACGGGGGCTTCGCGGATCTGCGCCATCCCGAGTACTGGGATCTGTCCTGGGTCGACCAGTCGCCATTGGCCGCCGATTACCGGGGCATGGTCGATGGCATCACCGATGCGTTGCGTTTCATGGAGACGTTGGCCGACGAGCCGTTGGACAGTTTCTCGCGGGTGGATTTCTTTACCTCCCACGAGGCCCTGCTGCTGCCCTATGAACAAGCGCAGACACGGCGCGTGCCGCGGCACTGGGGCTGGTTCAACCTGGCCACGCATTTCCCGTGGATCGGCAAGCGCACCGCGGCACTCGACGGCGCGCATGTGGAGTATTGCCGGGGGATCCGCAACCCGATCGCGGTCAAGGTCGGCCCGGACTTCCAGGCCGACGAGCTGATGCGGCTCATCGAGACACTCAACCCGCATGACGAGCCGGGCCGCCTGACGCTGGTGCATCGCATGGGGGCGACCCGTATCGCCAGCGAGTTGCCGCCGCTGCTGAAGGCGGTCAAGGCGTCTGGCCGGCGGGTGCTGTGGGTGTGCGATCCCATGCATGGCAACACCGAAACCACGTCGAACGGTTACAAGACGCGCCGTTTCAGCAACGTGTGCGGCGAGTTGGAGCAGGCGTTCAACCTGCATGCCGAAGCCGGCACGCGGCTCGGTGGCGTGCATCTGGAGTTGACCGGCGAGGATGTGACCGAGTGTCTCGGCGGCGCCCGCGCGCTCAGCGAGGCCGACCTCAAGCGCGCCTACAAGACGCACGTCGATCCGCGTCTGAACTACGAACAATCGCTGGAGCTGGCGATGCTGATCGTGCGCAAGTCGGGCGGTCGCGTCGTGGTTTGAGCGGTCGGCCGGCGCGGCGGGTGCCGATGCCTTCACGATCGTGGGCGTTCCCGCAGGGGAACGTCACGTCCGGGGGGCATGATCACGCCGGCTTCGCGCACCGGTCTTGACCGGTTGTGATTGAAACAGTACCATTTCAGTACCCTTTAACGCGGTACGTCCCCTTTCCCCATGCTCCGCATCAGCCGACTCACCGACTACGCCACGGTGGTGATGACCTGCCTGGCAGCCAGCCCCGACGAGGTGCTGAGTGCGGTGCAGATCGCCGAGTGCACGCGTCTGGAGTTGCCCACGGTCAGCAAGTTGCTGAAGCAGTTGGGCCGTGCGGGGCTGGTGGAATCGTTCCGCGGCGTCAACGGTGGTTACCGCCTGGCGCGACCGGCAACGGACATCAACCTGGCGCAAATCGTGGAAGCCCTGGAGGGCCCGCTGGGCATGACCGAGTGCAGCATCGCCAGCGGCCAGTGCGACCTGGAATCGCATTGCAGCGTGCGCGGCAACTGGCAGCGCATCAACCAGGCCGTGGGCAGCGCGTTGGCGGCGATGAGTCTGGCCGACATGCTGCAGCCGGTGAAGAACCCTCACACTCCCGCCACGACCGCGATGCGTGGTTGAACTGTCCCGATGAATGACATGACTCCAGAAATCAGCGAAAAGCAGACCGCCGTGCAGGAAAACGCCGAAGTCGTCGAGGCGTTGTCACGCCGTTACGATGCGGGGTTCGTCACCGACATCGAAAGCGACAGCCTGCCGCCGGGTCTGGACGAAGACATCATTCGGGCGTTGTCCGCATTGAAGGAAGAGCCGGAGTGGATGACCGAGTGGCGTCTGGAGGCGTATCGTCACTGGCTGACCATGCGCATGCCGGACTGGGCCAAACTGAAGCTCTCGCCGATCGATTTCCAGGCCATCAGTTACTACTCGGCGCCCAAGAATCGTCCCAAGTCGCTGGACGAGGTCGACCCCAAGCTGTTGGAAACCTATGACAAGCTGGGCGTGCCCCTGCACGAGCGGGCCAAGCTGGCCGGTGTGGCCGTGGACGCCGTGTTCGACTCGGTGTCGGTGGCCAACACCGCGCACAAGCAGCTGGAAGAGGCCGGGGTGATCTTCTGCTCCATGAGCCAAGCCATCAAGGAGCATCCGGAGCTGGTGCGCAAGTACATCGGCTCGGTGGTGCCGCGCGGTGACAATTTCTTCGCCGCGCTCAATTCGGCGGTATTTTCCGACGGCAGCTTCGTGTTCATTCCGCGCGGCGTGAAATGTCCGATGGAGTTGTCCACCTATTTTCGCATCAATGCCGGCCACACCGGGCAGTTCGAGCGCACCCTCATCATTGCCGAGGAGGCCAGCCAGGTGTCGTACCTGGAAGGCTGCACGGCGCCGATGCGCGACGAGAACCAGTTGCACGCGGCAGTGGTCGAACTGGTGGCGCTGGAAAAGGCCGACATCAAGTACTCCACGGTGCAGAACTGGTACCCCGGCGACGAGAACGGCGTCGGTGGCATCTACAACTTCGTCACCAAGCGCGGCGAGTGTCGGGGCGACGATTCCAGAATCTGCTGGACCCAGGTCGAGACCGGTTCGGCGATCACCTGGAAATACCCCAGCTGCGTGCTCACCGGTGACCGCTCGACGGGCGAATTCCATTCGGTGGCGCTGACCCATCATTTCCAGCAGGCCGATACCGGCACCAAAATGATCCATGTCGGCAAGGACACCAGGAGCAAGATCATTTCCAAGGGCATCAGTGCCGGCAAGAGCTCCAACAGCTACCGCGGCCTGGTGAAGGTGGAGCGGGGCGCCGACAACGCGCGCAATTATACCCAGTGCGACAGCCTGTTGATCGGCAAGACCTGCGGCGCCCACACCTTCCCGTACATGGAGGTGAAAAACCCCACCGCCAACGTCGAGCACGAGGCCACCACCTCCAAGATTTCCGACGACCAGCTGTTCTACTGCCGTTCGCGTGGCATCGACGAGGAAAACGCCGTGTCGATGATCGTCGACGGCTTTTGCAAGCAGGTGTTCCGCGAGTTGCCGATGGAATTCGCGGTCGAGGCCAAGGCCTTGCTGGAAGTCAGCCTGGAAGGCGCCGTGGGTTGATGTTTTTCCCTTCTCCCTCCGGGAGGAGGTGCCCGAGGGGCGGATGAGGGGCCGGTATCACCGGAGCCTGCCGGTTTGACTCGAACCCTCACCCCAACCCCTCTCCCGGCGGGAGAGGGGCTCCAAGTCAGGAACGAATATGCTGAAAATCGAAAATCTTCATGCCCGCGTCGAGGGCAAGGACATCCTCAAGGGCCTCACGCTCACCATCGAGCCGGGTCAGGTGCATGCCATCATGGGCCCCAACGGGGCCGGCAAGTCCACGCTGGGCAACGTGCTGGCCGGGCGCGACGGTTACGAGGTCACCGAGGGCAGCGTCACGTTCGAGGGCGCGGATCTGCTGGCCATGGAGCCGGAAGAGCGTGCCCGCGCCGGCGTGTTCATGGCGCTGCAGTATCCGGTGGAGATTCCCGGTGTCAACAACACCTACTTCCTGCGCACCGCACTCAACGCCCAGCGCAAGGCGCGCGGCGAGGAAGAGCTGGACTCGCGCCGCTTCCTGCAACTGGTGCGCGAGAAGCTGAAGGTGATGAACCTGTCCAACGACCTGCTGCAGCGCGCCGTCAACGAAGGTTTCTCCGGCGGTGAAAAGAAGCGCAACGAGATCTTCCAGATGGCGCTGCTGGAGCCGAAGCTGGCGATCCTGGACGAGACCGATTCGGGGTTGGACATCGACGCGTTGAAGCAGGTTGCCGAGGGCGTCAATTCGCAACGCTCGCCCGCGCGTTCGTTCCTGATGATCACCCATTACCAGCGTCTGCTCGACTACATCGAGCCGGATTTCGTGCATGTGCTGGCCGACGGCCGCATCGTCGAGAGTGGCGACAAGTCGCTGGCGTTGAAACTGGAAGAGCAGGGCTACGCGTGGCTGGACGAGCGTGCCCGGGCCCTGGGAGCGGCATGATGGCATCGCCCTTCCTCACCGCTGTCGCCGAGCACGCGCCGGAGACGATGCGGCGTCTGCCCGGTGCCGGCCTGGCCTGGCTGGATGCGGCGCGGCGCGCCCAGCTGGACGCGTTTTTGCGCGACGGCCTGCCCGGACTGCGCAACGAGGCCTGGAAGTACACCGCGTTGCGCGCGCTGGAACGTCATGCGTTCGCGCAGGGCGACACCGATGCCGCCGACCGCACGGTCGATGCGCAGGCGTTCGGGTTGCCCGGGGTGGACGGTCCGCGCCTGGTGTTCGTCAACGGCGTGTTCCGTGCCGACCTCTCGCGTCTGGATGCGCTTCCCGAGGGACTGGAATTGCAGCCGTTGTCGCGTGCGCTGGCCGACAACCCCGAGCCGCTGCGCTTTTTCCTGGCCCGCGACTGGGAACACCAGGCCGATGCCTTCGCCCGTCTCAACGCGGCGCTGGCCGGTGACGGCGTGGTGCTGCGTGTCGGCGACGGCGTGCGCGTGGACACCCCTGTGCACGTGTTGCACCTGGGGATGCCGGCGCAGGGCGAATTGGCGTGGCACGCGCGCAGCGTGATCGAGATCGGCGCCGGCGCGTCGTTGACCTTGGTGGAGCATCATGCCGCCATCGGCGAGCATGCCCATCTCGGCACCCTGGTTTGCGACACCGTGTTGCGCGAGGGAGCGCGGCTGGACTGGGTGATGCTGCAGGATGCCGGGGCCAAGGCCACGCTGGTGCGGCGCCACGCGTTGCGCCAGGATGCACGCTCGCAGGCGCACCTGCACGCGCTGGAACTGGGCGGCAAGCTGGTACGCAACGACATCCAGGCCGAGCTGCGTGGCAGCGGGGCGCGGCTGGAGACGCGCGGCGTGTTTTTGCCGCACGGCCGCCAGCACCTGGACACGCACCTGGACATCCGTCATGCGGCTACCGACACCGCCAGCGAATCGCTGTGGCGGGGCGTTGCCGACCAGGGTGGGCACGGCGTGTTCCACGGCCAGATCATCGTCGAGCCGGGTGCCGACGGTACCGACGCCTCGCTTTACAACAAGAACCTGCTGTTGTCCGACAAGGCCGCCATCGACACCCAGCCGGTGCTGGAAATCTATGCCGACGAAGTCATGGCCAACCACGGCGCCACGGTCGGGCAGCTCGACGAAAAGGCGTTGTTCTACCTGCGTTCGCGCGGCATCGACAAGGAGCAGGCGCGCAACCTGCTGACGGCGGCCTTCTGCCGCGAGGCCCTGGCCACGCTGGACAATGCCGTCTTGCGCGAGCATTTGGACGCGCGCCTGATCGAGGTGTTGCCCATCGACGGAGAGCGTCTGTGAAAGCCGACGCGCGCACCGCCGCGCCGCTGGACATCTCCCGCGTGCGTGGGGATTTTCCGATCCTTGCACGCCAGGTGCACGGCAAGCCGCTGGTGTATCTGGACAGCGCCAACACCTCGCAAAAGCCGCAGGTGGTGATCGACACGGTCAAGCGTTTCTTCGAGCATTCCAATGCCAACGTGGCGCGTGCCGTGCATCAGCTCGGCGACGAAGCGACCACCGCCTACGAGGCCGCGCGCGACAAGCTGGCGGCGTTCATCGGTGCCCGTTCGCGCGACGAGATCGTGTTCACCTCCGGCACCACCCAGGCCGTCAATCTGGTCGCCTACAGCTATGCGCTGCCGCGACTGGGTGAGGGCGACAGCATCCTGACCACGCAGATGGAGCACCACGCCAACATCGTGCCGTGGC
>CAZMKO010000086.1:0-9744 GCA_964566965.1 uncultured Rhodanobacteraceae bacterium
AACGCATCAATATCCGCGAGCCCGATGGCACGCTGCGCCTGACCATTTCCAACCGCGACTCGTTTCCCGGCGCCTTCGTGAAAAACAAGGAGATCAAGCACCCACGCGATATGGCCGGGTTCCTGTTCATGAACGACGAAGGCACCGAACAGGGCGGCCTCATCTACAACGGCCGCCTGGAAACACCGGATCACCCTTCCAGCGGACTCAGCCTCACCTTCGATCGCTACCAGCAGGATCAGCAAATGCAGCTGCTCGGCGTCGACGAGAACGGCCGGCACTTCGCCGGTATCTCCTTCAACGACGTGGCCGATGGTCAGGAGCGCCCGGTCTTTTCAGCCCGGGACAAGGCGGAAATGGAAGCGGGGCACCACGCGATCACCCCGCGCGTGTATCTTGGCAAAGCAGCCGACCAGAACGCCACCCTGCAACTGATGGACGCCGCCGGCAAACCGCGCATCACCTTCCGCGTAACGCCATCCGGCGATGCGCGCATCCTGTTCCTGGATGAACACGGCCGCACCGTCAAGGAAATATCGGCCGCCAACGAGGGCTGAGCCCTGCCTGCGCCGTCTTGACGGTGCGGGGCACGCGGAGCGTTCGACTATACTGACAGGCCCCGGCTCCGCCGCATCCCGTTTTTCGATTTTCGACATGCGTACTTTCGACGACCCGCACGGCAAGACCTGGCAAGCGGCCCTGCTGGACGCCTCCTATGGCAACATCATGCTCGTGTTCAGCCCGGTGCACGGCGGAGAGATTCGGCAGCAATTGCTCACCGCGGCCAATCTCAGCGAGGCCGAAGCGCAACTGGACGGCATGGACGACGAAGCACTGCGTGCGATGTGGTCCGGCGCCGACCCGTGGCACGGCGGCGCAGGCTGAGAGCACGCCACGGACGGCCGGCTCATGAGATCGCCAGCGACAGGAACACGCCGATCAGCGAACTGGCCAGCATGGCCAGCGTCAATACCAGCAACGCTGTTCGCGCGACTCCGCGACGGCCGCGCCAGAAACCCGCCGCGAACGCCAGCATGGCCAGCGCGAACAGCACTGTACCCGCGACCACCCAGGCAAAGTGGTGGCTCAACGTGCCGACGATGACCACCGCGCTGCCGACGTTGAACAGGCACCACCGGGTCCACACCGTAGTTGGCCGCGGGATCGAGGTGGCAACATGCGCCTGCCCGGCACCCAGCACGCACTGCACCACACCCACCACCAGCACCAGATAGGCCACCATCCACACCATCGGCCGGGTGGGATGATGCGCGACGGCGGCCGCGATCAGTCCGGCGCCGACGATGGCGGCGCCACCCAGCCACAGAAACGGGGCCGAGGCGCGATTCAGCATGCCGTCGGGCCGGTCAGCAGCGCAACGAACGCATGGTCGCGGACGATTCGCGGATCGCATCCAGCACCGCCGCCTTGTCGCCACCCAGGCCCACGTTGTCGTGGTCGAGCACGCGCTCGGCACGATAACTGGAACGCACCAGTGGCCCGGACACGGCCTCCAGGAAGCCCTTGGACAAGGCCATATCGCGATACTCCTGGAATTTCTCCGGGCTGACGAAACGCTGCACCGGGAGGTGGTTCTTGGTCGGGCGCATGTACTGCCCCATGGTCACCACATCCACATCCGCCGCGCGCATGTCGTCCAGGGCCTGCTCGATCTCGTCGTCGGTCTCGCCCAGGCCCAGCATCAGGCTGGTCTTGGTGATGGTGTCCGGCGCGTAACCCTTGGCGAACTTCAGCACGTCCAGGGTCTGCTCGTAGCCGGCACGCGGATCACGCACGGGATGGGTCAGGCGGCGCACCGTCTCCAGGTTTTGCGCGTAGGTGGCCAGGCCGGCGTCGAGCACCGTGGCGACATGGGCGTGCACGCCACCGAAGTCGGGCGTCAACGCCTCCACGGCGGTATCCGGCATGCGCTTGTGGATGGCGCTGATGCAGGCGGCGTAATGTCCGGCACCGAGATCCGGCAGGTCGTCGCGGTCGACCGAAGTCAACACCACGTACTTCAACCCCATCAACGCCACCGCGTCGGCCACGTTCAGCGGTTCCAGCGGATCCAGCCAGCCCTTGGGATTGCCGGTGTTGACCGAACAGAACTTGCAGGCACGCGTGCATACCGACCCCATCAGCATCAACGTGGCGGTACCGCGCTCCCAGCATTCGGCGATGTTGGGACACTTGGACTCGGCGCACACCGTGGACAGCTTGTGCGACTTCACGATGTCCATGACTTCGTGATATTTGGCACCGCTGGGCAGACGCACGCGCAACCACGGCGGCTTGCGCTCGGCATCGGGGACCTGGCTCAGCTTGCTGTGCTTCATGCCGTCCAGTACGGCACGCGTGCCCTCGGGCGTGGTGATCTTGCTGCCGGGGGCGGGACGGAGGGGGCGTGGGGAATCGCTCATGGGGCCTCGATCGTGTGGATCCATGCGCACGCGCGGTGCGCGCCGCCCATTGTATCGGGGTATGCGGTGCAATTGTTGATGTCGGCGGTGCGGGGTATGCGTTTGGGTTTGGGTGGGGGCGCGGAAGCAGCGCGGCCATGGGCCGCTCCCACAGGTGGGTCGCAAGGCACGAATGAAAATGTAGGAGCGGTGGAAGCCGCGATCCGGTCTTGCGGCAAGGCACATCATTCCCGCGTTGCCGGTCGCCGGGTGACACGGTATCTACCGTGGCCTTGATGAATATCCCGGTTTTTCGAGGTGCCCTGTGGGAGCGGCCCATGGCCGCGCTGGCGGTTGCCGGCTCGAAACCTGCAAACCGCCTGTCTTCACGGCCCCCGGAGTACCGGCCCGCGAATCCACCTCAGCCGCCGGATCCTCCCCCACCCTGCAACCAATCCAGTTCGCTGTCGCTGAAGCCGGCACGGCGGCGGGCCTCCAGATTGAAGGGACCGCGTGGCGCACCGCGCATGTACGTGCCCAGCAACTCGCGGAAAGTGGCTTGCGGCTCCAGGCCGTCGCGCCGACAGCACCAGTGGAACCAGCGCGTGCCGGCCTCGACGTGCGCCACTTCCTCGCGCAGGATCACCTCCAGCACGGCCACGGTGGCCTCGTCACCGGCCGCGCGGAAACGCGCGATCATGCCCGGCGTGACGTCCAATCCGCGTGCCTCCAGTACACGCGGCACCAGGGCCATGCGTGCGGTATCGTGATGGGCCGTCTTCACGGCCATTTCCCACAACCCGTCGTGGGCGTCGATGTCGCCGTAGGCCACGCCCATGTCGGCCAGACGCCGGCACACCAGGGTGAAATGCCGTGCCTCGTCGTTGGCCACCGCGGCCCAGTCGCGGTAGAACTCGTCCGGCATGCCGCGAAAGCGATACACCGCATCCCAGGCCAGATTGATGGCGTTGAACTCGATGTGCGCCACGGCGTGCACCAACGCCGCACGTCCCGCCTCGCTGTGCAGCGAGCGTTTCGGCAATGCCCGCGGCGGCACCAGTCGCGGTCGCGGCGGACGCCCCGGCACGGGCACCGGGCGCGGCGGTGGCGCGTCGGTGTCGATATGCAGCCGCCCTTCCAGCACGTCCTGCCAGGCCGCATGCGTCAAGCGAACCTTCTCACCCGGATCGGCCTCTTCCAGGCAGTGCCGGGCGGCCGCATGCAGGTCGGCGGCCGGCGCGGACGTGGACTCAGGCACTGCGGCGGCGAGCCTTGGCATCGTCGGAGCGCAACAACTCGATCTGTGCCAGGTAGGCCGGGTCCACCCCGGTGACGTACTCGCCGGAAAAACACGAGGTGTCGAACTGCTTCAGCGTCTCGTTGCCGTCGGCGACAGCCCATTCCAGGTCCGCCAGATCCTGATAGACGAGCCGGTCGGCGCCCAGCAGGCGCTGCACCTCGGCGTCGGTGCGGCCGGCGGCGATCAGTTCCGAGGCGGCCGGCATGTCGATGCCGTACACGTTGGGATAACGCACCGGCGGCGCGGCCGAGGCAAAGTACACCTTCCTGGCGCCGGCCTCGCGCGCCATCTGGATGATCTGGCGCGAGGTGGTGCCGCGCACGATGGAATCGTCCACCAGCAGCACGTTCTTGCCCTTGAACTCCAGCTCGATGGCGTTGAGCTTGCGGCGCACTGATTTCACGCGCTCGCCCTGCCCCGGCATGATGAAGGTGCGCCCGATGTAGCGGTTCTTGACGAAGCCCTCGCGGAACGGCTTGCCAAGGGCCTGCGCCAGCGTGCTGGCCGAGGTGCGCGAGGTGTCGGGGATCGGAATCACCGAGTCGATGTCGTGCTCGGGCCATTCGCGCAGTATCTTGGCGCCCAGCCGCTCGCCCATGCGCAGGCGCGCCTTGTATACCGAGACGTCCTCGATCATCGAATCGGGCCGCGCCAGGTACACGTACTCGAAGATGCACGGCGCATGCACGGCGCCCTCGGCGCACTGGCGCGAGGACATCTGGCCGTTCTCGCTGATGAACACGGCCTCGCCGGGCGCCACGTCGCGCAGCAGCGTGAAGCCCAGTACATCCAGCGCCACCGACTCGGATGCCACGCAATACTCGCGACCCTGCGCCGAGACGCGCTCGCCCAGCACCAGCGGCCGGATACCGTGCGGATCACGGAAGGCCAGTAGGCCGTAGCCGACGATCTGCGCCAGGCACGCGTAGCCGCCGCGGGCACGCGCATGGACCCCGGCCACGGCCTTGAACATGTTGTCCGGCGTGAGCGTCATGCGCTCCTGGATCTGCAGCTCGTGGGCCAGCACGTTGAGCAGCACTTCCGAGTCCGAATCGGTATTGATGTGGCGGCGATCGTCCTCGAACAGCTCGCGGCGCAGGGTGTCGGTGTTGACCAGGTTGCCGTTGTGCGCAAAGGCGATGCCGTAGGGCGAATTGACGTAGAAGGGTTGCGCCTCGCCGGCCTCCTCGTCACCGCCGGCGGTGGGATAACGGCAATGGCCGATACCGATGCGGCCCAGCAGCTTGCCCATGACCTTCTGCGTGAACACGTCGCGCACCAGGCCCTTGCCACGCTGCAGGTGCAGCCGTGCACCATTGCCGGTGGCGATGCCGGCCGCGTCCTGACCGCGGTGCTGCAGCACCGTCAGGCCGTCATAGAGTGCCGGCGCCACGTTGTGCGCCCCGACGATGCCAATGATTCCACACATGAAAAAATCCGCTCTGGAATGCTCTCGGGTGATGCCGACCCGGTACTACGGACGCCAAGCGCCCGGCCGACCCGGCGAGCCGTCAATTATCGCGCGAATGCGCCGGCGGGGCGAGTGCCGGCATGACCGTGGACGCGGTGGCGGCCGTCGCCGGCGCCGTACCCTCGTCGCTGCCACCGAGGACCGCCGGCAAATGCAGCCAGTCGGCGGGGCCGCCACCGCCGTCGTCGACCGGCGGCCGGATGCGCGGCTGTACCACATCATGCGGGTGCAGGTAATGCCGCACACCGTCGGGCAGGCGCTCACCCAGCCAGTCCGCCGTGGCATTGAAACTGGGCAGCAGCCGCGACTGATGCCACCACGGATCGCGCGTGAACGGCGTGAATCCCAGCAGGAAGACGACCACGGCCACCAGCAACACGCCCCGCGCCAGTCCGAACAGCATGCCCAGCATGCGATCGCTGCCGGACAGGCCGGTACCGGAAACCAGCCTGGCGATGACGAATTTCAGCAACGCACCGAGGATCAGCACCACCACGAAACACAATGCATAGGCCAGGATGATGCGGGCCGACGGCACATCGATGTGGCCCTCGAAGTAGGCCGCCACCTCGGGACCGAAGGTCCACGCCACCCAGAAGGCGGCCACCCAGATCACCAGCGCCAGCACCTCGGCCACCAGGCCGCGCCACAGGCCCACCAGCACCGACAGCGCCAGGATGCCGATGATGGCGTAATCGGCCCAGTTCATGGCACCGATACGACGCGTCCGGCCAGGTCGGGAAATTTCTTCTTGATGCGGCTTTGCAACGACACCGCATCGGCACGCTGCGTCTGCGGCCCGACCCGTACCCGCCACAACGTGTTGCCGCCGGACTTCACGTTGTCCACGTAGCCGTCGAAGCCGGCACCGCGCAGCTTGTCGCGCAGCGCGTTGGCGTCGGACTGCTTGCTGTAGGCCACCAGCTGCACGGCCCAGCCGCCGGCACGCGGCTTGGCCTTGCCGGTGTCATCGGCCTTGGGCGCCGCGGCGTCCCGGGTCTGGTCGGTGGCACCGGACACGAGGCGTACCGGTACACGCGGCAAGGCGGCGTGCAGTTTCTGGCGCGCCGTTTCGGCAGCGGCACGGGTGTCGAAGGGACCGGCGTCCACGCGCGCAGCGGGCTTGCCGCTGATTTTCACCGCCGTCAACGCGACCGGATAACCCAGTTTGCGGACCTTCTGCACCAGGCCCTCGGCATTGGCCTTGCTGGCATAGGCGCCGAGGCTGACCTGGAAATGGCCCTTGGCGGCCTGGCCGGCACCGCCCGAAGATGCCTTCGGTTTGTCGGCCGGCGGCGAGTCCGGCTTGGCGGCATCGGTCTCGCGCGGCGCATCGGCTTGTGGTTCCCCGCTGTCGACCGGAGGAGCATCGCCGGCCGCACCGGCCACCTCGTCCGCCGCGTTCCCGTCCGCGGCATCGCTGCCGCCGGGGCCGACATCGCGCGGCACCCGTGACGGGATGTCCACGCGGGCCAGTTGGTCGCCATCGGCCGTGTCGACATCACCCGCGTCGGCGCCGCGCCCGACCTCCCCCGCGCGCGGCGGCGACGCCACGCTCATGGTACGGGTTTCCAGCTCCTGGTCCGGACTTTGCGGAATGTCCAGGCTGATGCTCTGGTTGCCGGTCCCGCCCGGCTCGCCGGAAAAGAACAGGGGAACGATGATCACGGCCAGCGCGACCAGGACGGCGGCGCCGATCAGGCGGGTTTTGAGGGCTGGTTGCATGACACCTTGGAACGCGATGGTCTCGTCCGAATGATATATGGAAAGCCGGTGACCGGCAGGCCGCCTGTACGCCGCGTTCATGCCGGGTTCGCCACCACCCGGCGACGTCACCCGGGCAACGACAGCACCGCCGACACCACGAAAAACGACCCGAATGCGACGACCACGTCGTCAGGGCCGGCGTCGGCCAACGCGGCGCGCCAGGCGGCGGCCATGTCGGCGTACTTCCGCGGCCGCGTTCCCGGCAACGCCTGGTCCAGTCGGTCGGCCAGCGCCGCCGCCGCGAGGCCGCGCGGCGTGACATCGGCCAGGCCGCCCAGATACCAGTGGCTCACCTGGTCGCCCACCGCACGCACCACTCCGGCCACATCCTTCTCCGCCAATGCGCCGTACACCGCGCGCACTTCGCCACGGCCACGGTGGGCCGCCAGCCAGCGCGCCAGCACCCCGGCCGCCTGCGGATTGTGCGCCACGTCCACGATGCGCAGCGGATCGTGCCCCAGGTGCTGCAGACGACCTTCCAGCCGCGTGTCGCGCAAGCCGCGTCGCCATGCCTCCGGCTGCCACGGCAGACGCGGCGCCAGAGCATGCAACAGTGCCACGGCCGTGGCGGCATTGGCCTGCTGGCACGGTGCCTCCAACGGCAACGGCGGCAGGAGCAGTTCGTCCCCACCGGCATGACACCACCGCACGCCGGCATTGGTGGCCTCGACATGGAAGTCATGCCCGGCACGGATCACCTCGGCGCCGACGGCACGCAACGCGTCCAGGAGTCCCCGCGGGGCATCGGCATCTCCCACCACCGCCGGTCGCCATGCCCGCGCGATGCCGGCCTTCTCGCGGCCGATGCTGTCGCGGTCGGGGCCAAGAAACTCCATGTGGTCGAGATCCACCGTGGTCACCGCCACGGCGTCGGCATCGACGATGTTGGTGGCATCCAGGCGCCCGCCCAGGCCGACTTCCAGGACCATGACATCCACCCCGGCACGGGCGAAGATGTCCAGCGCCGCAAGCGTCGCGAATTCGTAGTAGGTCAGCGGGATCTCCGCGCGCGCGCGCTCGATGCGTTCAAACGCCGCGCACAATGTCGCGTCTTCCGCGTCGACGCCGTCCACCCGAATGCGCTCGTTGTAGACCCGGATATGCGGCGAGGTATAGGTGCCGGTGCGCTGGCCCGCCGCCGCCAGCATCGCGGTGAGAAACGCCACGGTGGAGCCCTTGCCATTGGTGCCGCCGACGGTGATCGCCAACGGTGCGCGCGGCGCGCCCATGCGCATCCAGACACGGCGGATGCGTTCCAGCCCCAGGTCGATATCACGTTTGTGCGTGCGCTGCTGGTAGTCGAGCCATTCGGCCAGGGTACGGGGCATGACGGGGAGTCCGGGGCGGGTGTGCGCATGGTGCGCATTGACGGGGGGATTGGCAATGGGTGGGGCTCGGGGCTCGGGGCTGGGACGGGTGGCGGTGGCATGGCAAGGCTGGGCGTCTCCGGCCGCTTTCGCTCGCCGGGAGTACCCGGCCCGTGCTCACTGCAACGGTTTGTGGCGCAACCGCAGGGCGTTGCCGACCACCGACACGGAGCTCAGGCTCATGGCCAGCGCGGCGATCATGGGCGACAGGGTGATGCCGAACCAGGGATACAGGATGCCCGCCGCGATCGGCACGCCAATGCCGTTGTAGAGAAACGCGAAGAACAGGTTCTGGTGAATGTTGCCGACCGTGGCGCGGGACAGCGCGAACGCGCGTACCAGGGCGTCCAGGCTGCCCTTGACCAGGGTGACCTGCGCGCTTTCGATGGCCACGTCGGTGCCGCCGCCCATGGCCATACCGACGTCGGCGCTGGCCAGGGCCGGCGCATCGTTGATGCCGTCGCCGGCCATGGCCACGCGCCGGCCGTCGGCCTGCAGCTGGCGAATATGCCGGGCCTTGTCGTCGGGCGACATGCGCGCATGGATGTCCTCGATGCCAAGCTGGTCGGCGACGGCCTTGGCGGTGCCCCGGGCATCGCCGCTGAGCATCACCAGATGCATGCCGGCATTGCGCAGCGACGCGACGGCCTTTTCGGCGTCGGTGCGGATCGGGTCGTTGATGCCCAGCAGCCCGACCACGTCGGCGTCGACCACCAGCCACACCACCGTGGCGCCCTCGGCCTGGATGTCGGCAGCCTTGCCGCGCTCGGGGCCGGTCAGTCCCGCGCCGGCCGCGTTGACCATGGCCTCGTTGCCGAGCACGACCCGGTGGCCGTCCACCCGACCCTGCACGCCGCGACCGGCGGTGGCGGAAAAGTCTTCCACCGCCGGGATGTCCACCGCATAGTGCGTCGCCGCATCCAGCACCGCGCGCGCCAGCGGGTGCTCGCTGGGTTGCTCCAGCGCCGCGGCCAGCGCCAGGATACGGCGCGGCTCCAGCTTGCGGTTCAACGGCAACAGATGTTCCACCTTGGGTTTGCCCTCGGTGAGGGTGCCGGTCTTGTCCAGAACCAGGGTGTCGATGCCGCGCAACGCTTCGATGGCGGCGGCGTCGCGAAACAACACCCCGTGGGCGGCGCCGCGGCCGCTGGCGACCATGATCGAGATCGGCGTGGCCAGGCCCAGCGCGCAGGGACAGGCGATGATCAGCACCGACACCGCCGCAATCAGCGCATGCGCCAATGCCGGCGCCGGCCCCAGCCAGGCCCACAGCCCGAACGCCAGCACCGCCACCGCGACCACCGCCGGCACGAACCAGCTCGCGACACGGTCGGCCACGCGCTGCAACGGCGCCCGCGAGCGTTGCGCCTTGGCCACGGTGGCGACGATCTGCGCCAACACGGTGCCTTCGCCCACCTGCCGCGCGCGCATCAGCAG
>CAZMKO010000087.1:0-9636 GCA_964566965.1 uncultured Rhodanobacteraceae bacterium
CGAGTTCCGGCGCGGTCCAGTCCAGGGCGTCGGCGCGGTCGGCCAGGTTGGCCAGTACGTCCAGTTCGGCGATGGCGTTGGCGGCGGTCTTCAGCGGTTCGAGTTTCTCGACCAGCGTTTCCAGCAGCCCGGTGTACAGGGCGCGTTCGCGCATCAGCGAGCGTTCGCGCGCCGACAACACCTTGTCTTCGAAGGTCTTCAGCTCCTCGGTGATGTAGCGCTCGGCGTTCTTGGTGGTCTGGCGGCGGGTGTAGTGCGTGGGTACCTTGTCCGAGTGCGCCTTGCCGATTTCCAGGTAATAGCCGTGCACGCGGTTGTAGCCGACCTTCAGGGTCGGAATGCCGGTGGCAGCCTTCTCGCGTTCTTCCAGCTCAACCAGGAACTGGTCGGCGTGGGTGGACAGCCGGCGCAACTCGTCCAGCTCTTCGTCGAAGCCACCGGCGATGACGCCGCCGTCACGCTGCAGTACCGGCGGCTGTTCGACAATGGCGCGGGCCAACCAGTCGGCCGTTGCCGCGTGGTCGCCGATGCGCTCGACCAGATCGTCCAGCAGGGGGCTGTCCAGCGTGGCGATGGCGTCGCGCAACGCGGGCGCCGCCGCCAGACCGTCGCGCAGGGTGGAAAGGTCGCGCGGGCGCGCCGAGCGCAGGGCCACGCGCGCCAGGATGCGCTCCAGGTCGCCGATGCCGCGCAGGGTGTCGCGCAGCGATGCCGTGCCGTGGTCGATCAGCATGCCGATGGCCTGGTGGCGCCGGCGCAGGGTGTCGTGATCGCGCAGCGGACGGTTCAGCCAGCGGCGCAGCAGGCGCGCGCCCATGGGCGTGACGGTTTCGTCGACGATGCCCAGCAGGGTGTGCTCGCGTCGACCTTCGGGATGGGTGTCGATTTCCAGGTTGCGGCGTGTGGCCGCGTCCATGGCAATGGTTTCGCTGGCCGATTCCACGGCCATGCCGGACAGGTGCGGCAGCGCGCTCTTCTGGGTTTCCTCGACGTAGCCGAGCAGGGCGCCGGCGGCGGCGACGGCCAGCTCCAGACCTTCGACGCCGAAGCCGCCAAGGTCGCGCGTGCCGAAAAAGCGGTTCAGCTCGCGCGTGGCCGCATCGGGATCGAAATGCCATGGCGAACGCTTGCGCAGGCCGGGCAGGGTGGTGACTGCGCGCGGCCAGCCGCCGTCCTCGGCGACCAGTGTTTCGGCTGGTTGCAGGCGCGCCAGTTCCGCGGCCAGGCCTCCGGCGTCGTCGGTCTCGGTGAGCAGAAAACGGCCGCCGGCCAGATCCACCCAGGCCATGCCGAAACGTCCGCGTTCGCCGGCGGCGATGGCCAGCAGCAGGTTGTCGCGGCGCTCTTCCAGCAAGGCCGCATCGGTAACCGTGCCGGGCGTGACGATGCGCACCACCTTGCGTTCCACCGGTCCCTTGCTGGCCGCCGGATCGCCGATCTGCTCGCAGATCGCCACCGACTCGCCCAGCTTCACCAGCCGCGCCAGGTAGTTCTCCACCGCGTGATACGGCACGCCCGCCATCGGAATCGGTTCGCCCGCCGATTTGCCGCGTTGGGTCAGCGTGATGTCCAGCAGCCGCGCCGCTTTGCGCGCATCGTCATAGAACAGCTCGTAGAAGTCACCCATGCGGAAAAACAGCAGCACGTCCGGGTGCTCGGCCTTGGCGGCCAGGTACTGGCGCATGAGTGGCGTGTGCGGGTCCGATGACGTCTTGCCGGGGCGGGTCGTGGTGCTCAAAGCGGATACCTCGTCGTGACCGGGCAGTGTAACCGGCGTGGTCGAGGCGGCTCCAGAGGGCGTGGCTGCGGAGCCGTTACCATGGGGCCACCCACATGGTATGACGCCCCATGCCCGACCCGATCCTGACCCCGCACCAGGCCCGATTGCTGCATTTGGCGGCCCAGGGGCTGCTCCACGTGCCGCGTGCGCGGCCCACGCCGCAGGCCTTGGAGCAGGCGATCGCGCGGATGCAGCTGTTGCAGATCGACACCATCCACGTCGTGGCGCGCAGTCCGTATCTGGTGCTGTACTCGCGCCTGGGCCCGTATCCCGCGCCGTGGCTGGATGCGCTGCTGGCCGAAGGGCGGCTGGCGGAATGCTGGGCGCACGAGGCCTGTTTCGTGTCGGCAACGGATTATCCGCTGCATCACGCCGCGCGACCGTTGCGCGAGGGGCACTGGGCCATGCGGCGCGCACGACGGGTCATGGCGAAGGACGCCGACACGATGCAACGCGTGCTGGCGCACGTGCGTGCCCACGGTGCGGTCCGCTCCGCCGATTTCACGCGGCGGCGCAAGGCCGCCGGCTGGTGGGACTGGAAGCCGGAAAAAAACTGTCTGGAAGCCTGGTTTGCGCTGGGTGAATTGATGGTGGCCAGGCGTGAGGGCTTCCAGCGCGTCTATGACCTCGCCGAGCGTGTCCGGGCACGTCACCCCGCCGGCGATGAGCCGGCTTCGCCGGCGCAGGCAAGACAATGGATGTTGGCCCGTTCGGTCAAGGCCCTGGGTATCGCCAAGGCGTCCTGGGTGGGCGATTATTTCCGTTTGGCCCGGGCCCGGCGCCAGGACCTGGATGCCCTGTGCGAGCGTGGCGAATTGTTCCAGGTGGCTGTTCACGGCTGGCGCGAGCCGGCCTACGTGCATACTGCCCATACCGCCCGCCTCGAAAGCGCGGCCGCCGGGCGCAGGCGGGCCACGTACACCACGTTGCTGTCCCCGTTCGATCCGGTCGTATGGGACCGCCGCCGTGCCCGTGAACTGTTCAACTTCGAATACGTGCTGGAATGCTACCTGCCCGCCCCGCGCCGCCGCCACGGCTACTTCGCCTTGCCGATCCTGCACCGTGGCCACCTCGTGGGACGGCTCGACGCCAAGGCCCACCGCCGCGACGGCGTGCTGGAAATCCGCAGCATCCACCTGGACGCCGGTGTCAAACCCTCCGATACCCTGATCCAGGCTCTGGCGCATGCCATCACCCGATTCGCGCATTGGCACGACACCCCCGCTGTGCGGATCCAGTCGGCGCAGCCTGACGCTCTGGTGCCGCCGTTGCGGGCAGTCTTGGGAAGGCAGGAATTCTGACGCATGTTTAATGTCTCTGACCCCTTTTTGGCGGTCGAGGCGGTGTTGGCAGTCAATGCAGGTACCTCGTCATGGCCGGCACGTGTAGCGGTCGACGGGGTAGAGCCTCCACCGATCATGGGGCGGAGGCGTGGATGTGGCCGTGGTGGTGCCTGTCACGCCAGGGGAGGTGTGTCGTGCCGATGATTTGCTGGACATGTTTCGAGTCAGGCAGAAGCGGGAACGCCACGTTCCCGCTTCTGCCTTGTGGATCAAGCCGCCTTGGCGAGTGCCTCGGCATCGGCGCCGGCCGGAATCCGCAAGGGGGACGAGGCGTCGGTCACCGCACGCCAGGTGGCTTCGGCAACGTCGCTGGGGTACGTGACCGGGCCCGATTCGCTGGTGATTTCGGCAAGCAGGCTCCGCGCGAGGTCGGCGTAGGCATCGTGGTCCATGCCCTGCAGCCGGTGGCTGGCCTGGGCATTGGCGCCGAAGCGGGTGTCGGGGGCACGCCCCGGCAATACCAGGTGCACGCGAATGCCGTGGGGTTCGAGCTCGATGGCCATCGACTCGGTGAGCGCGTTCACGGCCGCCTTGCTGGCGCTGTATACCGCGAGCAGCGGCAGCGCTTTCAATGTCACGCTGGAGGTGATGTTGACGATGACGCCGTCGCGGCGCTGCCGGAACTGCGGCAGCACGGCCTGCGCCAGGGCCAGCGTGCCGATGGTGTTGGTTTCGATGAGCTCGCGGGCCTGCGCGGGCGAGGTCAGTTCGAACGGCGAGACCATGCCGATGCCGGCGTTGTTGACCAGGGCATCGACGGGCCCGGCGGCGTCCACGGCCTTGCGGATGCTTTCCGGATCGGTCACGTCCAGCGGCAGGATGTGCAGGTTTTCGGAGGCGGGCAGGATGTCCGCCCGCGGCGTGCGCATGGTGGCGATGACGTGCCAGTCGCGCTCAAGGAAATGGCGGGCGATCTCGAGGCCGAAGCCGGAAGAGCAGCCGGTGATCAGGATCTTTTTCATGGAGACTCTCGGGTCTGGTGTGATGGGGGACTATCACCATAGGCGCCGAAGACTGTACTATCTATAATTCAAAGTCTGCATTTTATTTGAAAGAGTCCGAAGATGATCGATCCGCTTGCCGAGGTGGTCACGCTGCTGCAGCCCAGCGCGCGGTTTTCCAAGCTGGTCGTGGGCGCCGGCGCCTGGCGCATCACGCGTTCGGATGACGGACAGCCGTACTATTGCGTGGTACTCGACGGCGGTTGCCGTATCGTGGTCGAGAAGCGCGATGTGGTCGCGTTGCAGCCGGGCGATTTCATCATGATCCCGGCGGCCCATGACTATGTGGTGAGCAGCCGCGAGCCGCCGCCCGAGGGCGTCGAGACAATGCCGGTCATGCTGGGTGAAGGCCGGTTCCGTGTCGGACCTGAAAACGATCCGACCGACGTGCGCATGCTGATCGGCCACTGCCGGTTTGCCTCGCCGGATGCCAACCTGCTGGTGTCGTTGTTGCCACGGGTGGTGCATGTCCGTCATGAGCACCGGCTGGCAGCATTGATGAAGCTCGTCAACGAGGAATCGCGTGCACAACGGCCGGCGCGGGACATCGTGTTGTCGCGCTTGCTGGAAGTGCTTTTCATCGAGGCATTGCGCTTTCATGCCGAGGCCGACCCCTCGCCTGGCCTGGTGCGGGGGCTGGCCGACGCGCGCATGGCCGGCGTGATTCGCGCCATGCACGAGCGGCCGGAATGGCCATGGACGATGGCGGAGCTGGCCGGTCGCGCGGCGTTGTCACGCTCGGCGTTCTTCGGGCACTTCAAGCAGGCAGTCGGTGTGGCCCCGATGGCCTATCTGCAGGCCTGGCGCATGGCCCTGGCCAAACGGATGCTGCGGCAGGAAGGACGCCGCATCTCCGACGTCGCCGAAAAAACCGGCTACCGGTCGGCCAGCGCCTTCAGCGTGGCTTTCGCGCGCAGCGTGGGGCAGTCGCCGGGGCAGTATGCCCGTGATGCAGGTCGATCCGGTTGATCAAGAGAGGGACGCCGGACGCTTACCAGGGAACCGTCCGGTCGAGATAGTCGACATATTGCAGGCCCGGCGTGCCACGTTTGGAAAGCAGGGTGTCGACCAGCGGCGGGATGTTGTCGTCGATGCCGAAGGGTGCCTCCGCGCCGCCCAGTTCGGTGCGGATCCAGCCTGGCGCCATCACCACCATGGCGCGGGCCGAATCGGCATGGCGGGCGGCGAAGCTGCGCATGAACATGTTCAGGGCAGCCTTGCTGCCGCGGTACAGTTCGCGCTCGCCTTTCTCGTTGTTGCCGATGCTGCCCTGGCCGGACGACATCACCCCGATGATGCCGTCCGGTGCGACATGCGGTTCCAGGCTTTCGACGACGCGCATCGGGGCCAGCGCGTTGGTGTGCATGACGTGCATGAACTCCTCGGTCGACACCTCGCCGATGGTTTGCGTCGGGTCGCGATTGGTGGTTCCCGCGTTGACGAACAGGATGTCGAGAAGCCGGCCCGACAGACGCCTCTGCAGCGTCTCGATCTGGGTCGGTTCGCAGATGTCCAGGGTCTCGATCTCGATCCGGCCCTCGTGCTCGTTCGCCAGCTCATGCAGCGGGGTGCGCGTCGATCCTCCGCGCACCGTGCCGACGACGTGCCACCCCTTTTTCAGGAACTCGGCAGCCATGGCGTGGCCAAGGCCGCGCGAGGCCCCGGCGATGAGGATGGTATGGCTGGATGGAGTTTTTGACATGATGAGGTGTCCTGGGTGATCGTGGCACGGAGCTCGGTAATCTTCCGTATGATGATACCGGTGATGCGCTGCATCGAACCGGATTTTCCGGAGGCGATATTTTTGCCGGGCTGCCGACACCGTCCGGTCTGCAATGCCACACATCCGCTCACATCAAGATCGGGTCATGGACAATCTGCGGTAACGTTTTTCTTCACCGACACCGACCTGCGCGACGACCCGCTGCAGATCCGGAACCAGGTGGCCGAGGCACTGGTGGCGGCAAGCCCGATCGCAGGGGCGCTGAAGTTCGACGGTCGCATGCGTTGCAGGTGGCGGAGCCTGCGGAACTGCGTTTCGCCTGCACTTGCAGTCGCGACAGGGTCGAAACGATGCTGCAGTCGCTGAGGCGCGCCGAGCTGCAGTCGATGCTGGATGGGCAGGGCAGGGCCGATGTCCGCTGCAACTTTTGCCGCCGCAACCAACACTTCGATGCCGATCAGTTGAAGACTTTGGTCCAGACCGTGACATCAGGTTGAGGCTTGCCATGGTCCGAGGACCTCTTCGTACAGCGCGCCGACCCAATCGAGAAAGATGCGTACGCGCGGCGACAACTGGCGGCGATGCGGGTAGAGCGCGGTGATCGGAAAATTCGGCCCGGCAAAGTCGGCGAGCACCTCGACCAGGCGGCCGGTACGCAAATCGTCCTCGATGTGGAAACGCGGCAACTGGATCAGGCCGCAACCATTGCGTGCCGCGACCACGTAGCTTTCGGCGTAGTTGACCGCGAGCCAACCCTCCAACCTGATTTCGCGGACCTTGCCGTCGATGGTGAATTCGAACGGATAGGCGCCACCGCCGCTGGCATTGAAAAACTGCACGGCCTGATGCGCGGTCAGTTCCGACGGGTGTCGCGGCGTGCCGAAGCGCGCCAGGTAGTCCGGGCTGGCGCAGGTGACTTCGGGGATGACGGCCAGTCGCTTGGCGACGAGGCTCGAGTCGCGGACAGGTCCGCCGCGGATGGCCACGTCGATGCCTTCGCGCACCAGGTCGACCAGGCGATCCTCGCTGCTGATCACGATGTCGACGTTGGGGTAGCGCTCGCGGAATTCGCGGATGCGCGGCAGCACGATCTCGGTCGCGTGGGTGCCGTGCATGTCCACGCGCAGGGTGCCGCGCGGGTTGGATGCGGCATGGCGCAGCGACGCTTCGGCATCCTCCAGTTCACTCAATACGTGCACGCAGCGCTCGTAGAAGGCCTCGCCATCCGGCGTCGGGCGGACGTGGCGCGTGCTGCGCTCGAGCAGGCGCGTGCTGAGCCGTGCCTCCAGTTGTTTGATCGCGTGGGTGGCGGTGGCGCGGGGAATGCCCAGTTGGTCGGCCGCGCGGCTGAAGCTGCGCTGCTCGACGATGCGCGTGAACAGGTGGAGCGCGTCAAGGTGATCCATGGGAAAGCGTGATTGTTGATCGTAATGAAATTGATATGCCAATTTTATGGCATTTATCTAAACCAATGGAATGACAAAAATACACCTGTCCACCCACTTTCCACACCCGAGAGCAGGAGTTTCCCCATGAACGACACTTCCCGAAAAGCCGCCATCGTCACCGGCGCCTCCGGCGGCATCGGCCAGGCGATCGCCATGCGTCTGGCGGCGGACGGTTTTGCCGTGGCCGTCCATTACGCCGGCCACGCGGACAAGGCGCGTGCGACCGTCGAGGCCATCGAGGCCGAAGGCGGCCAGGCCATCGCCGTGCAGGGCGACGTCGGCAACCCGGCCGATGTGGAACGCCTGTTCGCCAGCACGCGGGAGGCCTTCGGCCGCATCGACGTGGTCGTCAACAGCGCCGCCATCATGCCCATGGCCTCGATCGGCATGGACAGCCTGAAGGCTTTCGACCGCACGATCGCCACCAACCTGCGCGGCACGTTCCTGGTGCTGGCGCAGGCGGCGGAACGCCTCGGTGCGGGCGGTCGCATCGTCGCGCTGTCGTCCAGCGTGGTGGCCAAGGCGTTTCCGTCCTACGGCCCCTACATCGCCAGCAAGGCCGGCGTCGAAGGCCTGGTGCATGTGCTCGCCAACGAGCTGCGCGGCCGCGACATCACGGTCAACGCCATCGCACCTGGCCCGGTGGCCACGGAGCTGTTTTTCAACGGCAAATCGGACGAGCGCATTGCGCAGATCGCCAACCAGGCGCCGATGGAGCGCATCGGCCAGCCCGACGAAATCGCTTCCGCCGTGTCGTTCCTGGCCGGCCCCGACGGTGCCTGGGTGAATGCGCAGGTGCTCCGCGTCAACGGCGGGTTCGCCTGATCGCGTTGGCCGGAATCGCATGCGGAACGAGTACTTTCCATCAGCCCCGATACCGGGAGGAATCATCATGCCTTTCGCAAATTTCAAAGTTCCCGCCGGTACCTTGAGTCCCGAGCAGAAGGAACACATCGTCCACCGCGCCACCGACCTGTACGTCGAGATCTACGGCGAGCGGGCGCGGCCGAACACCATGGTGCTGGTCGAGGAGGTCGTCGACGGCGGCTGGGGGATCGGCGACAACGTCCTGACGCTGGCCATGCTTCGGGATGGGAGTGCCGGCTCATGAGCAAGACCTGGTTCATCACCGGCGCATCCTCCGGCTTCGGTCGCCTGATGGCGCGACGACTTCTGGCACGTGGTGATCGCGTCGTGGGCACGACCCGGCGTGAAGGCGTGCTCGACGACCTCCGGGCCGATCATGGTGACCGTCTGCTGGTGATGCCGCTCGATCTTGCCGATGTCGACAGCATTCGCGCCGCCGTGGATGGTGCATTTGACGACATGGGCCGAGTCGACGTCGTCGTCAGCAATGCCGGCTACGGATTGTTCGGAGCCGCGGAAGAAGTGACCGATGCACAGATCGACCAACAGATCGCGGCCAACCTGACCGGTTCCATCCAGCTCATCCGTGCGGCCCTGCCACGCTTGCGCCGACAGGGTGGCGGTCGGATCCTGCAGGTGTCATCCGAAGGCGGGCAGATCGCCTACCCGAACTTCAGCCTGTACCACGCGAGCAAGTGGGGCATCGAGGGTTTCATCGAATCGGTGGCCCAGGAGGTCGCACCCTTCGGGATCGACTTCATCATCGCCGAACCGGGACCGACGGGCACCGGGTTCGGTGCCAACCTCGTGCATGCCACGCCGATGACGGTTTACGACGACACGCCCGCCGGAGAGGTACGGCGGGCCATGAACGAGGGCGGTTTTGCGGTCAAGGGTGACGCGGAACGTACCGTGGCGGCCATGATCGCGGCGGCCGATGCCACCAACCCCGACTTGCGACTGGTGCTGGGCAGCACGGCATACGACTCCATCTCGCAGGCCTTGGCCCGGAGGCTTGCCACGGTCAAGCTACAGCGCGACGTCGCGTACTCCGTTGATCAAAACTGACGATTCCCCGGCAATGTGTCGGGGTTGAATGACACTTGCTTGACGCCCGTTGGAACCTGACCCCGCTGCTGCCGCGCAGTACACTGGCGCGAAACCAGGTAGGCACGACACAGGGCAGGCATGACCAACGAGGAATTCAAGAAAACGCTGTGGGACACCGCCAACAAACTGCGCGGCTCGGTGTCGGCAGCGGAGTACAAGAACCCGGTACTGGGGCTGGCGTTCCTGAAATACGTGTCGGACATGTTCGCCGCGCGAGAAAAGGGGTCAGAGTAAATTATTTCAACGAGAAAAGGGGTCAGAGTAAATTATTTCAACGAGAAAAGGGGTCAGAGTAAATTATTTCAACAAACCTGATTAGCCTTCTTTCTCAGCCATGGAAATTACCGACAGCACGCAAACGCGG
>CAZMKO010000088.1:0-9632 GCA_964566965.1 uncultured Rhodanobacteraceae bacterium
CTGAAGCCGCTCCTGCAGGTTGATGTCCCGTCTCCGGTTTTTCGAGGTCCCGTCGGGTGTGATGCGCAAACTGTGATCGACGTGCCGTTTGCCGGCCACCGCCCCGCGCGCGCGAAGTTGCGGCCGGTTGCGGCCGGCGTGTAACATGGACGACAGGTAGCGCTTGTTCCAAGGGACGCAACAATTGCGCCCGCCGGTCGGCACCTTGCCGATCGGTCCAAGTCCGACAGGGAGGTGCCTTGTGCGACCGGCGGTGAATCCTCGACTCTTTCTCCTCTCGCTCCTGGTTTCGTTGCCCCTGCTCGGGCTGACGGGCTGTGCTTCGCACAAGACCAAGCCCGACAACCAGGGGCCCGGTTATTCCGAAACCATGCAGGCGGCGGCGGCGCGCTACGAGGCGCATGACTTTGCCGGCGCCAAGGACCTGTACCAGAAAGCCGCCGATCTCAACCCCACCCGGGCCGAGCCCTGGTACCAGATGGCGCGCATCAGCTTCAACGATCAGAACTACGGCCGCGCGATCATCGGCGCCGAGGAAGCCCTCAAGCGCGACCCGTCCCAGACCGACGCCCAGAGCATCCTGACCATCGCCGGTCTGCGCGTGGCGATCGAGGCGCTCGGCCGCCTGCACGAAGACACCAAGCTGGAAGGGCCGGCCCACAACGAGGCCGAGAAGCTCGCCGGCAAGATGCGTGAGGTGCTCGGCCAGGACGTGCTGGTTCCGCCCCAGGAAAAAGCCACGCCCGTGCGTCGACGCTCGCGTCCGGCGCGCCGGCGTGTGGCGGAAAAGAAGGCGCCGCCAAGCAAGGCCCCGGCCAAGAAGGAGTCCAAGCCGGCCGCCAACAACCCCTTCCAGTCCCTGTCGGGTGGCAGCATCTGACATCCGGCTGGCGCAGATACAACCTCGGAGAGACCCATGGCTAAAAAGGAAAGTGTCCAGAAGCGTTTGCAGAAGATCCGGCCACCCCGGGTACAGCTGACCTACGACGTGGAAAAGGGCGATGCCATCGAACAGAAGGAACTGCCGTTCGTGGTGGGCGTGCTGGGCGATTTCAGCGGCAACCCGGAGACCCCGTTGCCGCGACTGCGCGACCGCAAATTCGTCAACGTCGACCTCGACGATTTCGATGGCGTGATGGAGGGCATGGCGCCACGCGCCACCTATCGCGTTCCCAACACCATCACCGGCGAGGGCGAATTCGGCGTCGAGCTGAAATTCAATTCCATTGACGACTTCCGGCCCGAGGCCGTGGTGCAGCAGGTCGAGCCGCTGCGCAAGCTGCAGGAGGCGCGCAGCAAGCTCGCCGACTTGCGCAACAAGCTGGCCGGCAACGAGAAGCTGGAAGACGTGCTCAACGAGGTGTTGAGCAACACCGAGCAGCTGAAAAAGCTCGGTGCCGAAGTCGAGCAAGGCGAGGATGAGCAATGAGCACCCAGACCAGTGACGGCGCCACACCGGCGGCCGCGACGACGACCGAGGAAAAAGGCCTTCTCGACCAGATCGTCGAGCAGAGCCGTGTCGCCAAGTCCGATGTCGAGCACCAGCGTGCCCGTGACATCATTTCCGAGTTCGCACGGGAGGTGATGAGTGGCACCGTGACGCTCTCGGACAATCTCAACCGCACCCTGGACGCGCGCGTCGCCGAGCTCGACCGCATGATCTCCGAGCAGCTCAGCACCGTCATGCACGCGCCCGAATTCCAGCAGCTGGAATCGAGCTGGCGCGGCCTGCACTACCTGTGCGAGCAGACATCCACCGGCGCCACGATGAAGATCAAGGTGCTCAACGCCACCAAGAAGGAGCTCAACCGCGACTTCCGCTCGGCGCTGGACTTTGACCAGAGCACCCTGTTCAAGAAGGTCTACGAGGAAGAATTCGGCACCTTCGGCGGCGCGCCCTTCGGCGCGCTGCTGGGCGACTACATGATCGGTCGCCAGCCCGAGGACATGTACTTCGTCGAGCAGATGTCGCACGTCGCGGCGGCGGCCCATGCGCCGTTCATTTCCGCGGCCGACCCGGGCCTGATGGGTCTGGACAGCTTCGCCGACCTGGGCAAGCCGCGTGATCTGGCCAAGGTGTTCGACACGGTCGAATACGCCAAGTGGAAATCCCTGCGCGAGTCCGAGGATGCGCGCTACGTCGGCCTGACCCTGCCCAGCTTCCTGGGCCGTCTGCCTTACAACCCCAAGGACGGCACCACCGTCGAAGGCTTCAACTTCGTCGAGGACGTGGACGGCACCAACCACGCCAAGTACCTGTGGTGCAACACCGCCTATGCCTTCGGCGCCCGCCTGACCCGCGCCTTCGAGGACTTTGGCTGGTGCGCGGCCATTCGCGGTGTCGAGGGTGGTGGTCTGGTCGAGGACCTGCCCACGCACACCTTCCGTACCGACGACGGCGAGGTGGCGTTGAAGTGCCCCACCGAGGTCGCCATCACCGATCGTCGCGAAAAGGAGCTGAGCGACCTCGGTTTCATTCCGCTGGTGCATTGCAAGAACACCGACTACGCCGCGTTCTTCGGCGCGCAGTCGATGCAGAAGCCGCGCAAGTACAACACCGACGCGGCCAACGCCAATGCCGAGTTGTCCGCGCAGCTGCAGTACATCTTCGCCGTCTCGCGCGTGGCCCATTACCTCAAGGCCATGATGCGCGACAAGATCGGCAGCTTCGCGTCGACCAGCAGCGTCGAGGCCTACCTCAACAACTGGATCACGCAGTATGTGCTGCTGGACGACAACGCCACGCAGGAAGCCAAGGCGCAATTCCCGCTGCGTGAAGCGTCCATCCAGGTGACTGAAATACCGGGACGACCGGGCGCCTATCGCGCGGTGTCGTTCCTGCGACCGCACTACCAGCTCGACGAGCTCTCGGTATCGCTGCGCCTGGTCGCGGAGTTGCCTGCCTCAGCCAAGGGGAGCTGATTCACCCCGAGGTGCCGGCGGCAAGCGCGCAGTCCGCACGATGCGCGTCAACAATGTGGTACCCGTTGTATCACGCCTACTTCATCAATCTTTCGTTAAGGATGAACCATGAAAGACATCTACATCAAGTTCTCTGGCCCGGACATCAAGGGCGAGTCTCAGGACAAGGACCATGCCGGCTGGATCGAAGTCAGCTCGTGGTCCCACGGTATCGTGCAGCCGAAGTCGGCCACCGCTTCGACGTCCGGCGGCTTCACCGCCGAGCGTTGCGAGCATGCCGACATGGTGTTCCACAAGGACATCGACCTGGTCAGCCCGCAGCTGTTCCAGGCCTGCTCCGGTGGCACCACCTTCAAGGAAGCGACGGTGGAATTCATGCGTGCGGACGGTGACGGCCGTCGCGTGAAGTACCTGGAGCTGCATCTGAAGAACGTCATCGTGGCCAGCGTGCATCCGGCCGTTCACGAGGAAGGCCTGCCGACCGAAACCTTCGCGCTGAAGTACGCCGCCGTGCAGTGGCGCTACACCCAGCAGAAGGGCAGCGGCGGCCAGGGCGGCACCTCGCAGGGCGCCTGGAGCCTGACCAAGAACGACAAGACCTTCGTGGCTTGATCGCAACGGGTGAGTTCGACGGCGCACGGCACGTCCATGCCGTGCGTCGTCATTCCCGTCACGCGTAGCGCAGGGGGCAGCGTGACCATGGCGGGGGGTTTACATGAAAGGCATCGAACCGAGTCTGCTGGACAAACTGTTCGACGATGATCCGCGCGATCCCCATGGCGGGGTCTTCAAGCGTTTCTCCACCGAGCAATACAAGGACTCGGTGGCGCGCGACGTGGAGTCGCTGTTGAACAACCGGTTCGTCATGGACGAGGCGGGATTGAAGCACTATCCGCAATGCCAGCGGTCGCTGATGACCTACGGCATCCATGATTTTTCCGGTCGCAGTCTGGCCAGCTCGTATGATCGGGCCTTCATCTGCAATTCGCTGGAATTGGCCATTTCCCGTCACGAAGGACGCCTCAGCAATGTCCAGGTGGCGTTGCGGGAGGATCAGCGTTCCACCGGCGCGCTGCGCTTTTCCATCAATGCGCTGCTGGTGATTCACCCCTCGCGCGAGCCGGTCAGCTTCGATGCGTTGCTGCAACCGGCGACACTGCAATATTCGGTCCACCGCAACCGGCGTGCGGCAGCCTGACCGGCATCACACGAATCGACCAAAAGGAGTATTGGGCATGCCCTGGATCTACCACCAGTCGACTGGAAAGATGTACCACGACGACAAGCTCGTGAGCTCCCGCGGCTACGCGGGAAGCGGCGCCTGGAAGAACAACCCCGGCGGCGAGTCGCGCAAGAACATGGGACCGTTGCCGCGCGGCACCTACACCATCGCCAGCCACTTCATCGAGCATCCCACGGCAGGCAAACACGTCTTGCGTTTGACCCCCGATCCGGACAACCAGATGTTCGGGCGGTCGGGTTTTCTGATCCACGGCGACCGAATCGGAGCGCCGGGAACCGCCTCCGACGGATGCATCGTGCTTCCCTTGTCGGTACGCATGGACATCCTGCGCAGCGGCGATCGTGTGCTGGAGGTGGTGAAGTGAAAAACCTCTTGTGCGTGTTGACATGGCTCGCTGCCGCCGTGGTGTCGATGACGGCATGCGCCGCGAACAAGGCGCCGCCTGCGTATCGGGTGGCGGCGGACAGCACCGACCACGCCTGCGCCCTCGGTGCCGCCGCCTACGCGCAGGTCTACCTGACCAACGCCGGTTTGTTCGACCAGACCCGGTACGACGCGGACAAGACCGATGTTCTTCTGCTGGCCAAAAAGCCCGTCACGGACGACCTGTGGGAATCGGTCTATTTCATGACGCTGCACCAGAAGGACGGCAAGTCCGTCAGCATCGTCACGGTTTCCACCAACACCCGCGACGAATGCTCGGTCGAGGACATCAAGACCTACGTCGTCTCCGACCAGTTCGGCGAGCTGCCGCCGCAGACACTGTCTGCCGACAGCCCCGACGGGAAGTGACACCCCGACAAGGACCGCAACCAGGAGCCGGAACAATCGCCGAGGGCACGCAGTGACCCACGGGCCCGTGACAAGCGATGGAAGACCTGCTGCCCTATTACGAGCGTGAACTGGCGTTTCTACGCCGCTACTCGCGCGAATTCGCGGAACGCTACCCCAAGATCGCCGGCCGGCTGCTGCTGGTCGGCGACACCAGCGAAGACCCGCACGTCGAGCGCCTGATCGAGGCGTTCGCGCTGATGGGCGCGCGCATCTCGAAGAAAATCGAGGACGACTACCCGGAATTCACCGAGTCGCTGCTGGAAGTGCTTTATCCGCACTACCTGCGGCCGTTCCCATCCTGCTCGATTGCGCATTTCGACCTCGGGCGGGGGGGGGCGCAGCTGTCGGCACCGGTCCGTGTGCCACGCGGCACCGAAATGTTGAGCCGTCCCGTGCGCGGCGTGCAGTGCCGCTTCCGCAGTGCCTACGACGTCGAGCTGGTGCCGGTGCGTGTGGTGTCGGCGCAATTCCAGCCGGTGGCGCAGACACCGCCGGCGATCCGCCTGCCTCCCCAGGCCTGCGCGCAGATCACCCTGCGTTTCGCGCTGGAGGGGCAACAGGCGTCCCTGGCGGAGCTGGGTGTCGACACGCTGCGCGTGTTTGTCGATGGCGAGTCCTCGTTGTGCTCGGTGCTGCGCGACACGTTGGCGCTGAATGTCAGCCATGCCTACGTCGAACCGGCCACCGCGGCCGGGCACTGGACCCGGCTGCAGGACAACCCGTTCACCCCGGTCGGCATGGCCGACGACGAGGCCCTGATCGACGTGCCCGCGCGGTCGCATCCGGCCTACCGGCTGTTGACCGAGTTTTTCGCGTTCCCGGAAAAGTTCGGCTTCTTCGATCTGGACGCCACACGGGCCGGTGCCGTTGGCGGTCGCGAGTTTTCCCTGCACCTGATCTTGACCGGCATCGGTGCCGATTCCATGCCGGCGCGCCTGATGGACACCCTCGGCGCCGACAACTTCAAGCTCGGCTGCACGCCGGTGGTCAATCTGTTCCACCAGCACGCCGAGCCGGTCCACGTGTCGCATGCGGCCGTCACCTATCCCGTGGTGGCCGACGCCCGGCGCGCGTGGGCCTACGAGGTGCATTCACTGGACAGCGTGGCCTGCGTGCGTCAGACCGCGCAAGGCGAAAGCATCACCGAATACCGGCCTTTCTACTCGTTGCGCCACGGTGAGACACCGGGCCGCGGCGAGCAATACTGGATCGCGCGGCGCAACGACCTGGTGGCGCGCCAAAGCCCCGGTTACGAGCTGGAACTGTCCATGGTCGACCTGGACTTCGACCCGGTCACGCCGGCCACCGACGTGCTCAGTTGCGAGTTGACCTGCACCAACCGCGACCTGCCAACCCAGCTGGCCTACGGGGTGCCGGGCGGCGACCTCACGCTGGAGGGCGGCTCGGTGGCACGTTCGATCTCGCTGCTGCGCAAGCCCACGCCGACACGGCGCTTCGACGACGGCCGCGGCGCGCAATGGCGCATCATCTCGCACCTGGCGCTGAACCATGTGTCGCTGGTCGAGGGCGGGGTCAGCACCCTGCGCGAGATGCTGCGCCTGTACGACCTGCCGCGCTCGCCGATTTCGGCCAGCCAGATCAACGGCATCGTCAGCCTGGAGCACCGTCCGGCCACCACCTGGTTGCCGGGGCGCCCGTTCGGCAGTGTGGTACGTGGCACCGAAATCCGTGTCGGCATCGACGAAAGCCATTTCGTCGGCACCGGCATCCGCGCCTTCGCCGACGTGCTCGACCACTTCTTCGCGTTGTACGTGCACGCCAACAGCTTCACCCAATTCACCCTTGTATCCAGCCAGAGCGGCGAGGAACTGATCACATGTCCGGCACGCAGCGGCGAATCGATCCTGGTGTAGCCCATCGGCTGCTCTCGGAACCGTACCGCTTCGGCTTCTTCCAGGCGGTGCGGGTGCTCGAGCACATGTTCGTGCGCAACGGTGCGCGCGCGCAGGACGTGGTGCCGCGCCATCTGCGTTTTCGCAACAGCCTGAGCATGAGCTTCCCGGCCAGCGAGATCGAACGCCTGGCAGCCTGGGCCGAAGGCGACATCGCCGTCGAGGCCGAGCGTGGCGGCGATGCGCCGGACCTGGAAAGCTTGCACGAGGTCGACATCACGCCGGCGTTCATGGGCATGCTCGGCGCCCAGGGCGTGCTCCCCACCGGCTACACCGAACAGCTTGGCATCCGCGAAACCTACCATCGCGATCGTGCCGCGCGCGCCTTTCTCGACATCTTCACCAACCGTGCCGTGGCACTGTTCTATGCCGCGTGGAAAAAATACCGTCTGGCGCTGCAGTACGAGCTGGACGGCAAGGCCCGCTTCCTGCCCATTGTCACCTCGCTGGCCGGCCTCGGCTCGCCGTCGCTGCGCGAGCGTCTGACCCGTGGCAAGGGCCAGGTGTTCGACCAGGCCATCGCCTTCTACGCCGGCGGCGTGATGCAGCGTCCGCTTTCGGCGGCGGTGCTGGGCAACATTCTGCGCGAATACTTCGACGTGCCGATTCGCGTCGAGCAGTTCGTGGGCGCCTGGTACGACGTGCCCGCCACGCAGCGCACGCGTCTTGGCGCGCGCGGCGCCGAACTGGGGCGCTCGGCCTTGTCCGGCTCGCGCGTCTGGCAGCGCAACCTGCGTCTGCGCCTGTGGGTTGGTCCGCTGCGCAGCAAGCGTTTTCAGGCGTTCCTGCCCGGCGGTGACGCGGCCGCGGCACTGGCCAAATGGTTGACCCTGCTC
Source organism: uncultured Rhodanobacteraceae bacterium (assembly GCA_964566965.1). GTDB lineage: Bacteria > Pseudomonadota > Gammaproteobacteria > Xanthomonadales > Rhodanobacteraceae > Oleiagrimonas. The sequence goes on from CAZMKO010000088.1 coordinate 7,749, forward strand.
GGTGGCGACTCGCTGGAATACCAGATCCGGCTCACGCTGCACCGCGATGACGTCAAACCCTGCGCGCTGGGCGCCAACTCGGGATCCGGGCGGCTTGGCTGGGACACTTATCTAACCACGCGACCCAGCCCGGCGCATCGCACCGGCACCAGCTATCTCGCACACACCCTGCACTGAGGCCCTCACCGGATGAGCATCAATCTCAAGACCCTGATCGGTAAACTGGACGACACCTGCCGCCGTGCCACCGAGCGCGCCGCCAACCTGTGCATGGCGCGCGGCCACTACGAGGTGGACCTGGAGCACTTGTTCCTGGCCCTCATCGAGCAGCCCAAGAGTGATTTCACCCTCATCGCCCGCCACTGCGGCGTCAGCCTGGAGCAACTGGAAAGCGATCTCAATGCCGAGATCGCCGGGTTTCGCGACGGCAATAATCGTACGCCCGTGTTCTCCTCGCGCCTGCCGACACTGTTCGAGCACGCCTGGCTGATCGCCTCGCTGGATTCGCGGACCACACGCATCCGCAGCGGCCACCTGCTGCTGGCCTTGCTGACCCAGACCGAGCTGGCACAAATGGCGCAGCGCGTGTCGGCGCAGTTCGCGGCCTTCCGGCTGGACGAGATCAAGCACGACTTCGCCAAGCTGACGCGCGGTTCCGGCGAGGCCGGCGAAAGCGTTGATCTCACCGACACCGACACCGACATCGATGCCGGGGCGGCGGGCGAGGAGGCCGATGTCGAGGCCGAACCACGCAACGGCCTGGGCAAGACGCCGGCGCTGGACCAGTTCACCACCAACCTCACCGCGCGCGCGCGCGAAGGCAAGATCGACCCGGTGGTCGGGCGCGACACCGAGATCCGCCAGGCCATCGACATCCTGATGCGCCGGCGCCAGAACAACCCCATCCTCACCGGCGAGGCCGGTGTCGGCAAGACCGCCATCGTCGAGGGTCTGGCGCGCAAGATCGCCGAAGGCGATGTGCCGCCGCCGCTGCAAGGCGTCGAGTTGTGCACGCTGGACATGGGCCTGCTGCAGGCCGGCGCCAGCGTCAAGGGCGAGTTCGAAAACCGCCTCAAGAACGTCATCGACGAAGTCAAGAAATCACCGCGTCCGATCATCCTGTTCATCGACGAGGCGCACACCATGATCGGCGCCGGTGGCAGCGCCGGCCAGAGCGATGCCGCCAACCTGTTGAAGCCGGCCCTGGCCCGCGGTGAGCTGCGCACCATCGCCGCCACCACCTGGAGCGAATACAAGAAGTACTTTGAAAAGGATGCCGCGCTGGCGCGTCGTTTCCAGGTCATCAAGGTCGATGAGCCGGGCGAGGAACTGGCCGCCGCCATGCTGCGTGGCATCGTGCCGTTGATGGAGGCGCATTTCAACGTGCGCATCCTGGACGAGGCCGTCACCGAGGCCTGCCGCCTGTCCAACCGTTACATCAGCGGCCGCCAGCTGCCGGACAAGGGCGTCAGCGTGCTGGACACCGCCTGTGCCCGCGTGGCGTTGGCGCAGACCGCCACGCCGGCCATCATCGACGACGCGCGCAAGCATCTGGCGCGTCTGGCCGCGGAGATCGGCGCGCTGGAGCGCGAAGTGGCCGCCGGTTCCAGCCACGACAAGCGCCTGGCCGAGCTTGGCAAACTCAAGCGTCAGGTCGAAAAACAGCTCAAGGCCGACGAAAAGCGCTGGGAAGACGAGCGTGCCATGGTGGCGAAAATCCGCGAGCTGCGGGAGGCCCTGGAGCAGGGCAAGCCGGCTCCCGAGGCAACCGATGATGCGGGCATCAAAAAAACGGCCGGCAAAAAAACGGCCGCCAAGGCGGCTTCCGGCGCCAAGAAGGGCGCCGCAAAATCCGCCGACAACGGCAAGGCCGCGCTGAAAAAG
>CAZMKO010000089.1:0-9533 GCA_964566965.1 uncultured Rhodanobacteraceae bacterium
CCGGACCCACGCGGTAACCTGCCCGAGCCCCGAGCCCCGAGCCCCGAGCCCCGAGTCCCGTTATAGTTCGAGTCAACGACAAGGAAGCATCGGCATGCAGACATTCCGACGTGGCGCGGGAATCCTGGGCCTGCTGACCGTGTGGGTCATGGTGGCGGGGTCGGCCTGGGCGGGTGACGGGGATCTTCGGGTGCGGCGCGTGTCGCCCTCGGGCACGGATGTCACGCCGGCGCAGGAGGCGGTCGTCCAGTTCGACCGCAAGATGGTGGCGTTGGGCGACATGGCGCGCGACGCCGCGGATCTGCCGGTACGCATCCGTCCCGATCCGGGCTGCCAGTGGCGCTGGTTGAATACCAGCGAATTGGCTTGTCGACTGCCCGAGCAACAAACCTTCGTGCCGGCCACCACGTACACCATCCATGTCGGGACGGGGCTGGAGGCGCTGGATGGCAGCCACCTGGCCAAGCCGGTCAGCACCACATTCACCACGTCGCGCCCCAAGGTGGACTGGACCGCCTTTCGCGAATGGCGCTCGCCGGTCATGCCGGTGTTCAAGGTACGCCTGAACCTGCCGGTGACGGCACGGGAGCTGGCGGCGCATGTCGGCTTTCAGACCAAGGACGGGACGTGGGTGGCGGCCAACGTCGAGCCCTACACCCAAAAGCGCCAGGGACCGGTGTGGTTGCCGGTACCGGGCGTACCCGGCGTGGTGGTGAAGGTCGACGATCCGGAGCCGGACACGCCGCTCGACGCCGATGCGGAGGCGGCACAGGGACGGCGGGTATGGCAGGTGGTGCCGGCTGCCGCATTGCAGGGTGCCAGCACCTACGAGCTGCGGGTGAAACCCGGTCTGCGCTCGCCGCTGGGCCCGCTGACGGGCGAGCAGTCCGAAGCGGTGGACAGTCTGGAAACCTGGGGCGACTTCACGTTCCGCGGCGTGCAATGCGAGGCGGACTCGCACACCTTCGAGGTGCGTGCCGGCCAGTCGTCTGACCGACGCTGCGATCCGAACAGCCTGGCCCTGCAGTTCAGTTCGCCGGTGCCGCGCGACACCCTGGCCGCGATCCGCTGGGAGCCGGTGCCGGAGCCGCCCGGCGGCATGCGACGCATGTGGCGGAATTACCCGCAATGGTTTCTGGGCCTGCGCCACAGCGCCCATGCCCCGGCGCGTCCGGACCGCTATCCGCTGACATTTCGCCTGGATCCGATGGGCGACTACACCGTGCACGTGCCGGCCGGGGTGAAAGACCGGTTCGGGCGCACCCTGGCCAAACCCGCGCAGGTGACGTTCCGCACCGGCCATCGCGTGCCGTTCTTTGATGCGCCACCCTCCCGGGCCGTGCTCGAGACGGACCAGCCGACCATCGTGCCGTTGCGTTTCACCAATCTGGACAAGCTCACGTTCCGCCACCACACGTTGTTTGCCGCCGATCTTCCCGGCGGCAAGGCGCCACCGCCGCGCCGGGCTGCCTTGTTCCCGGTGCCGTTCGTCGATCCGGCGGCCGATGCGGTGCCGGCGCGCGAACGGCGCGACGTGCCGGTATTGCTGCGCCAATCGCTGCACGATGCCATGACCGACCGTGTTGACGCGCGTCGCTTCGACACGCCGGACCTGCTTTCGCGCTCAGACCTGGCGGCGCCGAAGGACCGGATCGTACGCGGTCGTCTGGGTATCCGCGACATGTTGCGCGGACGTTCCGGGGCGGTCTGGGGCGAGCTGGACTGGGGGCCGCGCGGACCGTGGCAGCCCGCGGGCTTCATGGGCCAGGTCACACCCTGGCAGGTGCTGGCCAAGGTCGGCCATTACGACACCCTGGTCTGGGTCGGACACCTGGATGACGCACGGCCGGTGTCGGGGGCGCATGTGGGCTGGCTGCACGGCCATCGCCAGGCGCTGGACTCGCTGGCCCGGGTCGATGCCGGCGCGGTGACCGACGGCGACGGTCTGGCCGTGTTGCCGGGTACGGCCGACTTGCCGGACGCGTGGTTCCACCAGTACGAGGACAAGTCCGATTTCTACATCGGCGCGGCGCATGACCAGGACATGGCGCTGCTGCCGCTGGAATACCGTTTTGAGCGCTCCCTGGGTGAGGCCAGCCACCACGATTTCTGGAGCGACACCAAGCCGCCGTCCGGACATCTGCGTGCCTGGGCGGTGACCGAACAGGGCATCTATCGCCCCGGCAGCGACGTGTCCTGGGCCGCCTTCGTGCGCGCCGAGGGCGCCACCGCGCTGCAGGCCGCGCCGCAGCGCACCTACACCGCGAGTATCACCGACCCGCAGGGCAACGAGGTGTTCAAGCGGGTGTACGACCACCTGCCGGCTTACGGGGAAATCCACGACACCCTGCATGTGTCCGACAACGCCCCGATGGGTCGCTACGACATCCACGTGGCCTGGAAGACCACCCGCGGCACCGAGACACGGCTGGCTGGCCAGTTCACGGTCACCGATTTCGTGCCGGCGGCGTTCAAGGTACGCGCGGCGTTGGCTGCCACGCGACTGGTGCCAGGGCAGGAGGCCGCGGCGGATGTGCATGCCACCCTGCATGCCGGCGGGCCCTACACCGGCGCCGAGGTGAAATTCACCACGCGTCTGGTGCCGCGGCAGTTTCATGCCGACAACCCCGCCGCGAGCGGGTTCACGTTCGGCGACGGCGGCAAGGACCTGCCGGATGCATGGACGCTGGCCGAGTCACAGGCCATCCTCGACCGCGATGGCCGCGCGCGGGCTTCCGTGACGCTCCCCGCCAAGGGCGAGGTGGTGTATGGCGAGGTGACGACCGAAACCGCCGTGAAGTCCGCGCGCGGTACCTGGGTGGCCGACACCGCGCGGGTGCCGTTCGTGGCGCGTGACCGTTTTCTGGGTCTGCGTACCGGCGATTGGATGCAGACCGCGGAGAAGGCATTCCAGGCCGAGTACGTGGTGGTGGATGCCGCCGGCAAGCCGCAGCCCGGCAGTGACGTGGAACTGGTCCTGCAGCGGCGCACCCTGGAACGGGTGAAGGTGAAGGACGGTGCCGGCGAATTCGGCGACGAGGAACAAGTGCGTTGGACCACGGTGGATCGTTGCCATGCCACGTCCGCCGCGGCGCCGGGGCGTTGTCGACTGACACCGGACCAGGCCGGCCGTTACCGTGTGCGAGGAACCGTCACCGATACCCGCGGACGACGGCAGACCAGCATCCTGTCCACCTGGGTGACCGGCGCCGGCCACGTGACGTGGTCGCGCTCCGGCAAGGGCGTGACCCTGGTGCCGGACAAGAGCACCTACCATCCCGGTGATGTCGCCCACGTGCTGGTGCAGAACCCGTATCCCGGGGCCCGGGCGCTGGTCACGGTCGAGCGTTACGGGGTGTTGTGGAAAAAGGTGGTGACGCTGAAAGGCTCGGCACCGGTCATCGACGTGCCGGTGGCCGAGCGCTTTTTCCCCGGTGCCTACCTGTCGGTGGCGATCTTCTCGCCGCGCGCCGCCGCGCCGGCCGATCCGGATCTGGGGCGGCCCGAGCTGGCATTGGGCTACATGGCGCTGAAGGTGGCCGGCAAGGGCAGCAGTCTGGACGTCCGTGTGACACCGGCCAGGGACCAATACAAACCGCGCCAGGAGGTTCGGGTGGACGTGGCCGTCGGTACCGGTGGCAAGGCGGCCGGCAAGACCCGCCTGGTCGCCGCCGTGGTCGACCAGGGCGTGGTCGACCTGCTGCGCGAGGGAACCGATTACTACGATCCGCGCAAGGTCTTCTACGCGCCGCCGGATGGGCCGGACATCGCCAACTACAGCCTGGCCGAGCAGCTCCTGACACGGCTGGCGCCGAAGCGCGGCAAGGGCGAAAACCCCGGCGGGGGCGGCGGTGGTGCCTCCGGCCCCAACGTGCGCAGCGATTTCCGCTATGCCACCTACTGGAACGCCACGCTGGAGACGGATACCTCGGGGCACGCGCGGTTTCGTTTCAAGCTGCCGGACAACCTGACCCGCTGGCGCATCCTGGTCATGGCCCTGGGGCCGGACGACACCATGGGTTTGGGTGACGCCAGCGTGCGCGTCAACCTGCCGTTGCAGATCGAACCGGCGTTGCCCAACCAGATGCGCGTGGGCGATCGTTTCGGAGCCGCTTTCCAGGTCACCAACCGCACCGACGCCACGCTGGATGCGGTCACGCGTCTGGCCGCGTCCGGCGCCATCGAGGGGGGTGAGGCCCGCAAGGACGGCGATCGGCTGCATCTGGCGTCGTTCGGTCATGGCTTGAGCTGGTTGCCGCTGACTGCTGCCGGACCGGGGCGGATCACGCTGGATGCCGAAGTCGCCTCGGGCCGATTGTCGGACGCGGTACAGGCGCGGATTCCGGTGCGGCCGGCCGGCACCGAAGTGGTGGCGGCCGAATACGGCAGCACCACCGGTGCCGGAGCCAGCGTGCCGGTGAAGGTACCGGCCGACGCCATTCCCGACGACTCCCGGGTACAGGTGACTCTGGCACCGACCCTGGTCGGTGGTCTCGACGGTGCCTTCCGTTTCCTGCGTGACGACCCGTTGCGGACCTGGGAGGTGCGCCTGAGCCGCGCCGTCCTGGCCTCGGACTATCTGCGCCTGGAACCGGTGCTGGGCCAGGCGCTCTCATGGGACGACGCGCAAGCGGCCGTCGACGACATGCTGAAGGCCAGCGCCGTCTTCCAGGCGCCGAACGGCGGCATGGCGTTCTGGGTTCCGCGCGACGAGTTCGTCAGCAAATACCTGAGCGCGTACACGGCGCTGGCCTTCGACTGGCTGGACGAAGCCGGCCATGCGCCACCATCGCGAGTGCGCGCGAAGCTGCTGGACTACCTGCACGAACACGTCCTGAAGGCCGACGACGACAAGCCGGCAACGCGGGTGTTGCGCGCCGCGACCCTGGCCGCGCTGGCCCTGTCGCGCGACGGCAAGGTGCCCGATGGTGCCGTGGCCGGCATGCTCGACGAGGTGCGGCGCATGCGCCTGTTCGGTCAGGCGATGTTGTTGCAGGCGGCGGTGGCGCAGGGCGAGCGCGAATCCGCCGATCGCATTCTCGAGGCCCTGTTCACGCATGCCGAGGAGTCCGCCGGCAGCATCTCGTTCAACGAGCGCGAGGCGGGTCTGTATGCCGATCTGCTGGCCACGCCGCTGCGTTCCAACTGCGCCATCCTTGACGCCATGGCGCGTTACAAGCACGCCTGGGGCGACGAGAGCCTGCTCGGCGACACGCCGCAAAAACTGATGCGCTGGGTGACCACCCGGCGCCGCAACGCCGGCGGCTGGCCCAACAGCCAGGAGAACGTGTTCTGCACCACCGCCATGACCCACTACGCCGATGCGTACGAGCCGCCGGTCGAGAACCTGAGCGGGCAGCTGGAGCTGCCCGACGGCAAGTCGCGCACGGCACGTTTCACCTCGCGGGCGGATGCCGCGGTGCGTCTCGACGGCGCGGCCGCCAAAGCCGGCGAGGCGTTCGACGTGACGCTGCGGCGTGGCGGCAAGGGGCGCCTGTACTACAGCGTGCAGGCGCACTACACCATGCCGCCGGATGCCTTGCCGGCGACCGATGCCGGCATGACCTTGTCGCGGCACTACGCGGTCCAGCGCGACGGCGAATGGCAGCCGGTCGCGGACGACAGCCGGCTCAAGCGCGGCGACATCGTGCGCGTGACGTTGGACGTGGATGTGCCGACCGAGCGCCACCATGTGGTGCTGACCGATCCGCTGCCCGGGGCTTTCGAGGCCGTCAACCGGCTCCTGGCGACCAGCCCGGGCAGCACGCCCGCAGCGCAGCCGGGGGTATCCGTGCTGATGTTTGATGGCGGCGCGTGGCCCAACATGTCGGTGGTCACCGGCGGCTTCTACCATCGCGAGACCGGTTTCGATGCCGTGCGCTTCTTCGCCGACGACCTGCCGGCCGGGCGCTACCAGGTGGTGTATTCCGCGCAGGTGATCGCGCCCGGTCACTTCGTCGCGCCGGCCCCGAAGGTGGAGGAAATCTACCAGCCGGACGTGTTTGGCCGGGGTGTGTCGCAGCACCTGAACGTGGCCATGCCGGAGTCGTGAGGTGAGCGCGCCGGCACGCCGCCGATGGGTTGGTGTGGCTGGTGCATGCGGGCTGGCGGCGCTGCTGGTACTGGCCTGGGCGACCTGGCATGCACGGATGCCACTGCCGGACACGCTGGGCGCCGTGCGTGCCGATGCCGGCGCATGGCGCGTGCTGGCTGCCGACGGCACGCCGTTGAACCGCACCTTCCGGGGGCGCTTCAACCGCACCGACGTGCTGCCGTTGTCACGCATGCCGGCCCTGCTGCGCCTTGCGTTCGTGGCGGCCGAGGACCGGCGCTACTGGGATCACGCAGGCGTGGATTGGCGCGCGCGGGTCGCGGCGCTGTGGGGCAACATGCGGGCCGGGCGCGTGGTGCGCGGTGCCAGCAGCATCGGCGAACAGGTTGCGCGCATCCTCGCGCCGCATGCGCACAGCTACTGGGGGCACTGGATGGCGGGCATCGACGCCGGCCGGCTGCTGCGCCGGTTCGGGCATGCGCGGATGCTGGCGTTCTACCTGAATCAGGTGCCCTACGCGGCGCGCCGCCGCGGTGTGGTACAGGCGGCGCGTTATTACTTTGCGCGCGAACCGGGGGCACTTAATCCGGCCGAACAGCTGGCGCTGGCGGTGCTGGTGCGTTCGCCGGCGCGTTACGATCCACGCCGGCACCCGCGCGCGGCGCGGCGCGCGGTGGACCGGTTGGCCGCGCGCATGCACCGCGACGGGTTGATCGACGCCGCGCGGGTCGCGGCCATCGGCCGTGCGCCGTTGCGTACCGGGCGGCGGCGCCTGGCGGTGGAGGCCGGGCCGTTCGTGGTCCGTGCCATGGCGCAGGCGCGCCGGCACGGCCGCGACGCCGGCGTGGTGCGCACCACGCTGGATGCGTCCCTGCAGGTGTTCGTGCAGAAAACCCTGCGCCGGCGAGTCGAAGCACTGGCCGACCGTGGCGTGCATGACGCGGCCGCGCTGGTGGTGGACAACCGTAGTGGCGCGGTGCTGGCCTGGGCCGTCGCGCCGGGCGGATCGGCCTACGGCATCGATCCGGTACGGACTCCGCGCCAGGCCGGCTCGACGCTGAAGCCGTTTGTATACGCGCTGGCCATGGCGCGTCATGGCTGGCAGCCGGAACGCGTCATCATGGACACGCCGCTGGCCGAGCGCATCGATACCGGCGTGCATCGGTACCGCAATTACAGTGGCCGTCATTACGGCCGTGTCAGCCTGCGCTACGCCCTGGCCAATTCCCTCAATATCCCGGCGGTGCGCACGGCCCAGGCGGTGGGGGTGCCGGCCATCATCGAGCTGCTGCAGGAGGCCGGATTCCGCGCGTTCCACCGCAGCGCCGACCACTACGGCCCGGCCATCGTGCTGGGCGATGGCGCGGTGACCCTGCACGACCTGGTCCAGGGTTACGCCACGCTGGCACGACACGGCCGTTTCCTGCCGCTGCACGTGCTGGACGGGGTGGCGCCGCCCGACCCGAAATCGGTATTGCCGGCGCCGGTCACCTCCCTGGTGGCCGACATTCTCTCCGATGCCCAGGCGCGGCAGGCCGAATTCGGCATCGACAGCGTGCTCGACCTGCCGCAACCGACGGCGGTCAAGACCGGCACCTCCAGCGACTACCACGACCTGTGGACGGTCGGCTTCGACGACCGCTACACCGTGGGTGTGTGGATGGGCAACCTGGACGCAAGCGCCACCGACCGTCTGACCGGATCGGCGGGGCCGGCACCGGTGTGGCGCCAGATCTTCGCCCACCTGCGCGCGGGCGTGCCGCATGCGGGCTTGTGGCGCAGCCCGGCCCTGACTGCCGTAGAGACCTGCGAATGGATCGGCCCGCCACCTTGTATCCAGCGCCGAGACTGGCACCTGCCGGGGGCGCCGGGCGCGGCGCCGAAACCGCCTGTCACGTCCGCCGAGCGGTGGTCCATCGCGCGCCCGCTGGACGGCGAAACCCTGGCCATCGACCCGCGTCAACCCCGCGCCGCGCAGCGCCTGCACCTGGTTCTGGATACCGCCGGAAACCCTCCCGAGCGCGTGCGCTGGTATGTCGACGGCCAAGCCGTGGCGGCCTCCGGACGGCCTGATGTGGCGTGGACACTCGAACCGGGAACGCATCATGTCGAAGCCCGTGTATGGCCGTCCGGGAACGCGACGCCGCGCTATCTGGGACCGGTGTCGTTCCGGGTGCTGGAAGCCGGAAGTGCCGTGACCCCCTGATTCCGGATGCCGGACCAAAGCATCATGATCCCATCCGTGATGGGAGTTCATGGAGCCGCTGCAGGGGACGTCGAAAAACCTCCGATCATTCGTAGGAGCGGTGGAAGCCGCGGTCACGTCTTGCCGCAAGACACGCCATGGCTCCGCGTCACCGGTCGCGCCTTTGCCGGGCATCTCGAACCACCCGATTTCAGGTATATCCAGGGCCGACATTCCGAAGGCCCCAGGCGCTGCCATCCCCGAGCCCCGAGTCCCGAGTCCTCTCCCCTCAACCGCGATCATCGCCGAAAGTGCTAAAATACGCGCGCCGGCCCGGCCGGCAACGTCTTCAGGGCGGGGTGGAAGTCCCCACCGGCGGTAGGTGCGATGCACGAGCCCGCGAGCGCTTTCGTTTCTGGCGGAAGGTCAGCAGACCCGGTCGAAGTCCGGGGCCGACGGTCACAGTCCGGATGAAAGAAGACGGCCACGCGTGGATGTTCCGCGCGCAGCCTCGTGCCTTGGGGCGTTCTCGCTTTTTGCCGCGGAGAACGTTTCATGATTTGTTGCCATGTCACTGTTGTCGCCACTTCCGCCCGGGAGGTGCGCTGATGTTCACCGGTATCGTGCAACGCGTGGGGCGCATCGTGCGCCTGGAACCGCGTGGCGGCGACGTGCGTCTGCATGTCGATACGGCCGGCCTGGATCTGTCGGGTGTCGCCCTGGGCGACTCGATCGCCGTGTCCGGCTGCTGTCTGACCGTGGTGGCGCTGTCCGAACGTGGTTTTGCCGCGGACGTGTCCAACGAGTCGTTGTCGCTGACCACACTGGGCGAGCTCAAACCCGGCGATCCGGTCAACCTGGAAAAGGCCCTGCGTCTGGCCGACCGGCTCGGCGGGCACCTGGTGTCCGGCCATGTCGATGGTGTCGGCAAGGTGGTGTCGGTGACGTCCGACGGGCGCTCGCAGCGCTGGATGTTCGAGGTGCCCGAGGCGCTGGCGCGTTACATCGCGCACAAGGGTTCGGTCACCATCGACGGCACCAGCCTCACCGTCAATGACGTGGATGGCGCGCGCTTTGGCGTCAACCTCATCCCGCACACCGTCGAACACACCAGCTTCCACGCCCGCAAACCCGGCGACGCCGTCAACATCGAAGTCGATGTGGTGGCGCGTTACATCGAGCGCCTGCTCGGCAACAGCGCGGCGCCGGGTATCGACACGGATTTCCTCAAGCGGCACGGTTTCGCCTGAGCTTCGCTTCCACCTCACACTTTTCGACCTGCGGGTCCCGTGTCCC
>CAZMKO010000090.1:0-9521 GCA_964566965.1 uncultured Rhodanobacteraceae bacterium
ATCGCGGCTTCCGCCGCTCCTACACACGATCGGGCGTTTTTCGAGGTGCCCCACAAGGGTTCAGGAGGTTTCCAGGCAGCGCTGTGGGAGCGGCCCATGGCCGCGATGGTCCGGAGACTGCAGAAGGACTTCGGGTCCGTGGCCACACGGACCCGGGAAGCCAGCCTGTATTGGCCGTATAGCCGTCTACAGCAGATAGACGCGGTCGTTCTGCACCTGCACGCGGTCGCCGCGCTGCACGCGCGGGTCGCCGCGCTGGGTCACCGTGGCCACGCGCCCGTTGTCGAGCCGCACCACCACGCGCCAGGCCGGCGAACTGCCGTTGCCGCCATTGTTGCGCTGGGCGACACCGTGCCCGACCGCACCGCCGGCCACCGCGCCGGCGACGGTGGCGGCCTTGCGTCCGTCACCCTTGCCCACGGTGTTGCCAAGCAGGCCGCCAGCCACGGCGCCGACCACGGTGCCGAGGATGTGCGAGCTGTTCTGGTCCTGGACATAGACCTGCTGCACGCTCTCAACCGTGCCGCACTGGTTGCAGGCCGCGCGCGATCCGCCGTTGTTGCCGTAGGACGTGCCGTAGCCGCCACCACCGTAATACGGCTGCTGCGTGGCACAACCGGCGAGAGCCAGCATGCCGGCCATGGCCGCGGCAGGCAGCAGGCGGCGGACGAAACGCTCACTTGTACGCAGGGGAGTGTGCATGGGTAGTTCCTCCATCAAGGTGTGGGAGGTGTCGTGCCGGCAACGCGGCACGACGGCCTTCGGGTTCCGCGACCGAACAACCGGTCAGGCAACAGCCGCGGAACCCGCCACGCGTTTCGCAAACCGCGTCAGCCGTTGCTGCCGACCACCGAGACGCCGCTCTGGATTTCCACCTGCGCGCCCGGGTCGTGATCCATGCGCGTGGTGTGCACGGTACCGTTGTACTCGTACTTCACGTCGTAGCCGACGATCTTGGTGACAGGATTGTTAACGGTCTTGCACACCTGTTTGTTGACCGTCTGGGTGGCATTTTCCTGATGATTCTTCTGGATCTTGTGTCCCGCGAAGCCACCGGCCACGGCACCGGCCGCGGTGGCCAGCTTCTTGCCGTTGCCGCCGCCCACCTGGTTGCCCAACAGACCACCCGCCACCGCACCGATGGCGGTGCCGGCGATCTGGTGCTGGTCCTTGACCGGCTTGTGCACCGTCACGGCCTCGTTGTGGCACTCCTGGTGCGGATTGTTGGAGGTCTTCTTGATCGGCGTGGCACTGACCACCTTCGCGTACTGCGGACCTTCCGCGCTGGCATCCTTGTTGCAAGCGCTCAGACCGAGGGTAGTCAAGGCGCACAGCCCGAGCCACAAGGTTCCCTTCAGGTATGTGTTCATGGTGATTCGACCTCCTATGGTTATGCGGCTTGTCGCCGGTAATGATGTGGCTGTTTGCCGGAAGCGGCTGCGCAGGCGACCGGACAAGACCAATTCAAGCATCGGCAGACTGAACCGCGCATAAGAACCCGGCCCCCTGCCGTGCCACCGTTATGTCGGCGTTAAAGCACGCCCGCGCGACCGGATGGGCGGCCGAAAGTATGGCCGACACATCACCATGGATGTGTGACCCTTGGCCCTGATACCGTCACCCGCACCGGTTCGCCGGTGACCACCGTCACAAGATCATGATCGACAGCCACGCCCACCTCGACCACCCCCGATTCGACGCCGACCGCGACGCCGTCGTCCGGCGCGCCCTCGATGCCGGGGTGACGGCCATCATCGTGCCGGCCACCACGGCCGCCGGCTGGCGCCACCTGCAGGCGGTGTGCGCCGCGCATCCGGCACTTCACCCGGCATACGGCCTGCACCCGATGTTCCTGGCCGAACACGCCGAGTCGCACCTGGAACAATTGCCGCGCCGGCTGGATGAACGGCACGCCGTGGCGGTCGGCGAGTGCGGCCTGGATTTCTTCATCGACGATCCGCGGCCCGAGGCGCAACGGCACTACTTCACGCGCCAGTTGCAGGTGGCGCGCGACATGGACCTGCCGGTGATCATCCACGCCCGCCGCGCCGAGGAAGAAGTCATCCACACGATACGTCGCATCGGCGGCTTGCGCGGGGTGGTACACAGCTTCGCCGGCAGCCGCGAGCAGGCGCGGCAACTGGCGGACCTGGGCTTTCTGGTCGGCATCGGCGGCCCGGTCACGCACGCACGCGCCAAACGTCTGCGTCGCACCGTCACGGACATCCCGCTGGACACCCTGCTGCTGGAAACCGACGCGCCCGACCAGCCCGGCCACGGGCACCGCGGCGAACGCAACGAGCCGGCGTACCTGGTCGAGGTGCTGGACACCGTCGCCGCGCTGCGCGGCGAGGATCGCGACACCATCGCGCGGCGCACCGCGGCCAACGCGCGACGGCTGTTCAACCTGGCTTCCAGCGCCGAAACGTGAGGCGGCGGGCATGCGCCCGCCGCTTTCGGTCTGCTCCCCCGCCAGTCCTGCGGCAAGTTTGATCGCGGCCATGGGCCGCTCCCACAAAAAGCCGCTCGACGGGCGCTTTTCAGTGCAGCGACGCCAGCTTGACGTCCTTCTTGCCCAGGGCCTGGGCCACGTCGTACATGGCCTGGTTGAGGATCTTGTGGGTGTTCTTGTCGGCATCGTGGCCGAACATGAGCCGCCCCAGGTCAACCCGCCGGCAGGGGCGTGCCCCGCCCGGACCTTGTCGACGCGGCTTCGCGTCCGGATATCATGACCGTGTTCCCCAACCCGTCCCCGCCATGACCGATTACCGCAAAACGCCCGAAGCTCTCGCCCGCCTGAGTCCGCTGCAATACCGCGTGACCCAGGAGGCCGGCACCGAACCGCCCTTCGACAACGCTTTCCACGCCCACCACGACGACGGCCTGTACGTGGACATCGTTTCCGGCGAACCGCTGTTCACCTCGCGCGACAAGTTCGACAGCGCTTGCGGCTGGCCCAGCTTTTCGCGTCCGCTGGACGACGCGAACGTGGTCGAATCGCGCGACACCAGCCACGGCATGCTCCGCACCGAGGTGCGTTCGCGCCACGCCGACAGCCACCTTGGCCACGTGTTTCCCGATGGCCCCCGCGAGCACGGCGGATTACGCTATTGCATCAATTCGGCGGCGCTGCGCTTCATTCCCCTGGCGGATCTGGAATCCGAGGGCTACGGCCACCTGCGTCCGCTGTTCGACTGATATTGGAGGAAACCCGTCCATGACCACGCAACGCGCACTCCTCGCGGGCGGCTGCTTCTGGGGCGTGCAGGAACTCCTGCGCAAGCAGCCCGGCATCGTCTCCACCCGCACCGGCTACAGCGGCGGCACGCTGGAACACGCCACCTACCGCGACCACGACGGTCACGCCGAGACGGTGGAGATCGTGTTCGATCCGGAGCACACCAGCTTCCGCCGCCTGCTGGAATTCTTTTTCCAGATCCACGACCCGACCACGCCCAACCGCCAGGGCAACGATCTGGGCAGCAGCTACCGCTCGGCCGTCTTCTACCTGGACGAGGAACAAAAACGCGTGGCCGAGGACACCATCGCCGACGTCGACGCCAGCGGCCTGTGGCCGGGCAAGGTGGTCACCGAGGTGGTTCCGGCCGGCGCCTTCTGGGAAGCCGAGCCCGAGCACCAGGATTACCTGCAGCACTATCCCGAGGGCTACAACTGCCATTTCGTGCGGCCCGGCTGGGTATTGCCCGCACGCAATCGACAATCCACATGAATACGACCTGAGCCGCCTCCCCGCGGTTCAGGATGTCCTAAACGCCCGAATGGCTAAATGGGCGATGGTCGACCACACAAAGGAATCAGGCGCATGACCTCATCCACCCGCTTCACCACCCTCCTCGCGGCCGCCGCGCTGCTGGCCGCGGCCGGCTGCAGCGACCAGAACACGCGCCCGTCCACGACGACCCCGTCCACGTCGTCGTCCAGCCGCACCGAGACCACGGGATCCGGACACAGCACCGCCACCACGTCTTCGGGCGACACCAGCACCGGCAGCGATACCGCCGGCGACCAGAACACGCCACCGCCGGGCAAGACCGGCATCCCGGCCTGCGACGACTACCTGGCCAGCTACAAGGGCTGCCACCGCGCCGCCGGCATCTATTCGGCCGACACCATCGACGCGCACTACAACGACATGCGCGACACCCTGCTGCGCGAAGCGCGCGACCCCGACAAACGCTCCGCCCTGGCCGGGCGTTGCGTCTCGCTGGCCAAACTGCTGAAGGAATCGCTGCACGGCAAGTCGTGCGAACCGCAGCAACCGGCCAGCGCCTCCAGCAGCCACTGACCCGTTCCCCGAAGGAGGCATCCCATGATCCGCACACTGCACGACCTCGCCCTGGGCACCGCCATCGCCGCGTCGCTGCTGGCCGCGCCGGTGGCACTGGCGCAGACCGCGCCGCCGCAGGACGGCAACGCCAACACATCGGTCAACGGACACACCACCTTCCAGGCCGACAACGGCACCATCGTCACGGTGCGTTCGCACCATCCCGACCAGAAATCCATGCAGCCGCCGCCGGCATTTGCCACACTGGACACCAATGGAAACGGATCGATCGACGCCAGCGAGGTCAACCAGTACTCGCCGCTGGCCAACGACTTCAAATATGCCGACAGCAACCGCGACAACGTCATCTCCCGGGCCGAATACGAACGCTGGGTCAAGCAGCCGTGAGGCCGGCCGCGCGGGCGGCCACCGCATGCGCCTGACCCCGGGCCTGCCGATCGCCGGACGTCACCTGTGCGCGAGCCTGGCCGCCGGCGCGATGCTGGCAGCGGCACCGGGCGTGATGGCCCAGGAGGCGTCGCCACCGTCCGACGACGCCCCGGCCACGGCGCAGGCCTGCGTCAACATCACCTCCGACGCCCAGCGTCTGGCCTGTTACGACCAGGCGCTGGGACACGACAGCGGCGCCGGGAAGGCCGACACGGGCACCGCCCGTCAGCGCGTGCCGATCACCAGGCCGGTCGAAAGCGACGGCCGCGAACGGCTGTTCAACCACGACCGGCCGGCCTGGGCCCGCCAGGGCTCGAGCAACACGGACGACGACCAGGCCGACGCGGGCCATCCGTCCTCGCTGCTGGACAGTCGCTGGGAATTGTCCCGCGACGCCAAGCTGGGCACCTACAACGTGCGCGGCTACAAACCGGTCTACCTGTTGCCGGTGTTCTACACCACCCGCGTCAACAACCGGCCGCACTCGCCGTCGGCGGACAACACCGTCGACTCGCCGCTGGGCCTGGACCGCCTCGAGGCCAAGTTCCAGATCAGCTTCAAGACCAAGCTCTGGCAGGGCGTGTTCGGCGACTACGGCGACCTGTGGTTCGGCTACACCCAGACCTCGCACTGGCAGGTCTACAACCACGACATCTCGCGCCCGTTCCGCGAGACCAACTACGAACCCGAAGGCATGTTGGTGTTCAACACCAACTACGACGTGTTCGGCTGGAAGGGACGCCTGCTCGGCATCGGCATCAATCACCAGTCCAACGGCCGCAGCGACCCGCTGTCGCGCAGCTGGAACCGCGTCGTGGCCGACATCGGCTTCGAGCGCCCGGGCTGGACGGTCATGTTCCGCCCGTGGTGGCGTATCAACGAGAGCCGCCGCAAGGACGACAACCCCGACATCGACGACTACATGGGGCGCGGCGAAGTGGACATCGTGCACGAAGCCGGCGAGAACGAGCTCAGCCTGATGTTGCGCCACTCCCTGCGCGGCGGCGACCGCTCGCACGGCGCCATGCAGTTCACCTGGTCGTTCCCCATCCACGCCAAGCTGCGCGGCTACCTGCAGCTGTTCCACGGCTACGGCGAAAGCATGATCGACTACAACCACAAGGCCACCTATGTCGGCCTGGGCGTGTCGCTGCTGGGCTGGTACTGAATGTGGGAGCGGCTTCAGCCGCGATGACGAGATACCCGCAAGCGCCGATCGCGGCTGAAGCCGCTCCTACAGGTTGATGTCCCGTATCCGGTTTTTCGAAGTGCCCACAGGTGATACCCCGTGGCCGCAACAAGCTCCGCCGATACCACACGGCAAGGCGACGTGCCGCCGCTCAACCCATGGCGCCGTGACTCATCGGTGTCGGCGGCACGTGGTCGCCGGTCAGCGGCGGAATACGGTGCAGGTGCCAGGCAATGCCCAGGCCCGCCAGCGACAGCACGCCCACGAAGGCACCGACGCCGGGCCAGCCGGCATCGGCATAAAACAGCCCGCCGCTGGCGCCGGCGATGCTCGACCCCATGTAATAGGCAAACAGGTACATCGACGCCGCCTGCGCGCGGGCCGCGCCGCCACGCCGGCCAACCCAACTGCTGACGATGGAATGGCCGCCGAAAAAGCCGAAGGTCAGCACCACCAGCCCGGCCAGGATGGCCCACACCGACGCGGCCATGGTCAGGCCCAGTCCGGCCAGCACCAGCACGAAGGCCGTCCACAGCACCCGGCGGCGCCCCAGCCGGCCGGCCAGATGGCCCATCCAGGGGGAACTGAACATGCCCACCACATAGACCGCGAAGATCAGCCCGACCGCGGCCTGGCTGAGATCGTACGGCGGCGCCAGCAGCCGGTAACCCAGGTAGTTGTACACCGTGACGAAAGCGCCCAGCAGCAGAAAGCCCTCGACGAACAGCCACGGCAATGCACGGTCGCGGAACAACGCCGCGAAACGCGCCAGCAACGTCCGCGCCTGCAGCGGCCGCCGCGTGAAGTGCCGTGATGGCGGCAGCGTGCGCCAGAACAGGAAGGCACTGGTCAGCCCCACCACACCGACCAGAGCGATGCCGCCGCGCCAGCCGAACCATTCCGCGCCGATGCCGGACACGATGCGCCCGGCCATGCCGCCGATCGCGTTGCCGCTGATATACAAACCCATGCCCAGGCCGATCGAATCGGCGTGCACTTCCTCGCTGAGCCAGGTCATCGCCACCGCCGGCAACCCGCTCAATGTCAGGCCGAGCAGCGTGCGCAGCACCAGCAGGGTCTCCCAGCCGGGCACCAGCGCCGTCAGCAGCACCAGCACAGCCGAGGAAAACAGCGACAGGCTCATCACCCGCTTGCGGCCCCAGCTGTCCGACAGCGCGCCGGCACACAGCATCGCCACGGCCAGCACCGCCGTGGTCACCGACAGCGACAGGGCACTGGTCGCCGCGCTCACCCCGTAATCACGGGTGAACTCGGGCATCAAGGGCTGCACGCAATACAGCAGACCGAACGTCGACACGCCGGCCGCGAACAACGCCAGGTTGGCGCGCCGGAACGCCGGCGTGCCGTGGCTGATCCCGGTATCGCCGGCGTGCACCGCGCCCGGTACCAAAGCCGTGTCGCCCGGTGGCGGCGTCACCCGCGCGTCCATGCCGACACTCACTCCGCCGCGAGCGGTGCCCAGGCCGCGCGCAGGGCATCCAGCGGCACCGCCATGCGCATCTTCACGGTGCGCGGCGTGACCTCGCGCTCGGACAGGTCGTTCAGCCAGGCCGCCTCCACGCTCGCGGCGTAGAAGCGTTTGGGGCCGGCGTCAAAAAAATCGTCCAGCTGCACCGGCTGGCCGGGGTAGATCAGGCGAAAGGCCTTGGCGCCCTCGTCCTGGCACGTGACCTCGCGTGCCGTACCGCGCAGGTACAGGCACCCCATGTGGTTGGTGCCGCGTGCGCGGGTGGAATCGTACAGGGTGAGAAACACGCGCGCGTCGTCACGCAGGTTGCGCGAATGCTGTGCTCCGCTCCACGAGGACCAGTACAACACCAGGGTGGTGTCGGCCACCGCCGTCACCGGCGTGTTCCAGGGGCCTTCGTCACCCGTGGTGGCGATGTTGACGTATTGGCAGTGCCGCAGAAGCTGCGCCGCCACCTGACCGGGATCGCGTGATGCCATGACCATCACCCTCATCAAGACGTGGCACCAGCATAGGCCGCCCCATCCAGATGGTCCATGACTTTATCCAACCATGTTCATATGAAAACCCTATGAATGGTCCGCCAGCCGCCCCACGGGAAACCCCGAAAACTCCCGATCATTTTTTGTAGGAGCGGTGGAAGCCGCGATCAATCTCGCCGCAGGACACGCCATTTTCCCGCGTTGCCGGTCGCGCCTTCCAGCGCTCCTACCATGGCCTTGATGAAAATCCAGATTTTTTCATGCCCGGTTTTTTTGTCGAAGGACATCTCCAGGCTCTCCGCACCGATCATGGATCAAAATGCGAAACGTACTCCGTGCCGCGCCTGCCGACGCATCACCGCGAACGAAAATGGATACCGGCCGGAAAGGGAAAATCCGGGCCGCGGGTATCAGCGTCGCACGCGTCCGCCGCCGGGACCGCCCGGCGCCCCGCCCATGGCGGCCACGACCACCTCGGCCGCCTCGCGGCGCGCCAGGGTGTGGTTGGGCAATTCGCCGAACAGGCGGCGGTAATTTTCCGCGAAACGCGAAAAATCCCACAACCCGCAACTGAGCGCCACCGATTTCACCGTGCGCCGCGTCGCGTCGGCCTGCGCCAGGTGCGTGCAGGCCTCGCACAGGCGCATCAGCGACAAGTACCGGTTGGGCGACACGCCCAGCATGTCGTTGAAGGCATAGCGCAACGTGCGTTCGCTGGTGCAGGCCACGTTGCACAGTTGCCGGTTGTTGATCTCGTGGCGCAGGTTGGCAAACATGAAATCCTCCACCTTGCGCACCACGTGGTAGTGCGTGCGCCGACCGCGGCTGCTATTGCGCAAATGCGGATCACGCGCACACGACAGGCCGCACAGGATGTGGTTGCGAATCAGCTTGTCCAGATTCCCCAACGGCACCTTCCTGCCCTCGATGAAGCGTCCGCGCAACGCATCGAAGCGCTTCGCCAGGCGCCGTCCCGAGGCGGTACGCATGGCGTTGAACAGCATCATGCGATGACCGGGAAGATCCACGGTATAGGCCGTCATCTCCGCAAACGTGCGCCGCAGCCGCGACACCGGCATCAGCACCACGCTCCACACCGTGCCGGCGCTGAGCATGAACTCGCTGTTGCCGCCGGGGAGGATGGTCATCGACATCGCCGGGGTCAGATCCATGCCGTGGCACCAGCTGCCCGCACCGGTCTCATGCACGAAACCGATCAGGCACCAGTCGGCGGGCAACTTGAAGCGGCCCCGGAAGGGAAAATCGTAACGCCCGCTGGCGAATACCGCGCCATCGGAAAAGGCCGACCCCAATACGGCATGCGGCGCATCCGACCCCAGCAGGATCAGATTCATGTCGCACACGCGAAAGGTGCCGCCCAGCGCGAGCATGTCGAAATGGTCCAATTCGACACGGCGTTCACTTGCATCGCTCATCGTCCTACCCCCTTGGCGGACGCCCCCCGCGAAACCGTCGACGACGGTCACATTTGGCGAACACCCCACCTGTGCTGCCGGCCCCTGTCAGGCCACCCGCACGTCCTGCCCATTCACCTGCCCTGGCGGACGCATGACTCCACTATGCGATCAATTTATGTGACGTAATGCACATTTTCGGCAACGA
>CAZMKO010000091.1:0-9487 GCA_964566965.1 uncultured Rhodanobacteraceae bacterium
CCGGAATGGCAGATGGTCTTGATCTCCTGCAGCTCGTCGGCCCAGGCCAGCAGGTGCCGGCTGCCCTCGAACAATTCGCCGCGAAAATCGGTGCGCAGCCCATAGGCCAGCACCGGAATGCGCAGTTCGTCGACCACGTCGGTCAATTGCCAGGCCTGGGCCCGGTTCAGGAACTGGGCCTCGTCGACCAGCACGCAGTCGATGCGTCCATGCTGGGCGATCTCGCGCTTGACCATGGCCACCAGGTCCGCATCGGCGGCAAAGCGCAGGGCGCGCGCCTTCAGGCCGATGCGCGAGGCGACCATGCCTTCGCCGTAGCGGTCGTCCAGCGCCGGGGTCAGAATCAGCGTGCGCATGCCGCGCTCGTGGTAGTTGTAGGCGCTCTGCAGCAGGGTCGTGGTCTTGCCGGCGTTCATGGCCGAATAATAGAAATACAGCTTGGACATGGCGCTCCAAATGCGACGGATTCGGAAAAAAACGGTGGGGCGGCCCGCTCCGCGCCGGGTGCCGGCTCGTGATGAATCCGAATCATCGCGGCCGCCCGGCGACGCTGCCGCGGCGGTCCAGTTTATTCGACCCAGGCTGCGCGTGCCTGGCGCCGGCGCTGTCGCCACTCGGCCAGCCAGGTGCGCAGGGCCAGCAGCACGTTGATGTTGTAGATGGTGCGAAACAGGGTCAGGCGCCACAGCACGGCGCGGTTGTCGAACACGTCGCCGGCCAGCATGGAGATGACCCCCTGCTCGACACGGCACACGTTGCGCGGTTGGCGGAACAGACGCGCCATGACCGGGTTGTTGAAACGGTAGATGAAAAAACTGAAGCGTCGCATGGCGGTGCGCAGGCGCCGCTCCAGGCGGCGTTGCAGGACCGCCTCGCGACGCGGCTGGCGCAGTGCCGTGTCGACCAGACCGGCGGCATGCTCGGCGCCGCTCATGGCCAGCAGCACGCCGGAGGAGAATACCGGGTCGAGAAAGCCGAAGGCATCGCCGACCAGCAGCCAGCCGGGCCCGCCGATGCGGCGGGCGTCGTAGGAATAATTGCCTGTCGCCTGCACGCGCTGGTCGATCAGGCTGGCGTTTTCCAGGCGCTTCCACATGGCCGCGTTGGACTTCAGCATGTCGAAGAAAAACGCGTTGGTGTCGCCGCGCCGCTGTTTGAAATGATCCGGCCCGGCCACCACGCCCACACTCATCACGTCGTTGCGCAGCGGAATCAGCCAGGCCCAGCCGTTCTGGCCGAAGCGATACAGGCTGACATTGCCGGCATGTTCGCCCTCGCGGAATTCGGCGCCGGTGAAGTGCCCGAACACGGCCGCCGTCTGGTGCTTGCGGTTCTTGCGCTTGAGTTTTTTCCGACCGGCCAGGAAAGCGTCGCGGCCGCTGGCATCGATGACGTAGCGCGTACGAATGGCGTATTCGCCGTCGGGGCCGCGCACGGTGGCGAGATGGTGGCGGCTGTGCTCGTGTGCCACCCGGATCACGCGCTGGCCGTCGCGCATGTCGGCGCCGTTCTCGCGTGCATGCTCGAACAGCATCTGGTCGAATTCCTGCCGGTAGACCTCGAACGCATGCGGCGGACTTTTCCCCAGCGCGCGGCAGAAATCGAAGGTGTTGTAGCCGCGCGCGTTGTCGGCCTCGAAATCGGCCCCGGCCTTGTACTTGCCGATGGCACGCACCTTGTCCATGACCCCCAGGCGCTCGAAGATGGGCAGATTCATCGGCAACAGCGACTCGCCGATGTGAAAGCGCGGATGGCGCTCCTTCTCCAGACCGATCACCGACCAGCCGTGCCGCGCCAGCAACGTGGCCACGGTACTGCCGGCCGGGCCGCCGCCGATCACCAGTACGTCGCAGTCGGCCGCGCCGGGCCGCGCGTTTGTACTCATGTGCCCCTCTCCCCTCTCGATGGGTGCCCCTGCGGCGCCAGCCTAGCGCATCACCGCGGAGGCCGCGAATATCGCGTTTCGGGCGCCGCCACCGTCGTGCGCCGGATTCAATCAGAGCTTCCTTGACGAAGCCGCTACCATGTCGCGCATGCTCAATCCGCAACAACGCCTGGCCGTGGAACATGCCGACGGCCCCCTGCTGGTGCTGGCCGGTGCCGGCTCCGGCAAGACCAGCGTGATCACGCAGAAGATCGCCTGGCTGACCACGCGTCGCGGGGTGCCGGCGGGCAAGATCGCCGCCATCACGTTCACCAACAAGGCCGCGCGCGAGATGCGCGAGCGCGTGGGCAGGCTGGTGTCGGCCGAGGCGGCGCAGGCGCTGACCGTGTGCACGTTCCATGCGCTGGGGCTGAAGTTCCTGCATATCGAGCACGAGCGAGCCGGGTTGCGACGCAATTTTTCGGTGCTGGATGCCGATGACTCCGGCGCCATCGTCAAGGAGCTGGCGCCCAAGGGCATCAAGCCCGATGCGTTGTGGCAACTGAAGTCGCTGCTGTCGCGGGCCAAGAACGCGGGCCTGACGCCGGCCCAGGCGATGGATGCCGCGCGCGCGCCGCGCGAGGTCGAGGCGGCCACCATCTATGAGCTTTACCAGAAGCGTCTGGCGGCCTACAACGCGGTCGATTTCGACGATCTGATCCGGTTGCCGCTGGGCGTGCTGGAGAGCGACGCCGACGCTCGCGCCGAGTGGAACGAACGCTTGCGCTACCTGCTGGTGGACGAATACCAGGACACCAACGATGCCCAGTATCGGCTGCTCAAATGCCTGGCCGGACCGCGTGGCGCGTTCACCTGCGTGGGTGACGACGACCAGTCCATCTATGCCTGGCGCGGCGCCAATCCGGAAAACATCCGCCAACTGGGCAGCGACTTTCCGAACCTCACCGTCATCAAACTGGAGCAGAACTACCGCTGCAGTGGACGCATCCTGCGCGCGGCCAACACCCTGATCGCCTGCAATCCGCACCTGCACGTGAAAAAGCTGTGGAGCGAGCACCCGGAGGGGCCGCAGATCCGTGTGCTCGAATGCACCGACAGTGAGCACGAGGCCGAGCGCGTGGCCGGCATCGCCACTTACCTGGCCGAGAAGCACCAGGCGCGCTGGCACGAATTCGCCATCCTGTATCGCGGCAACCATCAGGCTCGCGCGCTGGAAAAGGCCTTGCGCCTGGCGCGCGTGCCCTATCACTTGAGTGGCGCATTGAGTTTTCTCGACCGCGTCGAGGTGAAGGACATCCTGTGTTACTTGCGCTTGCTGGCCAATCCCAGCGACGACGCGGCCTTCCTGCGCATCGTCAATGTGCCACGGCGCGAAATCGGCGCGACCACGCTGGAAAAACTGGGTCAGCTGGCGCAATCGAAACACCTGCCGCTGCTGGAGGCGGCGCGTTCGGATACCGTGCTGCAGCAGCTGGCGCCGCGCCCGGCCGCCGCATTGGCCGGTTTCGTCGAGCTGGTGGAGGGCCTGCGTCGCGAGGCGGTACGTCTGCCGGCGGCCGATCTGGCCACGCGTGTCATCGAGCGCACGCGTTATGCCGAGCACCTGGCGGCGGCCACGCCGCAGCCGACCCTGCGCGAACGGCGCCTGGCCAACCTGCGTGAGCTGACCGAGTGGTTCCAGGCCATGGGCAAGGACGGCGCCGTGGGCGATCTGGCGGGGCAGCTGGCCTTGCTGGGCCATGCCGATCGCGACGATCCCGGCAACGCGATGCGCCTGATGACCCTGCATGCGGCCAAGGGCCTGGAATTCCGCTTCGTGTTCATCGTCGGCTGCGAGGACGGCACGTTGCCGCACGAGGGCGCCATCGAGGAGGGACGCATCGACGAGGAGCGGCGTCTGATGTACGTCGGCATCACCCGTGCCAAGGAGCTGCTCACGCTGACCTGGGCCAAGCGCACGCGCCGTTTCGGGGAAATTCTCGCCAACAAGCCCAGCCGCTTCCTGGAGGAGCTGCCCGAGGGCGACCTGCACTGGCAGGGACGCGATCCGGAGGCCGACGCGGCCGTCACGCGCGAAACCGCCGAATCGCACCTGGCCAAGCTGAGCGCGCTGCTGTCCAAATGAGTCCGTTCGGCGGGCGGGTGGGGCATGGCGTGGCGTAGCCTGCGGCAAGCCTGATCGCGGCCATGGGCCGCTCCCACAGGGCATCTCGAAAAACCCCGACCCGATTTCCAGGCTTGGCATCCGGAGCGCTCCATTTCCTTTGTGGGAGCGGCCCATGGCCGCGATCGGACTCGCCGATACATCCGTCCATGTCATGGACACCCTTGGTACCGGGTTTTTCGGGATGCCCCACAAAAATGCCGGGTTGTTCGAGGCTCTGTGCAGGGCCTGGGCATCGATTCGAAGTTTTCGCGGGATCATGGCTCGCCTCCCAAGGGCGGTCGAGGCATTATGCTTGTTTCGGTCGATATCCCGGTGCCCACGGAATGCTTTCATGAAACGGTTACTCGCCACGCTTGCCATTGTTCTGGTATCCGGCTGCGTCAGCACGGGGGGGCGGATCCCGGCCGCACCGGCCGCCGGCGTCACGGCCAACGACAACCTCAACGCCGTGTTGTGGACACAGACCTCGCCCGAGCACGCCATGATCTACCGCGAGGTGTATCGCCAGGCGACGGATGTGTTGGACAAGGCGCTGGCCGATCCGTCGTGGGACGCGCTGGCGGCCGCCGACCGGCCCGAGGGCAGCGATCCGCGCGATCTCCCGCCAGTCGTGGTGCTGGATATCGACGAGACCGTGCTCGACAACTCCCCCTACCAGGCGCGGCTGATTCGCGACCACGCGTCCTACGACGATGCCACCTGGGCCGACTGGGTGCGCGAGAGGGCGGCCCGGCCGCTGCCCGGTGCGCTGGCGTTCACGCGGGCGGCCGCCGCCCGCGGCATTGCCGTGATCTACCTGTCCAACCGCGATCATGCCCTGGACCAGGCCACCCTCGCCAACCTGAAGGCCGAAGGCTTCCCGGTGTCTGGGCCGGACGCCTTCCTGGGCCTGGGTGTGGATGTGCCGGGATGCCGGCAGGAGGGCACCTCCAAGTCCTGCCGCCGGCGCCTGGTCGCGGGCAAATACCGCGTGCTGGTGCAGGTCGGCGACCAGGTCGGTGACTTCATCGAACTGCCCGTCGCCGGCCCGGCCGAGCGCCAGGCCGCGCTCAAGCCCTATCGCGACTGGATCGGCACGCGCTGGTTCGTGCTGCCCAATCCCACTTACGGCGGCTGGGAGTCGGCGCCCTTCCACGACCACTGGAGCCTGGACGCGGACGCCCGCCGCGCGGCCAAGCTGAAGGCCTTGCGCTACTGACATGCATACGACCGATCCGAACCCGTCGCCCGTCGTCGATACCGGGACCGCTGCCGCGGCCCTGCGGGACGGCGGCGTGGTGGCCTATCCCACCGAGGGCGTGTACGGCCTGGGTTGCGATCCGCACGACGAGGCCGCGTTCCGGCATGTGTTTGCGCTCAAGCAGCGGCCGCCCAGCCAGGGCGTGCTGCTGATCGGTGCCGACATCGACCAGGTGATGCCGTGGATCGACATCGACGCCGTGCCGGCGACGGTCATGGCCACGGTGCGCGCCAGCTGGCCGGGGCCGCATACCTGGATTTTCCCGCGTGCGGCCGGGGTGCCGGCCTGGGTGGCCGGCGGTCATGCCGGCATCGCGTTGCGGGTGACCGCCCACGCGCCGGCGGCCGACCTGTGTCGCGCGTTCGGCGGGCCCATCGTGTCCACCAGCGCCAATCCACACGGCGCGGCGCCGGCCCGCGACGCGGCCACGGTGGCGGCCTATTTTGGCGACGGGCTGGCTGCCATCGTCGAGGCGCCGTTGGGCGGGCTGGATCGACCCACTTCCATCCGTGACGCGCTGACCGGCGTGATCATCCGTCCGTGAGCGTGTTCGGGAGCATGGTGTCATGGTCGTGACCGGACCGCAGCCCGCGGGGGATGTCGCGGCGTCGCTGCCGTTGCTGGCTACCACCGATCCGGCGCGTGTGGTCGCCTGGCGGGACGGCGCGCCGGTGTCGGCCGCCCGGTTTCTCACCCACGTCGAGATGGTGGCGGTACGGCTCCCGGAAGTTCGTCACGTCATCAATCTGTGCGAGGACCGCTATGCCTTCCTGGTGGCTTTCTGTGCCGCGTTGACGCGCGGCCAGACCAACCTTCTGCCGCCGTCGCGCGCGCCGCAGGCGGTGGCCGAGGTGATGCGGGCGCATCCGGGCTGCTACACGGTCGGCGATACGGCCCTGCCGATGACGCCGCCCGACCATGTGCGGTTGCCGGCGCTGGGCGACGGGGACGTGGACGCGGCCCCGCCGGTGCCCCGGATCGACGCCCGGCAGGTCGCCGCCATCGGCTACACCTCCGGTTCCACCGGCCGGCCCCAGGCCAGCGTCAAGACCTGGGCCAGCTATGCGGCCAGCACCGCCGGCAATCTCGGCATGTTGCGCGCGTATCTGGACGAACCGTTCCACGTGCTGGCGACGGTGCCGCCGCAGCACATGTACGGCATGGAAATGTCGGTGCTGCTGCCGTTGCTGGCCGCGGTCGGCGTGCATGCGGGGCGGCCGTTGCTGCCGGCGGATGTCGCCCACGCCCTGTCACAGTTGCCGGCACCACGGGTGCTGGTGACCACGCCGGTGCACCTGCGTGCCCTGGTCGGTTCGGGCCAGGCGTTGGCGCCGCTGGCGGCGATGGTGTCGGCCACGGCGCCCATGCCGGAAGATCTGGCGCGCGCCGCCGAGGCGCGCTTCGGCGCGCCGTTGCTGGAGGTGTTCGGTTCCACCGAGACCTGTGTCTTCGCCGGTCGCCGCAGTGCCCGCGAGGCGGCCTGGACGCCGTATCCGGGCGTGACGCTGGAACCGCGACCGGAGGGGACGCGCATCCATGCGCCGCAGTTGGCGGCACCGGTCACGTTGGCCGACATCATGGCGCTGGACGATGCCGGCCGGTTCCGTCTGGTCGGTCGTCAGGGCGACCAGCTGGAAATGGCCGGCAAGCGTGCCTCGCTGGCCGACCTCAACCAGCGGTTGC
This sequence comes from uncultured Rhodanobacteraceae bacterium, assembly GCA_964566965.1. GTDB lineage: Bacteria > Pseudomonadota > Gammaproteobacteria > Xanthomonadales > Rhodanobacteraceae > Oleiagrimonas. Next base: position 6,976 of record CAZMKO010000091.1, read on the forward strand.
TGGCGATCGAGGGCGTGCGTGACGGCGTCATCTTCCAGCCCGACACCGCCGACCGGCTCGGGGTGCGGCGCCTGGCGGCCCTGGTGGTGGCGCCGGACGTGGATGAGGCCGCGATCATGGCCGCGTTGCGTCGCAGCGTCGATCCGGTGTTCCTGCCGCGGCCGGTGCGCAAGGTGGCGGCCTTGCCGCGCAACGCCACCGGCAAGCTGCCGCGGGCCGCGTTGCTGGAGATGCTGGAACACGGATGAAGCCGGCGGCCGGTCGGCCACGCGGCGTCAATGCCCGGTGGAGGCGTCCGGATCGGCGATGATGCGGGCGCGCGAGCCGTTGAGCAGCAACACGTGCGTGCCATCGGCAAAGGCCGGTTCGGTGCCCTGCACCAGGGTCAGGGTCTGACCGTTTTCGGTACGGACCACGTACTCCAGGGCCTGCTGGTGGCTGGCGGCGTCCTCGGCCTTGCGTCCCAGGATGCTGCCCAGCACGGCGCCACCCACGGCGCCGATGATGGGAACGCGGCTGCCGCCGCCAATGGTCGAGCCGGCCGCACCGCCGACCACGCCTCCGGCCAGACTGCCACCACCGCGCTGGCGTCCGCCTTCGACGTTGACCACGCGCGAACTGATCACGGTGGCCTTTTGCGCCTGGCTCACCTGTCCGACCGAGTCGACCGAGTAGGTGTCCGGGGCGATGTTCGAGGCACAGCCGGTGAGTGCCAGGCTGCCCAGAAGAAGAAAGACGTGTCGCGTGTACATGCGGTGTTCTCCATGAATCATGCACTCGCAAGTATAGGTGAGGTTGGCATGTTGGCCATGGCAGGTGTTTTGCCGTCTGGTGGTTTGCGGCATCATGGGCGGCTCGGCGCAACGCCTGCGCCGCATCGTTGGACGGAGCGCAGATGAAAGTTCTGGTGGTGGGCGGCGGTGGCCGCGAACATGCCCTGGCGTGGAAACTGGCGGATTCGCCGCGCGTGGACGAAGTGCTGGTCGCACCCGGCAACGCCGGCACCGCGGCCGGGCCCGGCATGCGCAACGTTGCCGTGGCTGCCGACGACGTGCAGGGCCTGCTGGCGCTGGCGCGGGACGAAGCGGTGGCGCTGACCGTGGTCGGGCCCGAGGCACCGCTGGTGGCCGGCATCGTCGACGAGTTCGAGCGCGCCGGATTGCGCTGTTTCGGTCCGCGCGCGGTACCCGCCCAGCTGGAGGGCTCCAAGACCTTCGCCAAGGAGTTTCTGGCCCGCCACGCCATCCCCACGGCCGGCTACGCCGTGTTCAGCGAAGCCGAGCCTGCGCTGGCGCACGTGCGCGAACACGGTGCGCCGATCGTGATCAAGGCCGACGGCCTGGCGGCGGGCAAGGGCGTCGTGGTGGCCATGACCGTGGCCGAGGCCGAGCACGCCATCATGGACATGCTGGGCGACAAGCGTTTCGGCGACGCCTCCTCGCGGGTGGTCATCGAGGAGTTCATGCAGGGCGAGGAAGCCAGCTACATCGTCATCAGTGATGGCAAGACCGCATTGCCGATGGCTTCCAGCCAGGACCACAAGCGCCGCGACGACGGCGACGCCGGCCCCAACACCGGCGGCATGGGCGCCTATTCGCCCGCACCGGTGGTGACACCGGCGGTGGAGCAGCGCATCGTCGAGGAGGTCGTGCAGCCGACGCTGGCCGGCATGGCCGCCGAAGGCGCGCCGTTCGTGGGCTTCCTGTATGTCGGCGTGATGATCGGTGCAGACGGCGCCCCGCGCGTGGTGGAGTTCAACGTGCGCTTTGGCGATCCGGAAACCCAGCCGGTGCTGATGCGTCTGGAGTCGGACCTGGTGGACTTGGTCGACGCGGCGCTGGACGGGCGGCTCGACCAGGTTCATGCACGCTGGGATCGGCGCCCGGCACTGGGCGTGGTGCTGGCTTCGGGCGGGTACCCCGGCACGGTGCGCAAGGGCCTGCCGATCAGCGGCCTGGATGCCGCCGCCGAGCCCGGCACCAAGGTGTTTCATGCCGGCACTGCGATGGATGAAGACGGCCGGGTGGTCACGGCCGGCGGCCGCGTGCTGTGCGCCTGCGCGTTGGGCGAGGACCTGGCCGCCGCGCGGGAACGTGCCTACGAGGTGGTCTCGGGCATCCGTTTCGACGGCATGTTCCATCGCCGCGACATCGGACATCGCGCGTTGCGGCGCTGAGCCTGCACCGGTTAGCGCGGCCGTGGGCTCTCACGGGGCGGAGGGTGAGCTTTGTGGGGTATGGCTTTTGGTTGCAGGCTTTGGACTCGGGACTCGGGACTCGGGACTCGGGGCTTGGGACTTGCAATGAGGATCGGGTTCGGCCAGCTCGGGCCGCGGCTTCCGCCGCTCCTCCATTTTCATTCGTGCCTTGAGGCCCTCCTACACATGATCGGGAGTTTTTCGAGATGCCCTGTGGGAGCGGCCCATGGCCGCGATGGTCTCGTTCGCGCCGATACGCCTTCATTCCTCTGGTGACAGTCCGCAGGCCTCAACCGTCACCATCCCCGAGTCCCG
>CAZMKO010000092.1:0-9298 GCA_964566965.1 uncultured Rhodanobacteraceae bacterium
GTTTACATCACCGAGCGCGGACAACCCCGCTGGCGCATCGAGGCGGCTGATGGCGTGGTCGATCCGCTGGAGCGGCTGCGCGCGCAGGGGCGGGTTACGCCACGCAAGGCACACCCCATGGCCTGGCCGGATGACTGGCAACAGCGTGCGCAGGGCCGTACGCCTGCCGACGTGGATGCGCTGTTTCAGGCGATGCGTGGCGATCACTGATGAAGTGGTATCTGGACTCCTCGGTGGCCATTCACGCCGTTTTGCCGGCCGGCGACCCGCGCGCAAGGACCTGGCTTACGGCCGTGTCGGAGCAGGCTGCCGACGTGTGTTCGTCGCGCTTGTTGCAACTGGAAATGGTGCGCACGCTGCGACGGGAGCAAATGAATCCGAGTTGGGCGCGTCTGGTCACGGATCGCGTCGAGCTGATCAGCGTCGACGACGGTGTATTGCGTTTCGCGGCGGCCATTGAGCCGCACCTCAAATCGCTCGATGCCATCCACCTCGCGACCTGCTCCCTGCTCGGAGACCAGTTCACCGTGGTGACGCACGATGCCCGCATGGTGGCCGTCGCCACCGAACTGGGCTTTGACGTGCACGATCCGCTGGAGACCTGACATCCGATGACCGACGCTCGAGCCACCATTCTTGTCGCCGACGACCAAACCGACGTACGCGAGGCCCTGCGTCTGCTGCTGAAGGCCGAAGGTATGGCCTGCGTGGCTGTGGACAGTCCGGCACCGGCGCTGGAGGCGGTTTGCAGGCGTGATGTCGACGTGGCCCTGATCGACCTCAACTACACCCGCGATACCACCTCGGGCGATGAGGGCCTGGAACTGCTGGAACAATTGCGCCAGCACGCGCCGGACGTACCCGTGGTGGTGATGACGGCGTGGGGCAACGTGCCGCTGGCGGTGCAGGCGATGCGCCGCGGCGCCGCCGATTTCATCGAGAAGCCCTGGGACAACGCGCGCCTGGTGCGCATTCTCGAAGCGCAGATCGCCCTCGGGCAAAGCCGGCGTCGGCAGCGCCGTCTGGAGGCGGAAAATGCCTTGCTGCGCGCGGATGCGGCAGGCGGCGAGATGATTGCCGAGTCGCCGGCCATGCATCGGGTGCTGGACATGATTTCGCGCATTGCGCCCAGTGATGCCAATGTGCTGGTGCTGGGCGAGAACGGTACGGGCAAGGGCGTGATCGCCGAACGCATCCATGCCCTGTCGCGGCGTGCGCGCGCGTCGCTGGTCAAGGTCAACATGGGCGCCATCAACGAAAACGTGTTCGAGTCGGAAATGTTCGGCCACGTGCGCGGCGCCTACACCGACGCCAGGGGCGAGCGCATCGGCCGCTTCGAGCTGGCCGACGGCGGCACCTTGTTCCTGGACGAGGTCGGCAACGTGCCGGTGTCGCAACAGCCCAAGCTGCTGCGCGTGCTCGAGGATGGCGAATTCGAGCGGCTCGGTTCCTCGCGCACGCAGCGTGCCGACGTGCGTCTGGTGTCGGCGACCAACGCCGATCTGGGCGCGGAAGTCGCCGCGGGATGTTTTCGCAAGGATTTGCTGTACCGCCTGAATACGCTGGAAATCCACCTGCCGCCATTGCGCGAACGGCGCGAGGACATCCTGCCGTTGGCACGCGAATTCCTGGCCCGCAGTGCCGCACGGCACGGGCGTGAGGCGCTGCAACTGGCCGCCTCCGCCGAGCGCGCGTTGATGGCATGGGGCTGGCCCGGCAACGTGCGCGAACTGCAGCACCTGATGGAACGCGCCGCATTGCTGGCCGAGCACGACCAGGTCAGTGCCGCGGCCCTGAGTTTCGGCGTGCCGGCGGTGGAAGGCGGCACGGATTTCGAAGGCATGACGCTGGACCAGGCCGAGGCCGTGCTGGTGCGGCGTGCACTGGAGCGTCATCCGGACAACATTCAGCAAGCCGCCGACACCTTGGGCATCACCCGACAGACGCTGTACCGGCGCATGGAAAAACACGGTCTGCGCGAGGCCGACGACGATGCCGACTGAGCCGGCCGACATGGGCAGGCGTCACCGCGGGCGCATGCCGCGGTTCGAGCGGCGCGTGCTCGGCGGCAGTTTGCTGGTGACCTTTCCAGCGTGGGCGGCATTGGCATGCGTGGTGATTTTCGGACCTTTGGCGTGGATCTGGTCGGCATTTCTGTTGTTCGCCGCCGCCGTGGCGACCGCGTTGATGGCGCGTTGGCACTACCGGCGCGTGGTGTATCCGCTGTACACGCTGTCGGGTCTGCTCGAGGCCTTGCGCCAGGGCGACTACAGCCTGCGCGGCGCGCCGGGCAGCGTGCTGGGCGACGTGTTCTACGACGTCAACGCGCTGGCCGAGCGCCTGCAGAAAGAGCGCCTGGATTTCGAGGAAACCTCGTACCTGCTGGGCAAGACGCTGGCGGCCCTGTCCAGCGCCGTGTTCGTGTTCGACGAGCATCGGCGTTTGCGCCTCATGAATCCGGCCGGGCAGCATCTGCTGGATGTCGGGCCGCGCGAGCTGTTTGGTCGCAAGGCGACCGACATGAAGCTGGACGGTTTGCTGGACGGACCCGATGCACGGCTCGTCAGCCATGTTTTCCCGGGACGCAGCGGACGCTTCGAGGTTCGCCATGCCGCGTTGCGCAGTGGCGGCCGTGGCGGACGACTGCTGGTCGTCAGCGATGTCGGCCGGGTGTTGCGCGAGGAAGAGCGCCAGGCCTGGCAGCGCCTGCTGCGCGTGCTTGGACACGAAGTCAACAACTCGCTGGCGCCGATCCAGTCGATGGCCGGCACGCTGGCGACGCTGGTCGCGCGCGAGCCGCTGCCGCAGGACTGGCGCGAGGATTTCGCCGGCGGCCTCAACGTGATCGAAAAACGCGCTGCCGCCTTGTCGCGTTTTTTGTCCGGTTACGCGACGCTGGCGAGACTGCCCGCGCCACGTTTTGCCGAGGTCGACCTGTCGGCGCTCCTGCGCAAGGTGGCGCGGCTGGAATCGCGGGTGCCGGTCACGCTCGAGGACGGCGAGCCGTTGGATCTTCGTGCGGACGCCGACCAGTTGGAGCAGGCCTTGATCAACCTCGTGCGCAATGCCGCCGAAGCCAGCCTGGCGCGTGCCGGGGGCGTGCGCATGCGCGGGTGCCGGGAGCGCGACCGCGCCGTGGTGGAAGTCGACGACGACGGCCCGGGTCTGCCAGCCAGCGACAACCTGTTCGTGCCGTTTTTCACCACCAAGCCCGGTGGCTCCGGTATCGGTCTGGCGTTGGTGCGGCAGATCGCCGAAGCCCACGACGGCGGCGTGTCGCTGCAGGCGCGCGAAGACGGGCCGGGCGTCCGCGCCACGTTGTGGCTGCCGCTGGAAAAACCGGCCTGACCGGTGCGGGCGGTTTCAATGGCGATATCGCCATGCGTGCCGCAGGCTCCATCCATGGAGTCGGGGCTCGGCTGGCGGTGAGCCCGGGCCATCGCGGCTGAAGCCGCTCCCACAGGGCACTTCGAAAAACCTGGATTTTGTGGGAGCGGCCCATGGCCGCGATCGTGCTTGCCGATACCCCGACCGGGGCGATGGATAGGCGTGAAGTCAGGTAGTTCGTGATACCCGGCTGGAGCGCTGGAAGGCACGACCGGTGACGCGGGAAAATGGCGGGTCCTGCGGCAGGACGTGATCGCGCCTTCCACCGCTCCTACGAATGACCGGGAGTTTTTCGAGGTGCCGCAGCGTGGAGGCGCGCGGCGGGGAAAGTGATTGAAGGGGGTGTGCGAAAATGCCTCGTCGATGTCCGTTCGGCGTTCCCGGCAAGGTGCGTGTGTCTTGATCATTGAATCGCTGCTCGATACCGATCTGTACAAGTTCACGATGATGCAGGCGGTGTTGCACCGCTTTCCCTCGGCGGAGGTGGAATACCGGTTCCGTTGCCGCACGCCCGAGGCCTGCCGGCATCTGCCGGCCGCGCGCGTGCGCGAGGAGATTCGGGCGTTGTGTGCGCTGTCGTTCCGGCGTGAAGAGCTCGACTACCTGCGCTCGCTGCGCTATCTGAAGAAGGATTTCGTGGAGATCCTGCGCGTGTTCCGGCTGCAGCCCGATCATGTCGAGGTGAGCGACCGCGACGGCGGGCTGGACATCACCATCCGCGGACCATGGCTGCATACCATCCTGTTCGAGGTGCCGATCCTGGCCATTCTCAGCCAGCTTCACGGTGAGGCGGCCGCGCCGGCGGATGCGCGCCAGGCCGGTGCCGAGCGTCTGCAGGCCAAGATCGACAAGATTCGATCCGGCCATGATCTGGACGGGTTCCGTTTCGCCGAGTTCGGCACGCGGCGGCGTTTTTCACGCGACTGGCAGCGTCATGTCATCGAGCGGTTGGCCGGCGAACTGCCCGCGCATCTGGCCGGCACCAGCAATGTGTTGTGGGCCAAGGAGTTGGGCCTGCCGCCGATCGGCACCATGGCGCACGAGTTTCTGCAGGCCTGCCAGGCGGTGGGGCCGCGCCTGGTGGACAGCCAGCGCTACGCGCTGGAGGCCTGGGCCCAGGAATATCGCGGCGACCTCGGTATCGCGCTGTCGGACGTGATCAACCAGGACGCTTTCCTGCGTGATTTCGACCTGTACTTCTGCAAGCTGTTCGACGGCGTGCGCCAGGACTCGGGCGACCCGTTCGCCTGGGGCGAACGCATGCTGGCGCACTACCGGCGTCTGCGCGTGGATGCCCATACGAAGACGATCGTGTTCAGCGACGGCCTGGACATGGACAAGGCCGTCGCCTTGTATCGGCACTTCCATGACCGGGTGGGCGTCAGTTTCGGTATTGGCACCCATCTCACCAACGACATGGGATTCGCGGCGCCGGGCATGGTCATCAAGATGACCCGCTGCAACGGCCAGGCGGTGGCCAAGATCAGTGACGACCCCGGCAAGACCTTGTGCGACGACCCCGGCTACCTGGCCTATCTCAAGAAGGTGTTCCAGGTGCAGGAAGTGGACGGCGGCACGACCGGCGGGGAGTGATCCGGCAGAGCCGGCTGTCGCGGCCATGGGCCGCTCCCACAGGGCGTGCCTGAAACCTCCTGCAACCCTTGTGGGAGCGGCCCATGGCCGCGATGGTTGGCACCTGCGATAGCGCCCGGGACTAGCGGGGTCTTCCCCGCAAGCGCTTCACCCGTCCAGCTCCGCCCAGCGCGCGTAGGCCGCGTCCAGGTCCGCCTGGGTGGCGGCGATGGCCTCGTTGGCGGTGGTGATGGCGTCGGCGTCCTGCTTGAAGAAGGCCGGGTCGCTCATGGCCTCGGTGGCTTCGGCGAGGCGTGATTCCAGGGCCTCGATGCGGGCCGGCAACTGGTCCAGTTCGCGCTGGTCCTTGTAGCTGAGCTTGCGCCGCTCCGGCGCGGTTTTGCCACTCGGGGCGGATTTCGACGCCGGTGCCGACGGGGCCGGTACCGGGGGTGGTGCAGAAGCCGGCCGCTGGCGCAGCCAGTCCTGATACCCGCCGACGTATTCACCCACCCGGCCACCGCCTTCCAGCGCCAGCGTGCCGGTGACCACGTTGTCCAAAAATTCGCGGTCGTGGCTGACCAGCAGCAGGGTGCCCTGGTAGTCGGCCAGCAGTTCCTCCAGCAGCTCCAGCGTTTCGACATCCAGGTCGTTGGTGGGCTCGTCCATGACCAGCAGGTTGGACGGCTGCGCGAACAGGCGGGCCAGCAGCAGGCGGTTGCGTTCGCCACCGGAAAGCCGCGTGATCGGCGCGCGGGCGCGTTCGGGTGTGAACAGGAAGTCCTGCAGGTAGCCCATGATGTGGGTGCGCCTGCCGCCCAGCTCGACGTATTCGCGGCCCTGGGCGACGTTGTCCAGCGCGCTCAGCGATTCGTCGAGCTGGGCGCGGTGCTGGTCGAAGTAGGCGATCTCAAGACTGGTGCCGAGTTCGACCTGGCCGCGCTGCGGTTCGAGCTCGCCCAGCATGATCTTCAACAGCGTCGACTTGCCGGCGCCGTTGGGGCCGATGATGCCGATGCGGTCGCCGCGCATCACGGTGGCGGAGAAATCGTCGATCAGCACGCGTCCGGCGTAGGCCTGATGCACGCTTTCCAGGGTAATGACCTTCTTGCCGGAGGCACGGCCGTCGGCCAGGGTCATGCGTGCCTTGCCGCTCTTTTCGCGGCGCTCGGCACGTTCGGCACGCATCGCCTTGAGGGCGCGCACGCGACCTTCGTTGCGGGTGCGGCGGGCCTTGATGCCCTGGCGGATCCAGGCCTCTTCCTGGGCCAGCTTCTTGTCGAAGGCGGCATGGGCCTGGGCCTCGGCGTGCGCGCGTTCCTCGCGGCGGCGCAGGTAGTTGTCGTAGTCGCCAGGCCAGTCGGTGAGACGGCCGCGGTCGATTTCCACGATGCGCGTGGCCAGGTGGCGCAGGAAACGGCGGTCATGGGTGACGAACACGATGGCGCCGTCGAAGCTTTTCAGGAAGCCTTCCAGCCAGTCGATGGCCTCGATGTCCAGATGATTGGTAGGCTCGTCCAGCAGCAGGATGTCCGGCTCGCATACCAGCGCCTGCGCCAGCAGCACACGTCGTTTCATGCCGCCGGACAAGGCGCCGAAATCGGCGTCGCCGTCCAGTTCCAGTCGCGTCAGCACGTTGTCGACGCGACGGTCCAGATCCCAGCCGTGGCGCGCTTCGATCTCGGCCTGCACCGCGCCCATGGCGTCGAAGTCGCCGTCGGCCAGCAGATGGTGGTAGCGCGCCAGCAGCGTGCCCAGTTCACCCAAGCCATCGGCGACCACGTCGAAGACGCTGCCGCGGGTGCCCTGGGGAACTTCCTGGGCCATGCGCGCGACCACGGTGCCGCCGCTCAGGCGCCGTTCGCCATCGTCCGGGCTGATGGTGGCGTCGATCAGACGCAGCAGGGTGGACTTGCCGGCACCGTTGCGGCCCACCACGCACACGCGTTCGCCGCGTCCGATGGTGAAGTCGACGCGGTCGAGCAGGAGCGGGCCGCCGACGCTGTAGTCGACGTGGATCAGTTGCAGCAGGGACATGGCGCGTATTGTAGCGGTGAAACCCGTTTCGGCGGCAGACCGGTGACGCCGGAACGGAGCGGCATCAAGGCGCGGGGATCAGGCGGCGTCGCGTTCCGCGTCGGCGCGTTTGATCGCCTTGTGCGAGGTCTCGTCGCTGCCCTGTTTCCAGTAGCTGGAAATGTACATGCGCTGGCGTGTCACACCGCGTGCTTCGCGGAAGTGTCGGCGCAACGCCAGCATGCTGGTGAACTCGCAGGCGGCCCATACCGAGACGTCGCCGTCCGGCCAGGCCAGGGCCTGCACGGCATCCAGCAACGGAGTGGCCTGGCCGGGGTGCGGGTTGACCACCCACTGCAGGCGCATGCCGGTCGGCATCGGCAGGGACTGCATGTCGTCCGCGTGCGGCACCTCGATGATGGTGTGGCCGCGTGCATCGGCCGGCAACTCCTCGAGGTTGACGCTGATGGCGGGCAGAGCGGTCATGTCGCCGACCATCACGACGGCGTCGGCGTGTGCGTCGGCCAGCTTTTTGGGTCCGGGGCCGGCAATGTCGATGGTGTCGCCGGGGCGGCACTGCAACGCCCATGCCGAGGCCGGGCCACCGCCGCCGTCGCCATGCAGCGCGAAGTCGATGTCGATGCCGTCCGCACGATGCGCGCGCACCGTGTAGGTGCGCATCAACGGGCGCTCCTGTCCCGGTATCGGCAGCAGCAATTTGACGTAGGCACTGGCCTGGTCGGCGGGGAAGCGACGCAGGCCCTCGCCACCCAGGGTGACGCGCAGCATGCGCGGGGTCACGGCGCGCTTGTCGAGCACGGTGAAGCGGAACGGATCGGGGCGTTTCGTGGGCATGGTTACTCCGTGGGGTCCAGATTGGCCGCCATGGCCTCGGCGAGATGGGCGAAGCGGGTGACGGAAGCCGCCGGCAGACCGCGCACCATGCGCATGCCGGCGGCTTCTTCGGCCCGGGCGATGCGCGTGTACAACGCGTCGGCCGCCTTCGTTGCCACCAGGATGCGGCGCCGGCCGTCGGTCGGGTCCGGTTGTTGCCGTACCAGTCCGGCCGCGCGCAGCTCCTGCACCACGCGGGTGATCTGCGACTTGTCGCGACGCAGGCGCACGGCGATATCGTGGGCCGTGCACTGTGGCAGGTGGCGGATCGCCTTCATGGCACGGATGTGTGACGGCGGCAGGTCGATGCCGGCATCGCGGCAGGCCTCGCGCATGGCGCGCTTGTAGGCGTGTACGAGGCGGTGCAGGGCGTCACCGGGGCGCGGGGTGGGCATGGCGGATAAAAGTTGATGATGTCAACCAATTGTGGACCTTATGGTTGCATGTGTCAACTGTATGTTGGGGTGGGGTCCGGGTCACGTGCCGATGCGCGGGCTTCGGTTACGATACGCGCCGTTTCCCGCCGGTATGGAGGGCGTGTCGCACGCCCGGGTCATCCTGCAACGACCGGCTCCCTCTGGAAAAGGTGATGAACATGATGAAGACATTGACGAGCGCGGTCCTGTTGGGCGGTATGGCCCTGGCACCGGCGGCGTTCGCGGAGGCGCCGAGTTTCAATTACGTGCAGGGCACCGCGCAGCGGGTCGACGCGGGCCAAGGGCGGGACTGGGGCTGGGGCGTCGAAGGCAGCTTCAACCCGGTGGGCGGGTTGTTCGTTGCCGGCCAGTATCGGCGGGTCCGCGACATCGGCGATTCCGGGGCGAACCTGGCGGCATATCGCGGTGACTTTGGCTATGCGTTCAAGCTGGCCGGCACGCTGGCACTGTATGGCGAGACGGGCTGGTCGAAGCAGTCATGGGCCGGCCACGACGACAGTGGCGCGCATGCCGAGGTCGGTCTGCGCGCCCGGTTGCCGCTGGTGCAGCTGGAGGGCGCGGTGGGGCACCACTGGCGCAATGGCGGCTTCGACGAGTACTCGGCGACGGCGCTGTTCCACGTGTTGCCATTCACCTATGTCGGCGTGGGGTACGTGTCCGAGCGCCATTCGCATCGGAATCTGGATCGCTGGCAGGCGGGTGTGCGGTTGACGTTCTGAGGCGTCGGCGGGCCTTGATCGCGGCCATGGGCCGCTCCCACAGGCACCTCGAAAAACGCCGACCCGACTTCCGGACTGGGCATGCCGGATGCCTCATTTTTCTTGTGGGAGCGGCCCATGGCCGCGATCGGGCCTGCCGATGCATCCGTCCATGCCCCGGACATCCTTGATACCGAGTTTTTCGAGATCCCCCACAGGGAATCTCGAAAAACCACCTTTCATGTAGGTCCCACCCTGTTCCAGCCGAAGACTTTTTCCGTTCGTGGTGAGGTA
>CAZMKO010000093.1:0-9164 GCA_964566965.1 uncultured Rhodanobacteraceae bacterium
CGCTCGGCGCCCTTGGCGATGACGATGAACTGCACCACGGTGATGATCAGGAACACCACCAGACCGACAATGAGGCTGCCGCCGACCACGAGGTTGCCGAAGGTGTCGATGATGTGCCCGCCGTCGGCACGCAGCAGGATGGACCGGGTGATGGCGATGGACAACGCCAGCCGGAACAGCGTCGTCAGCAGCAACACACTGGGGAAACTGGAAAAGGCAATGGCGGCCGGAATGTAGATCGCCATCAGCAACAGTCCGACGCCGACCAGGATGTTCAGTGCCACCAGCAGGTCGATGACCAGGGTTGGCAGCGGCATGATCATCAGACCGATGATGGCCACCACGCCGGCCACCAGCACCAGGTCACCGTAGTTGCGCGAGCTGCCGCCGCGACCAAACTGCGAGAAGATCGACGCCAGCGCGGTCACGCAGTCGCTCCCGCACGCCGAACGGCTGGCGCGACGCGGCCACGACCCGTCATCGACGGGATGGCTGGAGACATGACAACGAACCGACCTTGCACTTGCAGCGACTCCACACATCGGCGCACACGTACATCCGCGCGCGCCCGCCTGAGGCGCTCCCCCCGCTGTCGTGACGGTACGTCCACGTATCCGGTCACGAACCTTTGCCCCCTGTCGGCAAAAGCTCCATAAATCATTTGAACCTACCCAATGACATCCAGAACATGCAACCCCGGGAAAACCCTAGGTTGCAGCCGTACCCCGCCTGCTGGTTGTATCCCGCAGGACATGGCCGAACTACCTATGCCACGGAAGTCACGCCCCATGTATGGCGCAGCGGGGCTCAATGCTCCCTGAACGCATGGCCGCATGGACGTCTTTTCACGACTGCCTCACAGATTCGGCCGCGGTCATCAAATCGTCACGATCACTTCACGTGACTCCCGGACCATGCATGTCCGGCATGGGACCGGCATCATGGGGGGATGGACGACGCATGGGGAGGATATGTTGGAATCAGTCAGCGACAGAAGGGAAGCTGCCGTCGGCCCCACGCGATGCCACATCGGTTCCGTGCGGATCGTCCTGGCGCAATTCGGCCAGCAGCTCGACCCGGTTCGCGGTCACGCCGAGCAGCAGGCGTCGGTTCTGCGCATCCAGCACGACCACGCGCTCGCGGCTGCCGACCGCCACCGCCTGCACCACCCGCAGCGGGCCCTGGCGCCCACCGCGCAATCCGCGGCCACGCCGCAGCCACCACAGCATGGCGGCCATGGCCAGCGTCACGGCCACCACCGGCGCCAGCAGTCCGAACCAGCTGGTGGCACTCGTGGCCGTGGCTTTGGTCACGGCATCGTTCGTTTCCGCAGCCCAAAGCAGACCGGGCCAGCACGCCATGGCCGCGGCACCGCGTCGCGACACGGACAGGAGGATTTTCACATTCATTACATTGGTGTTAATGCGTGATGTCGGTAAATGGGTGCACGACGACACCCGGGAGGGAGGAGTGTCAAGGTACATGCAATACGATGGTGTTTGGTGAACATGCCTGCGACACGACGTGAACGCAAGCCGGCGTCGGCCGACATGGCCGGACGCGATACCCGCGCGGCATGGGCGATGGTGGATGCATTGCCGTGGCCGTGCATCGTGTTCGCGTGCGCAGACGGACGCATGCTCACCTGCAACGACGCACTGCGACGCGAATTTCCGCACCTCCCCGCGACCCTCGCCCAGGCCGACTTCGAGGCCATGCTGGAAGTAGTCGGCGAGCCCGGCGACGACGACATCATGGTGTATGCCGCCGACACCCGCCGCTGGTACTGCATGGAGCGCCGCACGCTGCCCGGCGAGCCGGCCGGCGAAGCCTTCTTCCTGTCCAACATGAGCGACCGCGTCGACTCGCTGCGGCGCCATCGCGAGCAACACGAACAGCTTCTGTCCACCTCGCGCGCCATGAGCGTGGGCGAGATGGCCACCACGCTGGCGCACGAGCTGAACCAACCGCTGGCCGCCGCGATCAACTACCTGGCCGGCTGCGAACAAATGGCAGCGACCGTCGCCGACAACGAGCGCCTGCTCAAGGGCGTGCAGCTGGCCCGCCGCCAGACCGAGCGCGCCGCGCAGATCATCGGCAGCATCCGCGAATTCGTGCACAGCCGCGAGCCGCACCGCGAGCATGTCGACGTGGCGCGCGTGGTGCGTGACGTCACCGAGCTGCTGCGCCTGGAAGCCACGCAAAGCCGCGTCGGCATCGTCAACGCGCTGCCCGACAACCTGCCCCGCGTGTTCGCCGACCGGGTGATGCTGGAGCAGGTGCTGCTGAACCTCATCAAGAACGCCATCGAAGCGATGCAGGACACGCCGCCGGCACAACGCCGCATCACCGTGTCCGCACGCATCGACTACGACGACATGGTGGAACTGCGCGTGGCCGACCGCGGCTGCGGGCTGGACGAGGACAGCATCGACAAGCTTTTCACGCCGCTTTACACCACCAAGTCCGAAGGACTGGGCATCGGCCTGGCAATCTGCCGCTCCATCATCGAGTATCACGAAGGGCGGCTTTTCGCCGAGCCCAATCCCGATGGCGAGAGCGGCTGCGCGCTGGTGTTCACCATGCCGCAGGGGGAACGTTCATGAGCACGGGACCGGAGACGCACGTCTACCTGGTTGACGACCACGGCGACTTCCGCGAGTCGTGCCGCTGGATACTGGAGCAATCAGGCTTCGAGGTACACGATTTTGCCGGGGCCGAAACCCTGCTGGCCCATCTCGCCGAACAGGCGCCGCCACCGCGCAGCTGCCTGGTCAGCGACATCCGCATGCCCGGCATGAGCGGACTGGAACTACAGGACAAGCTCGCCCACAGCGGACACTCGATGCCGCTGATCTTCGTCACCGGGCACGGCGACGTGGCCCTGGCGGTCGAGGCGATGCGCAAGGGCGCCGCCAACTTCCTGGAAAAACCGTTCGAGGCCACGCAGCTCACGGAAGCCATCCATACCGCGATGGCCAATCACACACCACAACTGGCGCCCGACGCGCTGCAACAACTGACCCCGCGTGAACGCCAGGTGCTGGACGGCATCATGGCCGGCAAGCTCAACAAGGTCATCGCCAGCGACCTCGACATCAGCCCCAAGACGGTGGAACTGCACCGTGCCAACCTGATGGCCAAGCTCGGCGCCCACAACGTGGTCGAATTGACGCGCACCGTGCTGGGGCAATCATGAGCCACACCGACACTTCCGAAACCGGCGTGCGCGCGGAGCCGGACGCCCCGCTCGACGAGCGCACCGGCAACGCCGCGCCGACGGTACCCGACGAGACATTGCGCCACGCGGCGCAGCTGATGCTGGCCCGTGGCACGCGGCTGGCGTGGACCCACGACGGCCACGCGCTGACCCTGCGCGCCGGCGTCGGCCAGGGGCATGCGGCCGGACTCGCCTGCGCCTGCCTGGAACACGATGCCACCCGTCTTCGGGTGGCCATCGAACACGAAAGCGGCACGCCCACAACCGTCGACGGCCACTGGCGCGATGTCGACGACGAGGCGCGTGCGCTGGCCTGGACGCTGGCCAACCAGGCCCTGCTCGACACGCTGGGCGAACTGTTCGCCAACCCGGTGCTGGTGAGCGGCTTCGAACCGCGTGGCGGACACGGCCACCTGTGGCTGGCACTGGACTTCGTGTCCCGCGAGGGCCAGCACCTGGAAGGCTGGCTGGGTATCGGCGAGACCGAGGCCCGACGCCTGGGCAACCACGACGCGTGGGAGAACGCACCCGGCCACCTGCCCCTGCTGACCGATGCCGAGGCCGTGGATCTGGAATTGTGGCTGCCCGGCCCGCTGCTGACCGGTACCGACCGTGCAGCGCTGGCGGCCGGCGATGTGCTGCTGCTGGACACCGCCGGCGGACCGCTGGCGGAATTGCGTCCGGCTCCGGGAGCGACCGACCTCGTGCTCGGCCTTCCCGACCGCTGGACCCTGCGTCACGCGGCCGGCGACTGGACGGTGGCCGAGCGCGACCTGCTGCAGGCGCGCGACGAACACGGCCGGGTCCGCGTACGCCTGACCGGGCTGCACATGAAGCTGGAGCACCTGGCATGCCTGGCGCCGGACACGGTGCTGGCCCACGAGCCGCTGCTTCCCGGCCGGACGGTGCAGATCACGCTCGACGACCGGCACTGCGCGGAGGGCACCCTGGTGATGCTGGGCGAGCGACTCGGCGTCTACATCGTTCAGCTCGAGGGCGAACATGGATTTCAGTAGTTTCTCACCGGCCCTCATCATCGTCATCGTCGTGGCGCTGGCCATGGCGCCGTTCGTGGCGGTGATGGTCACCTCCTTCACCAAGATCGTGGTCGTGCTCAGCCTGCTCCGCAACGCGCTGGGGCTGCAGCAGGTACCGCCCAACGTGGTACTCAACGGTCTGGCCATCATCCTGTCGGTGTACGTGATGAACCCGGTGATCACCGCCACCTACGACAGCGTGCATACACGCATGAGCACGCAGGCGCCCGGCCCGATGACACTGGACAAGCTCGGCGGGCTGGTCGAAACCGGCAAGGAGCCGCTGCGGCACTTCCTCATCCAGCACAGCCACGAGGCCGAACGCGCATTCTTCCTGCAGAGCGCCAAACGACTGTTGCCGGCCGAGCGCCGCGACAGCCTCAGCGCCGAGGATTACATCGTGATCGTGCCGGCGTTCACCGTCAGCGAGCTGACCGAGGCGTTCCAGATCGGGTTCATGCTGTTCTTGCCGTTCCTCATCATCGACCTGGTGGTGGCCAACATCCTGTTGTCGATGGGCATGATGATGCTTTCGCCGACCATGGTGTCGCTGCCGTTCAAGTTGCTGTTGTTCGTGCTGCTCAGCGGCTGGGCCAAGCTCATCCACGGGCTGGTGTTGACCTACCATTGACCGGGACGCCCGCCCGACCGATACCGGATACGTGCCATGCATGACCAGGAAATCGAACTCGCCCGCCAGGCTCTGTGGCTGATCCTGGCCCTGTCCGCGCCACCGATCATCTGCGCGGCCATCGCCGGCCTGTTCGTGGCCATCCTGCAGGCCGCCACGCAGATCCAGGAGCAGACGTTTCCCTATGCGGTGAAGTTCATCGCCATCGTGCTGGCGATCCTGGGCACGGCGACCATGCTTGGTGGCACGCTGTTCAATTTTGCCGACCGCCTGTTCACGCATTTCCCGTCCATGGTCCACTGAGTCGCCACGGTGATACTGGTCACGCCCGTCGAATACCTCGGCCACCAGATGAGCGGCATCGCGTTGACGCTGCCGCGCATCGTCGGCGCGTTCCTGGTGCTGCCGCTGATGACGGAAAAGACCATGCCGGCGCTGGTGCGCAACAGCTTCTACGTCAGCCTGGCGGTACTGCTGTACCCGCTGGCCTCCACCATACGGCCGTATTCGGCCATCACCGATCGCAGCATGTGGTTCATGGTGATGGGCAAGGAATTTTTCATCGGACTGGCGCTGGGCTTCTGCTTCGGCATGGTGTTCTGGGCGCTCAGCGCCGCCGGCGCCGTGGTCGACAACAAGATCGGCTATTCCTTCGCGCAGGAAATGGACCCGATTTCGGGCCAGCAGACCACACTCACCAGCGTGTTCCTGATGCAGCTGGGAGTGTGGCTGTTCATGACCAGCGGCGCGTTCATCATCTTTCTCGACCTGCTGATGTCCAGTTACGCGATCTGGCCGGTGGCCAGCCTGCTGCCGCCGCTGAAAACCGAAAGCCTGGCCTTTTTCACCGGGCAGTTCTCGTTCTTCATGACCGCCGTGCTGATGCTGTCGGCGCCCGGCCTGGTGGTGATGTCGCTGGCCGACATCTCGCTGGGGCTGATGAACCGCTACGCGCAGCAGCTGAACGTATTCGCCCTGTCATTGCCGATCAAGGCATGGATGTCGACCTGGGTGTTGCTGCTGGCACTGGGCGCGATGGTCGAGGTGGTGCTGCGACGTCTGGCCGAAAACCGCGGCCTGGTGCACGCGTTGGAACAGGTCTTCGGCCACTGACGCCGCGGGTGTCGGCACTCACCGCCCGTCGCGGGCCTCGCGAATGGACTCGGCCCAGCGCAGCAGCTCGGCCACGGCCTCGAAATAGTCGCTGGGCAGGAAGTCGTCCACCTCGACGTCCTCATAGAGGCCGCGCGCCAGACTCACGTTGCGCATGATCGGCACGCCGGCCTCCTCGGCAGCCTGGCGGATCAGCGCCGCCTCGTAATCCTCACCCTTGGCCACGATCACCGGCAGGTCGTCCTCGTCCATGTCGTAGCGGATGGCGATGGCCAGATGGGTGGGGTTGGTGACCACCACGCTGGCCCCGCGCACGCTGGCCAGCGTGTTCTGCTGGGACCATTCCTGATGCAGCTGGCGACGCTGGTTCTTGATCATGGGATCGCCCTCGTTTTCCTTGGTTTCCTGACGGATGTCGCGCTTGCTCATGCGCATCTTCTTGGTGAACGAATAGCGCTGGTAAAACGCATCCAGCACCGACACGAAAAAGAACACGAAAATCACCCCGGCGGCCAGCCACTTGACCGCCACCCAGTGCGCCTCGCCCATCGCCTCGGGCGCCGCAAACGGCAATTTGACGAACTGCCCGATCAACGAAAACAGCACCCAGATGAACAAGCCCACCAGCAACCCGGTCTTGACCATGGCCTTGACCACTTCGATCAGGTTGTCCTGGGAGAACATCTTCTTGATGCCCTCGACCGGATTCAGGTGGCTGCCGTCGGGCTTCAACTTTTTCGGCGCGAATACCGGCCCGATCTGCAGAAACTCCACCACCACGCCGATCACGAAAGCCATCACCAAAAACGGAATCGTCAACCACAGGAACACTTCCACCGCGACCACGCCGACTCGCGGCAGGGCCGTGGCGAAGGGCTGGTTCATGGCCGCGACGGCCACGTCGAACAGTTCGAACAGACGCGCCTTCATCATCGGCATCGCGAGCATCATCATCACCAGCCACAACAGAACCAGGACCGTACTGGTCAGCTCCTTGCTCTTGGGCACGTCGCCGTCACGACGCGCGTCACGCAACCGTTTCGGAGTCGGTTTTTCGGTCTTGTCGCCGCTGTCTTCGCCTTGCTTTCCCGCCATCGTCCACTCGTGTGCCGCTGCCTGCCCGGAACCGGGACGACACCATCATACTGCCGGCCCGGAATCGGCCGGCATGGGGAAAACCCTAGATGCCCCCGCCTCCCGGGCGCCGTACAATGTCACCCATGGACGCCACACACACCACCACGCACGCACTGCCCACCGGCCTCGGCGGCATCGACGCGGCGCGCGCCTCGTCGCGACCGGGCCAGACGCAGTCGCTGTCCGGCAACGCGTTGCTGGGGCTGGATGTCTGGGGCCAAACCCACGCCGGCGAACGTTCGCTGGCCCAGGCCATTCCGGCGTCCGCGCTGGGCGGAAGCGTCGACCAGGTGGCCGACTTCATCCTCGCGCCACTGCGCTGACGCACCGATTTTCCCTTTCCGAGCCGCCGCCTGGCCATCCGCGGGCAGTGTGCCGGCGTGCACGGAAACCGCGGTAAGCTATGGCCATGGCCTCGCCGACGTCCTCCGCCACCACCGACCCGTTGCTGGAAACCACCCGGCGACTGGTCGCCGCGTTGCAACAGGAACCGTCCGAGGAGCGCCGCCTGGCGCTGGCCAAGCGCGTGGTGCGCAAGCTCGGCGACGAGGCCTATCCGGTATTCCTGAAGATCATGCTGGTGATCGCCGAAAGCGAGGACGCCGCGGCGCGTCAGGCGGTGGCCGACCTGCTGGCGTCGGCGGCACAGCGCATGGACCTTCCCAGCGGCCAGCTGGGCGCCTGGGGCAGCTCCGGACATGGCGCGGGAGCCAGCCGCGGCCGACTCCTGGGGCCGATCGAATATCTCACCACCTGGTATTGCCAGCCGACACCGCGGCCGATGCTGGAAGAGCCGCTGTATGCCGATGCCCTGGGCAAGCTGCTGGCGCTGTTCAATCTCAACCCGCGCCTGCGCAAATGGTACGCCGCCAAGCTGGAAGCCGACGCCAGCAACGAACTGGAAGGCACCTATACCAAGGACACCCGCGACACCCTGCGACGCATCGCGCGACACTGGCCGGACGAGGCCAACTCGCCGGCGGACGTGGTGCGTGCCGCCATCCACGGCGACGTGTCGACCGAACAGATCCCCGCCGGATGGATCGTGCATCGGCTGTAACCGACGAGACGGCGCCGCCATCATGGCGGACACTGCAAGACGCTCAGCGCGACACGCTTTCCAGCATGCGCCGCGTGGATTCGCCGTCCTCACGCCCCATGGCGCGGGCGGTCTCGCGCAGCCAGTCGTCCGCATGCGCCTGCCCGTCCTCGCGCACGCGGCGCTCATACTCGGGGGCGATCGCTGCCAGCGCCTGGCGAACATGCGCCTGCCGCTCGTCGTAATGACGTTCCAATGCCCCCTGGTCGCGATCGTCGATGGCGCCTTCCCGGCGCCATTGACGTATCAGGTCCAGCCAACTGCGGCGATTGTCATCGACAGACGACATGCTCAGTGGCCCATGGCCGTCTTGAAGCCTTCCTCGTAGGCGTCACCGAACACATGCGCGGCATGTTTGGAGGAGGAAAAGGCCTCGTGGGCCAAATGGCGGACGCCGTCGATGAACAGGTCGGCGATCTTGCCGATGATCTTGCCGGCGATGCTGCCGAGCCAGCCGCCCACGATGGCGCCCAGCGGATCGCCTGTGGCGATGCCGATGGCGCGTCCGGCGAACTGGCCGATGGATTGTCCGATACCTTCAAGCATGTGCGTCTCCCGTCATGTCCATGAATGCCGACCGACGTACATGAAAACGTCCTCGTCTTGATCGACGCTTCCCATTGTCCACACTGCCGCGCGGCCGACCATTGGGGCTTTCCCTAGGGAGGCTCCGATTGAATCCAGCACAGGCGTCATGGCGGACACGGGGCCATCGCGGCCATGGGCCGCTCCCACAAAAAAGTCCGGTTTTTCGAGGTCTCCCACAGGGCTTCATGGCATTTCAGACAAGCCCTGTGGGGAACCTCGAAAAACCTGGATTTTCATCAAGGTCACGGTAGATACCGTGTCACCCGGCGACCGGCAACGCGGGGAAATGGCGTGTCCTGCGGCCAGATTGATCGCGGCTTCCGCCGCTCCTACACACGA
>CAZMKO010000094.1:0-8935 GCA_964566965.1 uncultured Rhodanobacteraceae bacterium
AGCATGACCAGCGTGACGATGACTGCCGCCGACTCGAAATACACCGCGACATGGCCGTGCGCGTCGCGAAAACCGTCCGGGAACAACCCCGGAAGCAGGAACGCCACGGCGCTGTACAGCCAGGCCACGCCGCTGCCCATGGCAATCAGTGTGTACATGTTGGGGGAGCGCGCACGCAACGATTGCCAGCCGCGCCGGAAGAAACTCGCACCGCCCCACAGCACGACCACGGTGGCCAGTACCGCCTCCACCCAGCCCGCGGCCACGCCCCAGCCACCGGGCCACGACCAACCGCTCAGATGCGGCAACATGGCGATCACGAACACGGGCACGGTCAATCCGACCAGCACCCCGAAGCGGCGCCCCAGCGCCTTCACTTCCGCGCCGCCATCCGTGTCCGCCGACGGCATCTCCGGCTCCAGCGCCATGCCGCACTTGGGGCAATCACCCGGCCCCTCCCGGCGCACCTCCGGATGCATCGGACAGGTATAGACGGCGCCGGACGGCGCCGGCGCCGAGGCCTGGTGATCCAGGTACCGTTCCGGGTCGGCGGCGAACTTGCCGCGGCAACCGTCGCTGCAGAAGTGGTAGCGGGTATCGTGATGCGTGAAGGTGTACCGGGAATGATCCGGATCGGTGCGCATGCCGCAAACCGGATCACGGCGTCCGGCACGCTCGTCACGGCGACGGGCCTTGGCGATCACCGCCTCCGGGTCGTTCTCGAAGTGGCACCGGCAACCGTCGCTGCAGAAGTACCAGGTGTGGCCTTCGTGCTCGATCTTGCGGTCGGTATCGGTCGACACCTGCATGCCGCACCACGGATCCACCGCACGGTCGGCGCCTGCCGGATCGTCATGACGATCGGTCATGGTGCCACCTCCGTGTCCTCGCACGACAGCGCGCGCAGGATCGGGCAGTCGCCCGGCTCGCCGTGTCCGGGGCAGTCCTCGACCAGGGCCTGCAGACCGTCGCGCATGTCCTTGAGCCGTCGCAGGCGCTCGTCGATCATTGCCAGACGCGCCCGCGCGCGCTGCTTGACGCCGCGCACGCCGTGCTCGCGGTCGGCCGACAACGCCAGCAGTTCGCGAATGTCGTCCAGGCTGAAGCCGAGATCCTTGGCCGACCGGATGAAACGCAGGCGATGGATCGCTGAATGATCGTAATCGCGGTACCCCGACGCACGGCGGCGCGGCGGCGGGATCAGCCCCTCGCGCTCGTAATAGCGGATGGTGTCGATGCTGACGCCGCAGGCGCGGGCCACCGCACCGATGCGCAGATGGTTGGCTGACATGTTCATGGCACCATGGTAAACCGTGGAGCTTGATCCAGAGTCAAGCCTTGTATCCACCGTCGCGCGCGAATCCGGTTTCGCGTTGCCCGGCCGCGGCCTACAATCGGCCGGCCACTCTCCCGCCGACCCCGCCGTGCCGCTTTCCCGAACCACCAAGGCCTATCTCCAGGTCCACGTCTGCGTGGTTCTGTGGGGCTTCACACCCATTTTCGGCCGCCTGATCGAGCTGCCGGCACTGGCCCTGGTGTGGTGGCGCATGCTGATCGTGACGGTGGCGCTGTTGCTGCTGCCGCGCGTACGTCGCCAACTGATGAACATGCCACTGCGCCAGATGGGCATCTATGCCGGCATCGGCTTGCTGGTTGCCGTGCACTGGCTGTTGTTCTACGCCGCCATCAAACTGGCCAACGCATCGGTGGGCGCCATCTGCATTGCCGTGGCGCCGGTATTCCTGGCACTCATCGAACCGCGCGTGGCCGGACGCGCCTTCAATCCGCGCGAGCTGCTGCTCGGCGTGGGCGTGGTGCCGGGCGTGGCCATGATCGTGGGAGGCATCCCCGCGGGCATGTACCTCGGCCTGGCGTTGGGTCTGGTCTCGGCGGTGTTCGTGGCCGCCTTCAGCGCCTGCAACAAACGCATGGCCGGGCGCGCCGGCCCGCTGGCGGTCACCTGTATCGAACTGGGTGCCGGCACCGGCTTCCTGACCCTGCTGGCACCGCTGATCCCGCACACCGGCGCCGCCCTGCCCCTGCCCGGCTGGCACGATGCCTGGCTGCTGGTATTGATGTCGCTGGGTTGCACGTTGCTGCCGTTCGCGTTGATCCTGAAGGCGTTGCGTCACGTCAGCGCCTTCGGCACGCAGATGGCCACCAACCTGGAGCCGGTCTACGCCATCGTGCTGGCCATCCCGCTGTTCGGGGAACAACTCGAGGTGGGGCCGTTGTTCTATCTCGGCGTGGCGCTGGTGATCGCCACCGTCGCGGCCCATCCCCTGCTCGGCCGACGGCGCCCACGCAAGCCGCCCAAGGATGTACTGGCCACGGCCGAAGCCCACAACGTGGGGGAATGACCATGCTGCCGGCCTGTCGCCTGCTGGTCGTGATGGGGGTGTCCGGCTGCGGCAAGTCCAGCGTGGGCCGACGCGTGGCCTCGGCGCTGGGCTGGCCGTTCCTGGAAGGCGACGATCTGCATCCGCCCGCCAACCGGGCCCGGATGCGTGCCGGACAACCGCTGGACGACGCCGACCGGGCGCCGTGGCTGGATGCCATCGGCACCTGGATGGACGCCCGCCTGGCCGCCGGTGAATCGGGCGTGATCGCTTGCTCTGCTCTCAAGCGCCGCTACCGCGAGCAGCTCGCCGGGCACCGCCCCGGCACCGGTTTCTGCTGGCTGCGGGTGGACCCGGAGCCGCTGCGGCGGCGCCTGCGTCGGCGCCACGACCACTTCATGCCGGCGACCTTGCTGGACAGCCAGCTGGCCACTCTCGAACCGCCCGGCGCCGACGAGCCGGCATTCACGGTGGACGCCGACGCCGACCTCGAGACCACGGTGCGGCAGGTCCTGCGAATGCTTTGAACGGCGCGGTTCCCGCCGCCCCTTGGCACACCACCGCTTGCATTCAATTCAATTGCGATATATCTTTTGACTGCCTCTTAAGATATATCGGAGTTATTCATGCATCCACGATTTTCCAGTTTTGGCCGACACCATCATCACCCCTTCCACGACGACTTCGACCGGGCCATGCACGCCGCCGGCCGGCGCGGTGGCCGGCACGGCGGCCGGCGGCCATTCGGCGACCACGACGACGACGCCGGCTTCGGCGGTCCACACGGCCGCTTTGGTGGCCGCGTGTTCCGGCACGGTGAACTGAAACTGGTGCTGTTGGCCCTCATCGCCGAGCAGCCGCGCCATGGCTACGAATTGATCCGCAACATCGAAGACATGTTCGACGGCGCGTACGCCCCCAGCCCGGGCGCGGTCTACCCCACCCTGACCATGCTCGAGGAAATGGGCTATGCCAGCATCGAAGCCGGCGACGGCGGCAAGAAGCGCTATCTCATCACGGACGACGGTCGCGCCTACCTGGAGGAAAACCGGACCGCGGTGGAGGCGGCCATGACGCGCATGGAGAAGACGGCGAAGATGTTCTCGAGCATGGCCGCACCCATGGCCATCCGCGAAGCCATGCACACCCTGCGGCATGCCCTGCGTCACCACCCCGGCCCGTGGACGCCGGGCGAAGCCAAACGCGTGCTGGGCATCATCAAGCGCGCCGCCGACGAGATCCTGGCCGGCCGCGAGGACGCCTGACTCGCTCGCATGCGGAACACGGCCGCCCGGCGTCGCGCCGGGCGGCCGTTTCGGTGTCAATAAAACAACTTGCTGGCCAGACCGGACAGCGCCGACAAGTCCGGCCCATCCTCGTCGCCGGCCGGCACTTCGCCGTCCGGGGTGAGATGGTCCACCACACCCGGCAGAATCTGCGCCAGCTGGGCTTGCAGCTGGCCGGCGTCGAGCCCCATGTCCGCCGCGCCGTCGCGAACCAGGTCCAGCAGACCGCCATTGTCCAGCGCCTGGCCCAGTTGCTCCCCGGACACCGGCTGATTCGCTCCGGTCCCGATCCACGACGCCACCTGCGGCCCCAGGCCGCTGCTGGCCAACAGTGTTTCCAAACCGTGGACGCCGCCGACGCGCTGCAACAGGCGCATGGCCAGCTGCATCAGACCGCCGCCCTTGTCCTGGCCCATCAAGCCACCCATCACATTGCCCAGAATCGACATGTTCCGCACCTTCGGTCAAAGGGAGTCGAACAGATATTACCGGTTTACGGCCCCGCGCCGGTAGGCGCATCGACCCGCCACCCAGGTTTCCGCGACGGCGCGGTCGTCGGCCAGCGTCATCAATACGGCCAGGGTTTCCTGCAACGAGTCGGCCTGGCTGTGGCGGAATGCCAGCAGCGGCGTCGCGGCCGGGTCGAGGATCACGAAGTCCGCCTCCTTGCCGCCCTCGAAACTGCCGACGTGACGGTCGATGTCCAACGCGCGCGCCGCCCCCAGCGTGGCCAGGTACAGGCCCTGCCAGGCACTCAACGCCCGTCCGCGCAGGCTGGCCACCTGGTAGGCGGCACCGGCGGTATGCAGCAGCGAGAAGCTGGTACCGGCACCGATATCGGTGCCCAGTCCGACCCGTACCGGGCGCCGCGCATCAAGCGCCTCGTGCAGGGGGAACAGACCGCTGCCGAGGAACAGGTTGGATGTCGGGCAATGCGCCAACGCCGATCCTTGTGCATGGCAGTGCGCGAAGTCCGCCTCATGCAGGTGCACGCCGTGCGCGAATATCGCCCGGCGACCGGTGAGACCGTAATGGTCGTAGACGTCGAGATAGCTCGAACGTTTCGGATACAGTCTCTCTACTTCCTTGATTTCTCCTTCGTTTTCCGACAAGTGGGTATGCACCCACAGGTCCGGATGCGCGCGCCACAAATCGCCGGCGGCCTCCAATTGCTCCGGCGTACTGGTGATGGCGAACCGCGGTGTGATCGCGTAGCCCAGCCGGCCCTTGCCGTGCCAGCGACGAATCAACGCGGCGCTTTCGGCGTGCCCGGTTGCGGCCGTGTCCAGCAACCCGCGCGGCGCCATGCGGTCCATCAACACTTTGCCGGCGATCAGGCGCATGCGCCGCTGCAGCGCCTGCGCGAACAGCGCGTCCACCGAATGCGCGAAGGTGGCCGCAAACACCAGGGCCGAGGTCGTGCCCTGACGCAGCAGTTCGTCGCAGAACAGTGCCGCCACACGATCGGCGTGGGCGCGGTCGGCAAACTTCAGCTCGGCCGGAAACGTGTAGTGCTCGAGCCAATGCAACAGGTCGCCGCCAAAGGCGCCGACCATGCCGGTCTGCACGTAATGCACATGGCAGTCGATGAAGCCGGGCACGATCAGCGCGTCGGGGTAATGCGCCACCTCGACGCCATCCGGCACCCGATCGGCAAGTTCGGCCCATGAACCGACCGCCTCGAAACGGCCGTCACGACAAAGCAGCAGCCCATCGGGTTCATGCCACAAGGCATCGGTGATGTCGGTCGTAAACGGGTTGTCGCGCAAGCACACCAGCGGGCCACGGACAACGCGAATCGAAGTGGTGGTGTCGTTCATGCCGATATCGTATCCGACCCGCGCGCACCGGCCGATAATAAACGGCCCCCGCGACGCATGTATCGCGGGGGCCGCAAGGCTGACCGCCGGAACAGCCGGCGGATGGGCTCAGGAAGCGTCCTTGTCCTTGTGGTCGCCCTTGTCGACCGGGGTCAGATGCAGGTCCTGGAAATCGAAGCTGAAATCGGTACGCGGCGAAATCGCCTTGATGCGCATCTCGCGCACCTTGCCATCCGGCGTCAGCGCGAACGTGACGAAGGCATCGGCATTCAGCGAGCGATCGCGCCAGCGCACGATGAAGGTGTCGCGCGACCAGTGGGTCATGTCGCCCAGCAGCTGCTTGGTATGCGCAAACTGCATCACCAGCTTGCCGTTCTTGCGGGTCACGTCGACGTTGCCGTACCACGGGTCGTTGTAGGTGCCCGCATAACCGGCCAGCGGCAGCGACGGCCCGGCGTTCTTGTCGCGCGCGGCCACATGCTTCTGCCAGGAATCGTCGGCGCGCTGCTTCTGCTGCGCGTCGGCCTTCTGGTACACGGCCACCCAGTCGGTCTTGTCACGACCCAGGTAGGCATCCAGAATGCGGTTGGTCACCGCCTGGAACGCGGCGCCCGATTCCTGGTTGGTCAGCACCACCATGCCCAGCTTCTGGTCGGGAATCATGGTCACGCGCGACACGAAACCCGGCCAGCCGCCGGTGTGATAGACCATCTTGTGGCGGTTGTACTGCGACAGGAACCAGCCCTCGCCATACCCCATGTAATCGGGCGTGAGCGCGGCCAGTTCCGGAATTTTCGGCTTGTTCGGCTCGATCGCGGTCTGCACCGACCACATCTCCTGATGCCGTTCGGCGCTGAACAGGCGCTTGTCCGAACCGTCGGCCTGCTTGCCGTAGACGCCACCGTCGAGCTGCGCGATCAGCCACCTGGACATGTCATGCACGCTCGAATAGATACCGCCGGCCCCGGACGCATTCGCCCAGGCCAGCTTTTCCACCGGCTTCAGGTCCTTGAAATCGTACTTGGCGTAACCGGTGGCCACGTCGTCGTCGGACGATTTGATGAAGTGGTAGTTGAAACGGGTGTCGTGCATACCCAGCGGCTCGAAGATGTTGGTCTTCAGAAACTGCTGATAGCTCTCGCCGGACACCGCTTCGATGACCTGCGAGGCCACACCGAACAGGATGTTGTCGTAGAAATACTGCGAGCGGAACCCGTATTTGAGCGGCACCTTGGCCAGGCGTTCGGCCACTTCCTTGCTGCTGTAGTCGGTGGTCGGCCAGTACAGGAGGTCGCCGGCGCCGAGGCTCAAACCGCTGTGGTGCGCAAGCAAGTCGCGCACGCGCATCTCGTGGGTCACATTCGGATCGGACATGCGGAACCACGGCAGATAGTCGATGACCCGTCCGCCCATGTCCAGCTTGCCACGATCGGCCAGCATCGACAGCGAGGCGGCGGTGAACGCCTTGGTGTTGGAGGCAATCGCGAACAGGGTTTTGGCATCCACCTTCTTGCCTTCGGCGACGTTCTGTTCACCGTAGCCCTTTTCCAGCACCACCTTGCCGTCCTTGACGATGGCCACGGCGATGCCGGGCACGTCGAACGTCTTGAGCACGCGATTGACGTAGGTGTCGAAATCCTTCAATTGCTCCGGGCGCGGCGGCTGGGGCTGATCCACCGGAATCGTGCTGGCCGGCGGCGGTGTGGACTGGGTGGCCATGGCCGGCCCGGTATATGCCAACGCGGCAACCGTCAGCGCAAGCACGGTCTTGCGCGCAAAAGCGTTCACTCTCATGGTGCGTCCTTTACGTTCCCCGAAAGCCTCCAGTATCCATGCTGGCCGGCAACCTGGCCACCTGCCGGGAGTCACGACAGCCCGATCGGCATGCTGGCGACACACGCCACCGCCGACCTATGATGGTTTGCACCGCGCCGCGTGGTGGCGCACCACACGGGGAGTCGGCAATCATGGCTGCACAACTGCTGGTTTTCGTGCACGGCTGGAGCGTCACCAGCACCGCCACCTACGGCAAATTGCCGGCGCGCCTCAAGCGCGAGGCGGCCCGCAAGAACGGGCCGGCGTTGGACGTGCGGCACATCCATCTTGCCGAGTACGTCAGTTTTCGCGATGAAGTCCGCATCGCGGACATTGCGCGTGCCTTCGACAGCGCGCTGGCCGACGTCATCGCCGCCGACGGCGGCCGTCGCCGTTGCGTATGCATCACCCACTCCACCGGTGCACCGGTGGTCCGCGAGTGGCTGGACCGATTCGTGATCCGCACCGAGGCGCTGGATCGCTGCCCCATCAGCCACCTGATCATGCTGGCGCCGGCCAACTTCGGCTCCGCGCTGGCACAACTCGGCAAAAGCCGCCTCGGCGCCATCAAGGCCTGGTTCGATGGCGTCGAACCGGGACAAGGCGTCCTCGACTGGCTGGAACTGGGCAGCTCCGATTCGTGCGCGCTCAACCTGCGCTGGGTGCACGACTACCCGGCCCTGACACTCACCGAGCGCAAAAAGCCGATTTTCCCGTTCGTGCTCAGCGGCGACAGTATCGATCGCAAACTCTACGACCACCTCAACACCTACACCGGCGAAACCGGCTCCGACGGTGTGGTCCGCCTGGCCGCCGCCAACCTCGACACCACCCACGTGGTCTTGCGCCAGCCCGCCTCCCGAGCCGGGGAAGCCCTGCCCTCGGCACGCAAGCGCCTGCGCACGCTCAAACTGGACAGCGTGGCGCGTTCCGCACGCACCGCCTTCGCCATCATCCCCGGCAAGTCCCACTCCGGCACCCGCAAAGGCATCATGGCCAGTGTGCCCGACGACGACACGGACGACGCCACCGTCAGCGCCATTCTGGAATGCCTGGCCGTCCGCACCCACGACGACTATGCCGCGCTGTGCGAGCACTTCGCCGAACGCAACGCCGCCCACCAAGCTGTCGACAAACGCCTGGAAACCGAGCACGTGCCGGTCCTGCCCGACCGTGAATACATCATCGATCCGTGCACCATGGTCATCGTTCGCCTGTTCGACCAC
Organism: uncultured Rhodanobacteraceae bacterium; assembly: GCA_964566965.1. Lineage (GTDB taxonomy): Bacteria > Pseudomonadota > Gammaproteobacteria > Xanthomonadales > Rhodanobacteraceae > Oleiagrimonas. The sequence goes on from CAZMKO010000094.1 coordinate 8,487, forward strand.
GACGGCCGCCAGGTGCCGGATGTCGACATCAGCCTGACCGCCGGCCCCGACGACGACCCCGACCAGTTGCCGCGCGGATTCATGATCGACCGCCAGGCCAACCGGCGCCGGGACGGCACCGTCACCTTTTATCTCAACCATGCCGTGCTGGCCGGCTGCCCGGCCATCAAGCGCGCCGACGGCAGCGTGGCACGCCCCGCCCTCGTGCCGCGCCCGCCCTACGGCATCCGCCTGGACCCGCGCCACCGCGACCGCTTCGTGGCGTACTGGCAGGCGATGCTGGACACCGCCGTGCACGAACTGCTGGACCTGGTACACCCCAACCAGACCACCCTCGTCGACATCCACCTCAGCCGCGTCGTCCACCGCGGCATACTGGGCTTCACCACCCGCCTCGCGCCGCCGCAGGATTTCAAGCATGTCGAACCGGGCGGTGTGGCCTGAAAAAG
>CAZMKO010000095.1:0-8765 GCA_964566965.1 uncultured Rhodanobacteraceae bacterium
GGGCCTGCCGTGTCAGGACTACCGGCAGGGTCGCCGCGCAGGTGAACAACGCCACCACGGTGAACAGCACGAACGGTTCGCCGTGGATGCGCAGCAGTTGCTGCGACAAGGCCAGGGCGCCCAGATTGACCACCATGTAGGCGGCGAACACGCTGCCGCGCTGCTGTGGCGGGGCCTGCGCGTTGAGCCAGCTTTCGATGATCGCGTACAAACCCACCAGCACGATGCCGGCCAGCAGGCGCAGCAGCAGCCACATCCAGGGCCAGGTGCCGATGGCGTGCAGCAGCACCACGCAGGCCGCGCCGGCGGTGCAGAAGGCGAAGGCGCGGATGTGGCCGATGCGCCGGATCAGCGGCGGCATGGTGAATGTGCCGACCAGGTAGCCCGCGTAATACGCCGAGGTCAGGCCGCCCAGCAGGGTGCCGGAAAAGCCGGCCTCCATGCCGCGCAGCGGTACCAGCGTGTTGAGCAGGCCTACCGCCGCCAGCAACAGGGCGGTGCCGACCAGCAGGGACGCGACAGGGCGCAAGGTTTGCAGCATGCGGCGGAACAGGCAGCGGGCGGACAGGCATCCACTGTAGCAAGCTTGTCCCGGGCCGGTGGCGGGGCTTGAAAAAAATCCGCGCCGCCACGATGTAGCATCCGCATCTGCCGTTCGCGGCGCGGGCCCCGCGGCATGTGCATTGTTTCCGGAGAATCCCTTCCATGCCCATCTACGCCTTTGCTTGTGAAGCCTGTGGCCACCAGTTCGACCGTCTGCAGAAACTGTCCGACCCCGATCCCGACACCTGTCCCGCGTGCGGCAAACCGCAGGTGCACCGTCAGGTGACGGCGCCGTCGTTCCGCCTGGCCGGCAGCGGGTGGTACGAGACCGATTTCAAGAAAAGCGGCGACAAGAAGCGCAATTTGGCCGGTGATGCCGGCAAGTCCGCGCCGGCGCCGTCTCCCGCACCGGCGCCCGCGCCGGCACCGAACAAGGACTGAGGCACGCGCCATCGCGGTCATGGACCGCTCCCACAAAAACCGGTTTTTCGAGGTGCCTGTGGGAGAGTGGCCGCTGGTCACGATGGAGAGATCCCTGCCGCGCGCGGATGCTAAAATCCCCGGTTCGCCTTTCCTGTCATGTCGAAGCGGAGTGTCCAGCGCATGCGCACCCATTACTGCGGCCTCATCGATGAAGCCGAGCTTGGCCAGCCCCTGACCCTGTGCGGGTGGGTCAACAAGATCCGCCTGCAGAGCCATGTCGCCTTCATCGATCTGCGCGACCACACCGGTCTGGCGCAGGTGACCGTGGACCGCGACAACGCCGAGGCCTTCGCGCGCGCCGCCGAGCTGGGCTACGAGTACTGCGTGCGCGTCGACGGCAGCCTGCGTGAGCGCAGTTCGGTCAACCCGAAGATGAAGACCGGCGCCGTCGAAGTGCTGGCGGACAAGCTGGAAGTTCTCAACGAGGCGCGTGACCTGCCGTTCGCGCTGCACGAGAACCCCAACGAGGAAATGCGCCTTACCTACCGCTATCTGGACCTGCGCCGGCCCGAGATGCAGCAGATGATGCGCACCCGTACCCGGCTGGTGCAGGCTTTGCGCCGGCATCTGGACGCGGCCGGTTTCCAGGACATCGAAACGCCGATCCTGACCAAGGCCACGCCGGAGGGCGCGCGCGACTACCTGGTGCCCTCACGTCTGCATGCCGGCGAGTTCTACGCGTTGCCGCAGTCGCCGCAGCTGTTCAAGCAGATCCTGATGATGGCCGGCTTCGACCGCTACTACCAGATCGCGCGCTGCTTCCGCGACGAGGATCTGCGTGCCGACCGCCAGCCCGAATTCACGCAGCTGGACATGGAGTTCGCGTTCGTCGAGGAGGCCGATATCCAGGGTTTCGTCGAGGACATGATGCGCAAGGTGTTCCGCGAGGTCGTCGGCGTGGAGCTGGCCGACCCGTTTCCGCGCATGACCTGGCACGACGCGATGCGTCGTTACGGGTCGGACAAGCCGGATCTGCGCTTCGAGCTGGAACTGGTGGATGTGGCCGAGGCGGTGAAGCATCTGGAGTTCAAGGTGTTTTCCGGTCCGGCCAACGATGCCGATGGCCGCGTGGCCGCCCTGCACGTGCCCGGTGGCGCGGACCTGTCGCGCAAGCAGATCGACGAGCTGGCCGCGCATGCCGCCAAATACGGCGCCAAGGGCCTGGCGTGGCTGAAGGTGGAGGACGTGGCGGCGGGCCTGGATGGCGTGAAGTCGCCGGTGGCCAAGTTCCTGGACGCCGAGGCCCTGACGGGCATCCTGTCCGCCACCGGTGCGGAAAGTGGTGACCTGCTGCTGTTCGGGGCCGGCGGTTTCACCGTGGTCAGCGAATTCATGGGTGCGGTACGCCTGAAGGTCGGCAAGGATCGTGGCCTGGTCGCGGACGGCTGGAAGCCGCTGTGGGTGACTGATTTCCCGATGTTCGAATACGACACCGACGCGCAGCGCTTCGTGGCCCTGCATCACCCGTTCACGGCACCGAAGGCCGACGATATCGCCGCACTCAAGGCCGATGCGAAGCATGCGGTCAGCCGCGGCTATGACATGGTGCTCAACGGCGCCGAGATCGGTGGCGGCTCGATCCGCATCCATCGCCCGGACATGCAGAGCACGGTGTTCGAGTTGCTCGGCATCGGTGCCGCGGAGGCCGAGGCCAAGTTCGGCTTCCTGCTCAAGGCGCTGAAACTGGGCGCGCCGCCGCACGGCGGCATCGCCTTCGGCATCGACCGCATCGCCGCGCTGATGGCCGGCACCGAATCGATCCGCGACGTCATCGCCTTCCCCAAGACCACCAGCGCGCAGGACCTGATGACCGACGCGCCGTCGGTGGTGTCGGGCACGCAGTTGAAGGAGTTGCATGTGGCGGTGGAGCGGGATTCGGAACTCGGGACTGCGGACCCGGAAAAAGCGTAAGGCGTCTTCCGGCGCGTTGGCGAGCGCCTTCATTCGGCGTTCTGGCGCACCGTCCTACCTTGTTTTCCGGCTCGGGCCGGCACGGCGATCATGTCGCTTCCCGAGCCCCGAGCCCCGAGTCCCGAGTCCCGAGTCCCGGGACCAAGCCCCCTTCCGACGCCCGACACCACCCCCATGCCGTACCCCCTGATCCTCCTGCACGGTCTGTACATGCGCGGCATCACGCTGACGGTGCTGCAGCGCCGTCTGGAAAGCGTCGGTTACGCGGTCGAAACGCTGGATTACATGAGCGTGGCGGTGCCGCTGGAGCGGGCGCTGCATTCGCTGCGCGAGCGTATGTGCGTGCATCCGCAGGGCGTGCACGTGGTCGGACACAGTCTGGGCGGGGTGCTGGCGTTGCTGGCCTGTCGCGACAGCGTGGGCCTGCCGCCGGGGCGCATCGTGTGCATGGCCTCGCCGCTGACCGGCAGCGCGGTGGCACGGCAGTTGTCCGAAGACGGCCGCGGCTGGCTGCTGGGCCGTAACCGGCATGTGCTGGAGCATGGTCTGACGGCCTGGAACGGCACGCGCGAGGTTGGCATGGTGGCCGGCAGCAGCGGCATCGGCCTGGGCACCGTGGTCGGTCACCTGGAGGGCGACAACGACGGCACCGTGGCCGTGGACGAAACGCGCCTGCCGGGACTGACCGCGCATTGCGTGGTGGAAACCAGCCATACCGGCATGCTGGTATCGCGCGAGGCCGCCTCGCAGGTGGTGGCGTTTTTGCGCCATGGCCGTTTCCACGACTGAACCCGGTCCACCCGGACGGTTGCTGCGTTATGGTGCCGGCATGAACCGCATCACCTCATGCATGCTCCGTGGCCTGCTCCCGGGAACCCCGGGCATCCTGTGGGGGGCTTCGAAAAACTCCCGATCATTCGTAGGAGCGGTGGAAGCCGCGATCACATCCTGCCGCACAACACGCGATTGCCCCGCGTCACCGGTCGTGCCTTCCCGCGCTCCTGCCGGGCATCACGAACCACCTGATTTCACGCCTGTCCACCGCCCCGGTCGGGGTATCGGCAAGCACGATCGCGGCCATGGGCCGCTCCCACAGGAAAGCATGGTGGTTCAAGGCGCCTCAGCGGCCTTTGGACGTCCACTCCCGAGATGGGCCTGGGGAGATGCCGCATGAGCACATCATGTGCCGCCTGGTTGGTGTCGGCGCCGGCATCGGGGCAGGGCAAGACCTCGGTCACGGCCGCGCTGGCACGACGTCAGGCACGGCTTGGCCGGCGCGTGCGCGTGTTCAAGACCGGGCCGGATTTTCTCGATCCCATGCTGCTCACGCGGGCCGCCGGTACGCCGGTGTGCCAGCTGGACCTGTGGATGAACGGCGACGCGGACGTGCGCGCGCGCTTGTGGCAGGCGTCCCGCGAGGCCGACCTGATCCTGGTCGAGGGCGTGATGGGACTGTTCGACGGCGATCCCTCCAGCGCCGACCTGGCGGCACGACTTGGCTTGCCGGTGCTGGCGGTGATCGACGCCAATGCCATGGCGCAGACGTTTGGCGCATTGGCCGGCGGGCTGGCGCATCACCGGCCGGATGTGGCGGTGCGGGCGGTCGCCGCCAACGGCGTGGCCGGCGCCTACCACGCCGAGTTGTTGCGTGGCAGCCTGGCGCCGGACATGGCCTGGGCCGGTCACCTGCCGCACGACCCGGCAATCGCACTGCCCGAACGGCACCTTGGACTGGTTGCGCCGCAGGAGTTGGCGGACGTGTCGGCGCGGCTGGATGCGCTGGCCGACGCCTGGCAGACACCCGACGATACCTGGCTGACGGCGGCGCCGGTGGCCTTTGCCGAGGCGGCCGCACCGTCCGTGCCGCGCGTACTGGACGGTTGCCGTATTGCGGTGGCCCGCGACGCGGCGTTCTGTTTCCTGTATCCGGCCAACCTGGATCTGCTGCGCCAGGCCGGTGCCGAGCTGGTGTTTTTTTCACCGCTGGACGGCGATCCGCTGCCGACGTGCGATGCGCTTTGGCTTCCGGGCGGTTATCCCGAGCTGCACCTGGATACGCTGTCCCGACGCGACGATTTGCACCAGGCGCTGCACGCGCATGTCGAGGCCGGCAAGCCGTTGCTGGCCGAGTGTGGTGGCATGCTGTACCTGCTCGAGGAACTGGTCGACACCGAGGGCCACGCGGCGCCGATGGCGGGCGTACTGCCGGGGCGGGCCGTGATCCGGCCGCGTCTGGCGGGGCTGGGACTGCAGGCCGTGGATTTGCCCGAGGGGCGCCTGCGTGGGCATAGCTTCCACCATGCGCACGCCGAACTGCCGATGGCACCGGCAGCCTGGACCGACAATCCCAATCGTGCCGCGGGAGGCGAGGCGGTATATCGCCACCGGCGCCTGACGGCGGGATTCATGCACGCGTATTTCCCGTCCGGTCCGGCCACGACGACCGCGCTGCTCCGGCCCTGAGGGGCGTGGCGGCGACTTCATGTCGTGGCTGTCGTAGAATCGTGACTGGTCTTTCAACAGTAGCAGGACAAACCATGGGTCGTGGTCCCACCGTTGCCGGCCGCAAGAGCGTCGAGGACGCCAAGCGCGGCAAGATCTTCACCAAGCTGATTCGCGAAATCACCGTGGCCACGCGCCAGGGCGTGCCCGACCCGGACAACAACGGGCGCCTGCGCGCGGCCGTGGACAAGGCGCTGGCCGCCAACATGCCCAAGGACACCATCGAGCGCGCGATCAAGCGCGGCTCCGGCGCCGACGGCGGCGCCGACATGCAGGAGCTGCGCTACGAGGGCTACGGTCCCGCCGGCGTGGCGCTGATCATCGAGTGCTTCACCGACAACCCCAATCGCACCGTCGCCGACGTGCGCCATCTGCTGGATCGCCACGGCGGCAATCTCGGCACCACCGGATCGGTGGCCTTCCAGTTCCAGCGCCTGGGCGAGCTGGCCTTCGAGACCGGCGGCGACGAGGCGGCCGAGGAAAAAGTGCTGGAAGCGGCGCTGGAAGCCGGCGCCGAGGACGTGGTCAACGAAGACGGCGAGAGCATCGTGCTGTGCGCGCCCGAGGATTTCGAATCGGTGCAGCAGGCGCTGACCGAGGCCGGGCTGGAGTCGCTGCACGCCGGCGTCGGCATGCGCCCGGACAACCGCATCGCGGTGCAGGAGGGTGAAGCCGCCGACACCCTGCGCGACCTGCTCGACAAACTGGATGAGCTGGATGATGTCAGCGAGGTGTATCACAACGCCGACTTGCCGGCGGATGCGTCATGACTGACGGGACCCGGGACCCGGGACCCGGGACCCGTCGATACCACCCTTTGTGCAAGTCGGGGGTTTTCGGCTTCGCTTGTGCTTGTGCGTTTGATGACGTACTGGCCGTTGTCGCACCGGGTCCGGGATGTCCGCGGGAGGGCGTGGAGTTTTCATGTCCGCGCGCATAGCTTCCCCCTCTCCGGGTTCCGGGTCCCGGGTCCCGGGTCCCGCGCATGCAAGAATCATCGGCATCGACCCCGGCAGCCGCTACACCGGCGTCGGCATCATCGATGTGGACGAGCGCGGCACGCTTGCGCATGTCTTCCATGCGACCCTGACCGTCGGCGGCGAGGCCAGTTTTCCGTTGCGTCTGAAGCGAATCTATGACGAGGTCTGTGCCATCATCGACACGCAGCGGCCGCTCGAGTGCGGCATCGAGCGGGTGTTCATGGCGCGCAATGCCGACTCGGCGCTGAAGCTGGGCCAGGCTCGCGGTGCCGCCATTTGCGCCGCGGTCAGCCGGGGAGTCGAGGTGCACGAATACGCGCCCACGGAAGTGAAGCAGTCGGTGGTCGGCGGCGGTCGCGCCGCCAAGACGCAGGTACAACACATGGTTGCGGTGTTGCTGGGCCTCAAGGGGCCGTTGCAGGCCGACGCGGCCGATGCGCTGGGCATCGCCGTCACCCACGCGCACATGCGTCGCAGCGTGTTGCGCGCCGGCGCGGCGGGCGGTACGGGCAAGACATCCTGGAGAAAATATCGATGATCGGTCGACTGCGCGGCACGCTGGTGTCCCGCCAGCCACCCTGGCTGCTGCTGGACGTCGGGGGGGTGGGTTACGAGCTGGAAGCGCCCATGTCCACCATCTACGACCTGCCGCCGGCAGGCCGGGAGGTGACGCTGCTCACGCACATGGTGGTGCGCGACGACGCCATGGTGCTGTACGGTTTCGGCAGCGAACCGGAGCGGCAGTTGTTCCGGCAGCTGCTGAAGATCAGCGGCATCGGCGCCAAGATCGCGCTGGCGGTGCTGTCGGGCGCCTCGGCCGAGGAGTTCGCGCGCCGGGTGCACGAGGGTGACGCCAAGGCATTGACGCGCATCCCCGGCATCGGCAAGAAGACTGCCGAGCGCATCGTGATGGAGATGCGCGACCGCATCGATGCGCCGGCCGCCACGTTGCCCGGCGCTGCCGCGGGCGCCGCGCCGGCGGTGCGCGGGGCGCGGGGCGAGGCCGAGGTGGCCCTGCAGCAGTTGGGCTACAAGCCGGCCGAGGCGGCCCGGCTGGTGGCCAAGGCGGCGGCCGAGGGCGACAATGCCGAGGCCATCATCCGCAAATCCCTGCGAGCCGCCCTGGGCGGCTGAACCGCATATCCGGAGTTTTCATGAGTGACGAGCACAGTTCCGCACCCGCCCCGTTGGGTGACGAACAGGTTGCACACGGGAGCCGTCGTGCTCTCGTGCTCGGCGCCATCGGCGTGGTCTTCGGCGACATCGGCACCAGTCCCCTTTATACCCTGAAGGAAGCCTTCGGGGGCGTACACGGCATGTCGGTCACGGAAATCAACGTTCTGGGGGTGATTTCGCTGATCACCTGGTCGCTGGTTCTGGTGGTAGCGGTGAAATACGTCAGCTTCATCATGCGTGCCGACAACCGCGGCGAGGGGGGTATCATGGCCATGATGGCTCTGGCCCAACGGGCCTCGCGCGGATCGCCGCGCCTGCGCCGCTTCGTGGTGTTGGCAGCGGTGCTTGGCGCGGCGTTGTTCTACGGCGACGGCGTGATCGCCCCGTCGATCACCGTGCTGTCCTCGATGGAAGGCTTGGAGGTGGCCACCACGCGCTTCGACGACTACGTGGTGCCGCTGGCGGTGCTGGTCCTGCTGCTGCTGTTCTGGGTACAAAAACACGGCACGGCCAAGGTGGGGCGTGTGTTCGGGCCGGTCATGGTGTTGTGGTTTGTGGCTCTGGGGACCATCGGCCTCTGGAACATCATCCAGCACCCGGCGGTGCTGCGCGCGCTGAATCCCTGGTATGCGGTGGCGTTTTTCACACACCACCATTGGGGCGGTTTCGTGATCCTGGGCGCCGTGGTGCTGTGTGTGACCGGTGCCGAAGCGCTTTACACCGACATGGGACACTTCGGGCGCACGTCCATTCGCACCGCTTGGTACGGTTTCGTGATGCCGGGCCTGCTGTTGAACTACTTCGGTCAGGCGGCGAACCTGCTGCACGAACCCGAGGCGGCGGTCAATCCGTTCTACCACGCGGTGCCGGCCTGGGGTCTTTATCCGATGATCGTGCTGGCCACCATGGCCGCCGTGATCGCCTCCCAGGCGGTGATTTCCGGGGCCTTCTCCATCACCCGCCAGGCCATTCAGCTGGGTTTCCTGCCGCGCATGCAGATCGTGCATACCTCGCCGGACGCCATCGGCCAGATCTACCTGCCGTGGATCAACCGCTTCCTGCTGGTGGCGGTGATCCTGGTGGTGGTGGGCTTTGGTTCTTCCAACGCACTGGCGGGCGCCTACGGCATTGCCGTGACCGGCACCATGGCCATCGACAGCACGCTGTTCC
>CAZMKO010000096.1:0-8714 GCA_964566965.1 uncultured Rhodanobacteraceae bacterium
GCATGGACCCGCGCATCGGCTACCACTTCATTTATCCGGGCGCCGGCTACGGCGGTTCGTGCTTTCCCAAGGACGTGCAGGCGCTGGAGCGCACGGCACGTGCGCACGATTACCAGGCGCGTCTGCTGGAGGCGGTGGAAGCGGTCAACGCCACGCAGAAACGGCACCTGTTCGAGCTGATGCAGCGGCATTTCGGCGGCAAGCTGGAAGGCCGCACGGTGGCCTTGTGGGGTTTGGCGTTCAAGCCCAACACCGACGACATGCGCGAAGCGCCCAGCCGCTACCTGATGGAGGCATTGTGGGAGGCCGGGGCGACGGTGCGGGCCTTCGATCCGGAAGCACGCGACGAGGCGCGCCGCATCTACGGCGAACGTGACGATCTGGTGCTGTGCGAGGGCGCCTACGATGCCCTGGAAGGTGCCGACGCGTTGGTGGTGGTCACCGAGTGGAAGGTGTTCCGCAGCCCCGATTTCGCGCGTATCCGCGAGGCCCTGACGGCACCGGCGGTGATGTTCGATGGTCGCAACCTGTACGAACCGACGGCGATCGAGGCGGCCGGCATCGGTTATTACGGTATCGGACGCGGTCGCAGCGTGCAGTCGCCCGGAGACACGCATGAGTGAGTCCGGCCTGGTGGCGCGCATCGACGATCTGGAGACGCGCCTGACTTTCATCGACGATACGGTGGGCGCACTGGCCGATGCCGATGCCACCCAGTCACGACGGCTGCTGGCACTGGAGCAGGCCCTGCACGACTTGCGCTCGGAGCTGGCCTCGATGCGCAGCGCGCTGGGCGACAACCCCCACGACGAGCCGCCCCCGCCACATTATTGAGCCGCCGGCCCGGGCGTCATCGATACGTCGCGGGCTCGTGAAGGACGAGGAACACATGCATGGTTGATTCACTACGTGACCAGCTGCTCAAGAGTGGCATCGTCAAGCAGGTGCGCAAGGACAAGCCGCCTCGCGGCCGCGGCGGCAAAGGCGGCAAAGGCGGCAAGGGTGGCAAGCCGTCGGCCGCGAAGTCCGGGGCCGGCGGAAAACGGACCGACGGGGACATCGACCTGGCGCGTGCCTACGCGATGCGCGCGCGCACCGAGGCACGGGAGCGCAAACAGGCCAAGGCCGAGGCCGAAGCCGAGGCCAGGGCACGCCGCGAACGCAAGCAACGCCTGCAGGCCCTGTTGCGGGGCAAGGCCCTGAACAAGGCGGATGCCGAGCACGCGCGACATTTCGAATACGGCGGCAAGATTCGCCGGGTGTATGTCGATGCCGGACAGCTGAAGCGCATCAACGCCGGTGAACTGGGCGTGGTGCAGCAGGGCGGACGTTACCTGGTGGTCACGGCCGAGGTGCTGGAAGCGGTACGGGCCGTGGCGCCGGAGCATGTCGCCCTGGCGGTGGATCCGGGTGCGCAGGCGCCGGACGATGGCGTGCCCGACGACCTGGTCTGGTAGCGCCGGCCGGCCGTGGAATACATCTGGCTCAGCGTCGCTTGCAGCGTCACGGTGTCCGTGCTGCTGAAACTCGCACCGCGCTGGCGGGTGGACGTGCGCCAGGCGATCGCGGGCAACTACCTGGTTGCCGGTGCGTTGTGTCTGGGCCTGTTGCGGCCCCAAACGGCGCTGCTCTGGCAGTCGGCCGGTGACGGCACCTGGGTGGTATTGCTCGGACTGGGCGTCCTGTTGCCGGGCATGTTCCTGGTGCTGGCACGCTCGGTGCAGCGGGCGGGCGTGGTGCGCACCGATGCGGCGCAGCGCCTTTCGCTGATTCTGCCGTTGCTGGCCGCTTTCACGTTGTTCGGGGAGGCACTGACCTGGCAGAAGGGGGGTGGCATGTTGCTGGGCCTGCTGGCCATGGCCTGCATCGTGGCACGTCGGGATGTCGCCCGCACGGATGGCCAGGCGTCCGGCGGCTGGCCGTGGCCGGCCGTCGTGTTTGTCGGCACCGGTGTGATCGACATCCTGTTCAAGCGCATGGCGCAGTCCACGGGCGTGCCGTTCGCCGACGTGTTGTTCGCCACCTTCGTGCTGGCACTGGTGTTGGCGTCGGCGTACGTGCTGTGGCTGTACCTGGCGGGGAGGGCGCGCTGGGCGTGGCGGCACGCCGCATTCGCACTGGCGCTGGGCGGATTCAATTTCGGCAATATTCTTTTCTACATCCAGGCCCACCGGCACCTGGCGTCGGATCCGGCGCTGGTGTTTTCGGCCATGAACATCGGCGTGATCGTCGTGGCCACGCTGGTCGGCACCTGGGCATTCGGGGAGCGGCCGGGCCGGCTGAACCGTTTCGGCCTGGTCCTTGCGGTGGCCGCCGTGGCGGTGTTGGCCACCGCCTAGGCTCCCAAGGGGAACCTCGAAAACTCCCGATCATGTGCAGGAGCGGTAGAAGCCGCGACCCATCTTGCCGCAGGACACGCCATTTTCCCGCGTTACCGGTTGCGCCTTCCAGCGCTCCTGCAGCGGCCTTGATGAAAACCCGGGGTTTCGAGGTGCCCCGGGAGGCGGGCAGGGGACATTCCTTGTCCCGTACGTATGGTTCGCGGGTCAGCGGTTGCTCGCCACCGCGCCGGCCTGCCAGTCCTGGATGAAGTTCAGCACCACATCCTGCACGACCTGCTGGAAGCCGGCTGCCAGGGTGGTTGGCTGCATGCCCTCGGGGGCTTCGGTCTTGCCCAGCGTGGACACCAGGCGGTGGTCGTAGCTGTGGTCGAAGCTGCGGCCGTTGCCGTCCTGGTAGGCGATGTCGAAGACGTAGTTGTCCTCGACCGTGGAGCCATTGCTGCCGAAGCTGTACGCCGCGCTGCGCCCCTTGCTCTTGGCCGCGTCCAGATTGGCCAGGTTGTTGGCGGTGACGGTCAGCGTTCCGGTGGCGGAATCGTCGTCGACCGGGTTGAATACCTGACTGCGTCGCAGGGCTTGCACCACGTCCTGGCGCAGGCCCGGATCCACCGAGGCCATCGGCTGGCCGTTCTGTTGGAACTGCACCGCCAATTTCACTGGAATCGGTGCCGGCGCCGGCTGGATGGTGTTCCAGTCGGCGTGGTGGTAACCGGGATCGACGAATGTCTGGATGTTGCCGGCGCAGCCGCAGATGACGCCGGCCGCGATCGCGGTCAGCACGCATTTGGTCAGATTCTTCATGTGCTTGTCCCCTTCAAGAAGTGAATGTCTCACCCCTGTTCCAAGCCACCGATTGTGCCGACCCTCCCGCCGGCGACCAGTGACCCGTTTGGCATCCGCTGCTCCCCGTTGTCTCCGTACCGGATCACTTTATCCGATTGTGAAGCGTGTCATGCCGATTTGCGGCAGATCGTCCGCGGATGATCGGGTGTCCCCGTGGTGTTCAGTCGCCGGGCACCGTGGCCGGCGCCGCGCGCAGGGCGTCGGCATCCCAGCCTTCGCGTGGCCGGAACCGCTCGCCATGGCGCTCGGCCAGGGTTTCCAGCTGGGTGCGCAACGTGTCCGCCCCGGTATCGCGGATGTACTGGATGGGGCCGCCGCGGAACGGGGCGAAGCCGGTGCCGAAGATGACGCCGGCGTCGAGCAGGTCCGCCGTGTCGACCACGCGGTCGTGCAGGCAGGCCACCGCCTCATTCAGCATCGGCAGGATCAGCCGGTCCTGGATGTCCGCCGGCGCGGTGTAGCCCTTGTCCACGTCGGGTTTTTGCGCCTTGCCGTCTTCCCAGGTGTAGAAGCCCTGGCCGTCCTTTTTGCCGCGTTTGCCGTTTTCCAGCTGTTGGTCGAGATCCGGCGGAATCTCCAGACCCAGGAACGGCCCCAGTTCCTTGCCCACCGAGGCGCACACGTCCAGCCCCACGGTGTCGGCCAGCTCGATCGGACCCATCGGCATGCCGAAGCGTTTCGCCGCCTTGTCCAGCACCGGGCCGGGCACACCTTCGTGATGCATGCGGATGGCTTCCAGCAGGTAGGGCATGAGGATGCGGTTGACCAGAAAGCCGGGGGTGCCGCGCACCGGGACGGGCAGCTTGCCGATGGCCCGGCAGAAGGCCAGCAGACGTTTTTCCACGGCGCCATCAAGCCGGTCGTGCCGCACCACCTCCACCAGCGGCATCTGCGCCACCGGGTTGAAGAAGTGCAGGCCAAGGAAGCGTTCCGGGCGGGCCAGTCCTTCCCGCAATGCATCCAGCGGGATGCTGGACGTGTTGCTGGCCAGGATGCCGTCGTTGCCGAGTGCCGGCTCGACGGTGGCGTAAAGCGTCTGTTTGGCCTCGGCGTCTTCGTAGATGGCCTCGATGGCCAGCTGGGCGCGCGCGGCGCCGCTGCCTTCGACATCGGCCTGCAGGCGGCCGCGCGCGGCCGCGGCGCGGTCGGTGTCGCCGCGCGATTTTTTCTCGTACAGCTTCCCGGCGCGTTCCAGGGCCGGTTCGATGAAGCGCATTTCGCGGTCCTGCAGCGTGACGTCGAACCCTTTCCATGCGCTCCAGGCGGCGATGTCGCCGCCCATCACGCCGGCGCCGATCACATGCACATGCTGGATACCGTGATCGGTATCGGCACCCTGTTTCTTGAGTTGTTCCTGCAGGAAGAACACCCGGATCAATTGCCGTGCGGTGGCGCTTTGCGCCAGCCGGGCAACCGAGCGCGCCTCCAGCTTCAGTCGCTGGCGGATGTCGGCGCCGCCGCGGCGCCACACCTCGATCAGGGCGTACGGTGCCGGGTAGTGCGCCTTGCGGACCTTGGCGGCGGTCTGCTTGCGCACCATCGGAGCCATTACCTGGCGTACCGGCCAGATGTTGCTGCCCCAGGCGGTGAAGCGCTGGCCGAACGGCCGCTTGCGCGGGTGCCGGGTCAGGTCGGCGGCGGCTTCGAGCAGCGCGTCGCGGTGATCGACGGTCCGGTCCAGGAGGCCGGCGGCGCGGGCCCTGGATGCCGAAAACGGTTTGCCGGTCAGCATGGCCTTGAGCGCGGCCGAGGCGCCGATGAGGCGGGGCAGGCGCGCGGTGCCGCCCCAGCCCGGGTGGATGCCCAGCATCACTTCCGGCAGGCCAATGCGCGTGTCCGGGGCCGATACCGCCACGCGCTGGCGGCAGGCCAGGGCCAGTTCGGTACCGCCGCCCATGCAGTGACCGTGGATGGCGGCCACGGTGGTGCAGGGCAGGCGAGCCAGACGCTCGTAGACACGCTGGCCGTACTCGATGTTGTCCCGCACGCTGCCTTCGGCCTCGTAGCGGACGAATTCACGGATGTCCGCGCCGGCGGCAAACCCGCCGTCCTTCAGCGAATGGATCACCACCCCCGCCGGACGTTCGATTTCCAGACGCTCCAGGATCACGTCCAGCTCTTCCAGCATGGCGCGGCAAATCGCGTTGACCGCACTGTCGGCACGGTCCAGGCCCAGTGTGACGACGCCATCGGCATCGTGCGAGGTATTCCAGTGGGTGAAACGCAGCCCTTCGAACATGTTCGAGCCAGCTCGTGTGGAACGGGCAATCACGATACCGCGAGCCTCTGGCGAATGCGAGGTTCAAGGCACGCGCGGCGGACGGAAAGATTTGCGATCGACGTCCGGTTATGCGCGCGGGGGCGGTGCTAGTGTGATGCTGGCCGGCGTGCGTTCGGGCCGTCCGGGTTCTCCGAGTGTGGTGTGCAAACAGAGCATGACGATGGAAGCGATCCCCGTGCAGACGGGAAAGAACCTGTTTGACCGCATCCTGGATGCGGACACGCCCGTGGTCGTGCTGGAATCGCCGCGGCCGGAAGCCCTGATCGAACAGTTTCGCCTGCATATCCGGCACAGCGGCCAGGCGGTGTACGTCTGGCGCCGGGGCGAGGGACTGAAGAGCCTCCGCGACCGCGGTGTGTGCGTGCCGGGATGCCTGCGGGCCGCCGACACCCTGCGCCATGCGCAGCGCAGCCGACATTTCGGCATCTACCTGCTGCCGGGATTGAAGGTGCCGCTGGGCCCCGCGGAAATGAGTGTGTTGCAGCGCCTCGGGCGTGCCGCCGACGGCGTGGTGCGTCGCGTGGTGCTGTTCAGCGACGGTCCGGCCATGGCCGCCTCGCTGGGGCCGCTGGCCCGAACCATCAGCCACGCGGGCGAGCCGACCGCCCGTTTGCGCCTGCGTGACGGGCGCTGGGTGCGATGAGCATGGCCGAGTCCCCGGCGGCCGGCGGCCCGGCCATACTCATCGTGACCACCGAGCGCGACGATCGGCGCGCCCTGTTCAACGTGCTGGACGCCGACGGGCTGGATACCATTCATGCCGCCCGTGACGTGAATCAGGCCCGCGCGCTGCTGGTTGAACACCCGCCGCTGGACCTGGTGCTGCTGGAGTTTTGCGGCGAGGCACGCGACGTGCAGGCCTTCTGCGACTGGTTGCGTGCGACGGCGGTGTATGCCGGGGTGCCGATCCTCGGTCTGCCGGCGCATCATCCGGCGCATCGGGTGTGGGACGCGGACAATTCATATCGTGATGTCGCCGGCTGGTTGGCGGTGCCGGTGCAACCGGACGCGGCACTGCGGGCGGTGCGCGAGTGCCTGGGAGCGCCACGGCGGGCCGCGGTGCCGACCGTGGCACCGGCCATGGCCGGTGCCGATGCCATCATGCCGAGAGCCGGGTACCACTTTGCGTTCGAGCACGGTGGCGAGGAATGGGTCGTGTCCGATCCGGACGGCCGGGTGCTGGATGTCAATCCGGCCTATCTCGACGGTACCGGTTTCGATGTCGCCGCCGCGCGAACGCAGCCGTTGTCGCGTTTGCTGGGGGAAGGTGCGCCGAAGGCGGACCTGCTGATGGCGGAGCTGGCCCGCGACGGCGTGTCCGAGCGCATCGTGCGGCGCCCGCGCCGGGACGGCCGCCGCGACCTGATGCGCGCCACGACCCGGGCCGTCACCGATGGCGAAACACCGTTCCATGTCACCTCCCTGCAACCACACGGCCATGTCGCGCATGCCCGGGTGATGTTGAACCTGTTGGCGCGCCTGCATGTGTGCGGCAGCGGCGACAGCGGCATACGCGAGGCGGCGCGTCTGCTCCTGGCCACCCTGCCGCTGGACTTCATCGGCGTGTACGCGGCGTTGCCCGAAGCCAGTGGCGAGACCGAAACCTGGGTGCAGGCGTATCGCGAATCGCCGGCGGCGGCGGACGACTTGCCGGACGTTCTGGAACAGCCGGCGTTGCGCCTGGTGCTGGATGGCGACACCCTGATCCATTCACAGGACGCCACGCGGCTGGCCGGTTCCGACGCTTTTGTTGCGGCGATGGGTTTCAGCGCGTTCGCGGGCCTGCCGTTGGTGGACGAGCGCAAGAACATCCTGGGTGCCCTGCTGGCCGGCAGCCGCAAGCCGTGGCGTTCCGACGCGCTGGTGCCGGAAACGTTGCGTGCGGCGGCGACCCGCTTCGCGTTCGACATGGAGCTGGACCGCGCGCGTCAACAGGGCATGGCCCACGGCCTGCTGGACGGTCTCACGCACCTGCCCAACCGGCTGCTCTTCAATGACCGTCTGGAGACCACGCTGCGCGAGGCGCGACGTACCGGCGAGCGGTTCGCGGTGCTGTTCGTGGATCTGGACCGCTTCAAGAGCATCAACGATTCGCTCGGGCATTCGGTCGGCGACGAAGTGCTGATCGCCGTGGCCAAGCGCCTGCGTGGCAGCGTGCGCGCCTCGGACACGGTGGCGCGCTACGCCGGTGACGAATTCACGCTGATCCTGCGCCACATCGCGTTGCGCGAGGATGTGCTGCGCATCGCCGAAAAGATCGTGCGCCTGATGGATGCGCCGCTGATGCTCGAGGACGGTTCCGAGTTGCACATCACCGCCTCCATCGGCATCAGTTTCTATCCCGACGATGCGGCCAACGCCGAAAACCTGCTCAAGCACGCGGACGTGGCGATGTACAACGCCAAGGGGCGGGGGCGCAACGGTTACCAGGAATACGTGGCGATGCCCGACAAGTCGCACCAGCAGCGCGTGGCCCTGGAAAGCAAACTGCGCCAGGCCGAGAAGAACGGCGAGCTGCGCCTGCACTACCAGCCGCAGGTGGATGCCGTCACCGAGGACATCGTGGGCATGGAGGCGCTGGTGCGCTGGGAGCACCCGGAACTCGGCACCATCAGCCCCGGCTTTTTCATCCCGATCGCCGAGGACACCGGCTTGATCATCAGCATCGGCGAATGGGTGCTGCGCACGGCCTGCGAGGCCACGGCGCGCTGGCATCAGCGGTACGGGATGCCGCTGCGGGTAGGCGTCAACCTGTCGGCGATGCAGCTGATGCAGCCGGGCCTGCCGGCCATCGTGCGCTCGGTGCTGGCCGAGAGCGGGCTTGCTGCCGGCAGCCTGGAACTGGAAGTTACCGAGAGCATCAGCGTGAAGTCCGTGCCGCACCTGGTGGAAAACCTGCATGCGTTGCACGAGATCGGGTGTCGTATTGCCATCGACGACTTCGGCACCGGGCAGTCGTCGCTGGATTATCTGAAGAAACTGCCTGCCGATCGCGTCAAGATCGATCAGAGTTTCGTCCGCAACATCGGCGTCGACCCCGACGACGAGGCCATCGTCAAGGCCACCATCGACATGGTGCACAGCCTCAACCGGCTGGTCGTGGCCGAGGGCGTGGAAAGCGAGGCACACCTCGATTTTCTGCGTCGGCAGCAATGCGACGAACTGCAGGGCTACCTGTTCTGCCGTCCGCTGGCCCGCAACGCTTTCGACAACCTGCTGGCCGAGCGCCAGCAGTTGCTGGGACACTG
>CAZMKO010000097.1:0-8685 GCA_964566965.1 uncultured Rhodanobacteraceae bacterium
CCCGCGCGGCACATGGCTGCGCGGGCGTCGTCATGGTGGGCCGTATTGGATTCGAACCAATGACCATCGGATTAAAAGTCCGGTGCTCTACCAACTGAGCTAACGGCCCCGAAAAAGGTCGGTCACACCGTGGGCGCCGAAACGGCGGCCGGGGCGACGACCGAAGCCGGGGATTCTAACGGGTTCCGCGACTCAGCGATAGTGCGTCGGGTCGGCGAGGCCCGCATCGCGGAATCCGGCCGCGCGCAACAGGCAGGCGTCGCAGTGACCGCAGGCGCGTCCCTCGGCATCGGCCTGATAGCAGCTGACGGTCTGACCCAGATCCACGCCCAGGCGCGCGCCTTCACGCGCGATGTCGGCCTTGCTCATGGACATCAATGGTGCATGCACACGAATGCCCGCGCCCTCCACGCCGGCCACGGTGGCCAGATTGGCCAGCCGTTGAAACGCATCCAGGAAGGCCGGGCGGCAATCGGGATAGCCGGAATAGTCCACCGCGTTGACACCGCAGAAGATGTCGGCGGCACCCAGTACCTCGGCCCAGCCCAGCGCCACCGACAGCATGATGGTGTTGCGAGCCGGTACGTAGGTGACCGGCACGTGCCCCGCGTCGCCATCCACGGCGTCTTCGGGCACATCGATGTCGGCGGTCAGGGCCGAGCCGCCAATGCTGCGCAGGTCCACCCCGACGGTCTTGTGCGCCACGGCGCCCAGCATGCGACATACCCGCTCCGACGCCGCCAGCTCGGACTGGTGGCGCTGGCCGTAGGCCACGCTGAGGCCGTACACGGCAAACCCCCTGTCACGCGCCATGGCCATGGTGACAGCCGAGTCCATGCCACCGGATACCAGGACGACGGCGTTGCGCGGAGAAGTTGTTTCGGTCATTTCCATACCAGTCCAGCTGTAGGGTGGGCCGTGGCCCATCGGGCGTCATGGTGGGCCACGGCCCACCCTGCGGGTCAATGCCCGGGCACATCGCCCCACAGGTACTTGTGCAATTGCACCTGCAGGCGCACCGGCAAGCGGTCCGCCAGGATCCACTCGGCCAGCCGGCGCGGCTCGAGTTTGCCGGCCACCGGCGACAAAAGCACCGTGCCGCGCGCGGCAAGATCGTGTTTTCGCAGCATCTCGCAGGCCCAGTCGTAATCGGCGCGGTCGGCCAGCACCATCTTGACCTGGTCGTGCGGCTCGAGGTGTTCGAGATTGCTCCACAGGTTGCGCGCGCTCTCGCCCGAACCCGGCGCCTTGAGATCCAGCACCTTGCGCACGCGCGCATCCACGGGGCCGACGTCGACCGCCCCGGAGGTCTCCAGCGACACCTCGTAGCCGGCGTCGCACAACCGCTCCAGCAGGATCAGACAGCGCTTCTGGGCCAGCGGCTCACCGCCGGTGACGCAAACGTGTCGCGCCCCGTAGCCGGCGACCTCGGCCAGGACGGCGTCGATGTCGTGCCACTGCCCGCCGTGGAACGCGTATTCGGTGTCGCACCAGACACAGCGCAACGGGCAGCCGGTCAGGCGCACAAACACGGTGGGCCAGCCGACGGCATCGGCCTCGCCCTGGATGGAATGGAATATTTCGCTGATGCGAAGACGCGGCGCGCGCGTCGGCGCGGCCGCGTCGGTCGTCGGCACGGAATCGTTCATGCCGGCAATATTAATTCATCACTTCAATTGCTGCTGCAGGCGGATGTCTTCCAGACGCTGCTTGGCCAGGCGTGCCGAGGATGAATCCGGGTAACGCTTGACCACCGACTGCAACGTGGCCTCGGCCGCGTCGACATCGTCCAGGGCGTACTGGCTGTAACCCTTTTTCAGCAATGCTCCCGATGCCTTGCCGCTGTCGGGGAACTGCTTGAGCACCTTGTCGAAGGCGGCCAGGGCCTGCTTGTAGTTCTGCGTGATGTAGTACGACTCGCCCAGCCAGTACCACGCATTGGGGGTGAGCTTGTCGTCCGGGTACTGCTCGGTGAATTCACGGAAGGCGCGCGAGGACTTCACGAAGTCACCCGCCCGCAGGGCATCGAAGGCGCTGGCATAGGCCGCCTTGGCGTCCTCGCTGCTGGGCGCTGCCGAGGCGGCCTCGGCCGGTGCCGACGAAGCATCCGCCGCCGGCGCCTCGTTCGCTTCCGTCTCGGCGGAAGCGCTGGAGGCCGCGGCCGCGGCACTGGCATCGCCGGCCGGCGCCGCCTCGCCATCGGCATCCTCGGCGGAGGAGCTGGCGCCCCCCTTTTCCAGCCGCTTGATGCGCGTATCCAACGCGATGTACTGCTCCTTGTTGATTTCCTTCAACTGGTCGATCTGATGTTGCAACGTCTCGACCTGCCCCAGCAGCTCACGATTTTGCTGCTTGAGCATTTCCATCTGGTTGACCAGCGCCGTGCCGGTACGGCTCGCACCGGACGAACCGGTGGCGGACGGGGCGTCCTGTGCCTGAGCGGGCCGGCCAACGGAAAACGCGATGGCCGCCGCAAGGACGGCCATCGCGCCTGTGCCGGCCCATGACTTGATGGTCACGGTCATGGGCTGTCTCATTACTCGGCGGTGTAGACGATCTCGACGCGACGGTTCTTGGACCAGCAGCTGTCAGTGTGCTCGCGGCAAACCGGACGCTCTTCACCGTAGCTGATCACGTCGATCTGGCTGGAGGAGGCACCATTGGCTTCCAGGGCGCTTTCCACGGCCTTGGCACGGCGCTCGCCCAGGCCCAGGTTGTATTCACGCGAACCACGCTCGTCGGCATTGCCTTCCAGGCGCATGTGGGCGCTGGGACGATCCTGCAGGTACTTGGCGTGGCAGGCCATGATCTGCTGGAATTCCGGCTTGATCTCGGTCTGGTCGAAATCGAAGTAGACCACGCGCTGGCGCAGGCACGCATCGCTGTTGAGGTCGGCCGGGGTGTAGCCGGTCGCCTGCGAGGGCTGGGTCTGGGTCGGCTGGGTCGGCTGCTCGGTCGGCTGGGTCGGCTTGGTTTCCTGCTTCTTGCTGCAGGCGGCGACGCCGAGGGCACACGTCAATGCGACCAGGGTAAGACGAACACTCTTGTTCATGGCTCTTTCCTTCAACTGTGTGGAAGTCCGAAGTGGTTGTTGTTTGCCGGCGAGCCGGCGGGTTTCTTGTTATTGGCTACTGATGTGGCCTGAACGGCCCCCATGCAGGCGAGCGGACATCACCATGCGACAAGACCAGTCGCTGGCGCACGTTCCCGTCCGCCGATACTGCATAAAGCACGCCGCGCTCTCCCTGGGTCGCCGCGTACAAAAGCATGCTTCCATTCGGTGCAAAGCTGGGGTCCTCGTCAAAATTTCCGGGGGAGACGAATTGCTCTTGTCCGCCCAGGCTGCGATCCATGACAGCAATACGATACACGTTCCCGCTGCCACGTACCATGGCCAGCTGCTTGCCCTGATAGCCCACGGACACGTTGGAATTGTACGACCCCTTGAAGGTAACGCGCTCAGGTGAACCTCCGCTGGCCGAAACCTTGTAGATCTGCGGTTTGCCGGCACGATCGGACGTGAACAGGAGGCTCTGGCCGTCGGGCATCCATTCCGGTTCGGTGTCGATGGAATAATTGTTGGTCAGGCGCGTTTCATTGCCCGAGGCCAAATCGATGACGAATATCTCCGGATTGCCGACATACGACAATGACACCGCCAGCTTGCTGCCGTCGGGCGAAAACGCCGGCGCGCCGTTGATGCCCTTGCGGGCCGACACTTGCCGCCGCGAGCCGGTGGCCAGGTTCTGGATATAGATGGCCGAGTCGCCGCTCTCGAAAGACACGTAGGCGAGCTGGTTGCCGTCCGGCGACCACGAGGGCGACAACAGCGCCTCGTGCGAGCGCACCACCACCTGCGGGTTGTAGCCGTCGGAATCGGCCACAATCAGCGAATAGGTGATGTCCGGGCTGGTGCCCTGCGAGGTCACGTAGGCGATGCGTGTGAAGAAGGCACCCGGAATGCCGGTGATCTTCTCGAAGATGGCGTCGGCGATCTGGTGGCCGACACCGCGCAGATCGCTGCCGGCGGCGGTGTAGGACTGGTCCAGCAGTTTTTCCTGGCGGTTCACGTCCCACAGCTCGAAAGTCACCTTGTAGGCGCCGTCACCGGCGGCCTCGAGGTGGCCGACCACGATGTAGTCCTGCTTGAGCAGCTTCCAGGCCGCGAACTTGATGTCCCCGCCGCGATGCGGCCGGGCCACCAGGTCGTTCTTGTCCAGCGTGCGGAACTTGCCGCTGCGCGCCAGATCCATGCCGACCACGTCGGCGACGTCGGTATTGGGCGGCGTGCCGGCCTCCCCGGTGTCGAACGGCACCACGGCGATCGGCGTGGCCGACTTGGTGCCGTTGACGATGTCGATGCTGAGGCTCTGCGCCCGGACACTTCCCGTGGCCGCGAAAACCAGGCACGCCACCCAAAGCAGGAGGAAGGTCGCGTGTTTGTTCATGCTGCGCGTCATGCTCAGTCCTCGACGGTGAAATTGAGAGTGATGTCGGTACGGAAGGCGTCTTCGTAGCCCTTGTACGGCAGCGGCTGCGCCCTCAGCACCGCGTTTTTCACGGATCGCTTGGCGGCCTCGTCGAACGGACATTGCGATCCGATGCTGACGCTGACCACCTGCCCACCGGGAATCTGCACGATGTGGATCGGACAGACACTCCCGGCTGGAATGTTATCCGGCCGCAGCCACGCCTGCGTGACCGCGTTCTGAACAGCGGCCTTGTAGGCATCGTCGTCGCTGCCGTTGTTGCCGCTTTGCGCCTTGTCGGCTTGCTTGACGCCCTCTTCGCGCGGCGGCGCCTTGGCGTCGGTCTTTTCCTTGAGATCCTTCAGCTGCGCCAGCTTCTGCTGCTCGAGCTTGCTCTGCTTGCTGGCATGCTCGCGGCTCTGCTTGGCCTGGTCCAGCTGCTTGAAGATGTCGTCGAGCTTCTTCTGCTGCTCGCGCTGCTCGGCCTCCAGCTCGGCCATGCGCTGTTTTTCGCGTTCCTTCTGTTCGCGCTTGGCCTGCTCGGCCTTCTGCTGGGCCTCGGCGACGACCTTTTCCTGGTCCTTGACGTCCGGCTGCTTGGGCGGCGGCGGCAACTCCTTGAGCGGTGCCGGTTTGGGTTTTTCCTGCTTGACCACCGGCTTGGAGGGCTTGGGTGGCGGCACGCTGGCCTGGGTCTCGGCCTTTTTCGTCGGCGGCGGCAACGGCGCGCCGGACTCGCCCACCAGGGTCGCGTCGATCACCGGACCCTTCAGCGACAACGGCTTGGTGCAGGTCACCGGGTTCCAGTTTTCCGGCAGGTGCAACGTGACGAACACGTGCTCCCACGTGGTACACGAGATCGTGGTCAGGAACAGGAAGCCGGCCAGGCCCAGATGCAGCAGTGCCGACCACAGGACCGCTGCCGGAGTGTGCTTACTTTCCGCCATCTTGCGCATCCGCATCGGATGCCGGTTGGCTCATCAGGCCCACGTGCGGCACCCCGGCCTGCTGCAGCAGCACCATGGCCTGGTAGATGCGCCCGTAGTCGACCCGCTTGTCGCCGCCGACCAGCACCGACACCTTGGGGTTGTTGCTGACAAACGCGCGCACCTTCTGCACCAGGTCGTCGGCGTCGATCTTCTCGCGCGGCTCACCGCCCAGGGTCAGGTACAACTGGCCCTCCTGGTCGACGCTGATCAGCACCGGCTCGTTGTCGTTCTGCAACGATTTGGCGGCGGCCTGCGGCAACTGGATGTCCACGCCGGTATTGAGCAATGGCGCGGTCACCATGAAGATGATCAACAGCACCAGCATCACGTCGATGTAGGGCACCACATTGATCTCGGCCTTCAGGCGGCGCTGTCGGCGCTGGCGTTTGGAGGCGGTTCGCATGGTCGGCCCTCAGGCGTCGTCGTCGGCGTGAAGCTGGCGCTGCAGGATGGAGGAAAATTCCTCCTGGAAGGTGTCGTAGCGGCTGGCCACGTTGTCCACCGAGGTGGCGTAGCGGTTGTAGGCCCATACCGCCGGAATGGCCGCGAACAGGCCCATGGCGGTGGCCACCAGGGCCTCGGAAATGCCCGGTGCGACCATGGCGATGGTCGCCTCCTTGACCGCGCCCAGGCCCTGGAACGCCGCCATGATGCCCCAGACGGTGCCGAACAGGCCGATGTACGGGCTGATCGAGCCGACATTGGCCAGAAATTCCAGATTCTGCTCCAGCCGCTCGACCTCGCGCGTGCCGGCCACGCGCATGGCGCGCTCGGTGCCTTCGATCATGTTGCGCGGATCGACCAGCCCCTTCTTGCGCTGGCGCTGGCGCGCGAATTCGCGGAAGCCGGCCTTGAATACCGATTCCAGGCCGCTGATATCCTCGCCGCGCGCGTTCACGTCGCGGAACAGGCCGGCCAGGTCGCCGCCGGACCAGAAACGCTCCTCGAAGTGGTCCGCCGACTCGCCGGCACGCTTCAGCAATCCGTACTTGCGGATGATGATCACCCAGGATAGGAACGAGAACGCCAGCAGCAACAGCAGCACCAGCTTGACCGGGATGCTGGCATGCAACACCAGCTCGAGAATGTTCAGATGGCCGTTCATCGGTCAGGAAATCCTTGCAATGAGATCGTCGGGAATAGGCGCCGGCTGCATGCGTGCCAGATCCACGCAAGCGACACGGACCTCGGCCCGCGCCAGCTCCGCCTGGTCGGCACGGCGCCGCACGTCCTGGTGGAAGGCGAGACTGGCGCGCCGCGTCTTTTTGACCGCAACCGACACGTCCAGTTCATCGTCCAGCCGCGCCGGGGCCAGAAAATCGATGTGCATGTCGCGCACCACGAAACCCAGCCCGCTGTCACGGCGCAACGCCAGTTGGTCCACGCCGCGCGCACGCAGCCACTCGGTGCGAGCGCGTTCCATGAAGCACAGATAGCCGGCATGATAAACCACGCCACCGGCATCGGTGTCTTCCCAGTACACGCGCAGGCGCCAGCGGAAATCGGGCGCGACGGTCGATGTTTGGATCATGCTCGCGAAACAGCCGCAAAAGGTCGCGCGTAGCCTACCGCACCAGCGCCACGCCACGCGAGCGGCGAGACCGACCTTGTTCACATCTCGGCAGGTTTGTGGCGCCCGGCCATCGCGGCCCATGGGCGCGCCATCCGCCCCCCCCGCCGAAGGCCGATACCAAAACACGCCCCTCGGGCTGACCCGAAGATCGCGTCCCGCCCGCCTACCCTTCGTCGTCAGCCACGAACAGGTCGGCCGGCTGCGACGGCTTCGGCGGCGGACTCAGGCCCAGATGACGCCAGGCACGCGCGCTGGCCATGCGACCGCGCGCGGTGCGCAGCAGGAACCCCTGCTGGATGAGGTACGGTTCGACCACGTCCTCCAGCGTGCCGCGGTCCTCGCTGAGCGCGGCGGCCAGCGACTCCACGCCGACCGGACCGCCGTCGAAATGCTCGATGATGACGCCAAGCAGGCGCCGGTCCAGTTCGTCGAAGCCTTCGGCGTCCACCTTCAGCATGTCCATGGCCGCGGCGGCCACCTGGCGCGTGATGTGGCCGCCGCTCTTGACCTCGGCATAATCGCGCACGCGACGCAACAGACGGTTGGCGATACGCGGCGTGCCGCGGGCGCGCCGCGCGATCTCCGCCGCGCCGTCGGCATCGCAGCCGATCTCCAGGATATGCGCCGAGCGCCGCACGATCGCCGACAACTCGTCGGGGCTGTAGAACTGCAACCGCTGGATGATGCCGAACCGGTCGCGCAACGGCCCCGTCAACAGGCCGGCACGGGTGGTCGCACCGATCAGCGTGAACGGCGGCAGATCCAGCTTGATCGAGCGCGCCGCCGGACCCTCGCCGATCATGATGTCGATCTGGAAATCCTCCATGGCCGGGTACAACACTTCCTCGACGACCGCGGACAAACGGTGGATCTCGTCCACGAACAAGACGTCGTTGGCTTCCAGATTGGTCAACAGCGCGGCCAGATCGCCGGCCCGCTCCAGCACCGGCCCGGAGGTGGTGCGCAGGTTGACCCCCAATTCGTTGGCGATCACATGCGAGAGCGTGGTCTTGCCCAGCCCCGGCGGGCCGAAAATGAGCACGTGGTCCAGCGCCCCGCCGCGCCGCCGCGCCGCCTCGATGTAGATCGCCAGCTGCTCGCGCACCGACTTCTGCCCCAGATACTCATCCAGCCGCTGCGGCCGGATGGATGCCTCCAGGGCGGCTTCCTCGGCGGTGGCGCCAGGGGTAATAACACGGTTGTCAGTCATGGGGACATTATGGAGGGTGAAGCGATGAGGGGCGAGTAGCCGTCCCGACCCAGGATTTGCACCATGCGGCTCCTTGCAGCAGGAGCGGCTTCAGCCGCGATGGCCCGATTCGCCGAGGCACAACCATCGGGATCGGACGGCCAGCTTGCCTCGCCCAAACCCGCTCACTGCTCAGATCTCCACTTGCGCGCCCAGCTCGATCAGCCGGTTGCCGGGAATCTGGAAGAACGCCGTCGCCGGCAGGGCGTTGCGCTGCATGAAGGCGAACAGCTTGTCGCGCCACAGGGCCATGCCGGCGCGCTCGGTGGCCACGACGGTCTCGCGCGACAGGAAGAACGTGGTGTCCATCATGTCGAAGCCGAGGCCCTGGCGAGCGGCGTTGGCCAGGCCCAGCGGCACGTTCTGGTCCTCGGCGAAACCGAAGCGCAGGGTCAGCAGGTAGAA
>CAZMKO010000098.1:0-8651 GCA_964566965.1 uncultured Rhodanobacteraceae bacterium
ACCTCGAGGTGCTTGCCGCACCGCAACGCCCGCCCGCAGCCCGACCCAAGCCCCGATCCCTCAAGCACGCCGCATCCGATTTGAATCGCGGATCCCGGGTCCCGGGTCCCGAGCCCAAGCCTCCCCCTTCAGCCCCCGCCGTAACGCGCCTTGCGCGCCTCGCGCAGCTGCCGGTAGTGTGCCAGTGCCTGCGCGGCGCGCTGCTCGGCCTCGGCTTTCTCCGACTGGCGGTGTTTCAGCGCCTGGCGTTGTCCGGCGACCACCTCGCGCTGGTGCGCGATGCGCTTGGCCAGTGCCGCGGGTACGGCGTCGTCGCGGCGGCCGTAGTCGGCGGCATGGCTCAACAGCTGGGCCAGGTTCTGTTCCTGCGAACGCAGGTTGATGCGGGTGGTGTGGATCGACTCGTCCAGGCTGTCCAGGCGGGCCTGTTGCGCACTACGGAAGCTGGCCTCGGTGGGATAGGCCATCAGCAACTGGCGGTCCTTGCGCTCGCGCTCGGCCGCGCTCTGGTGGCGCCGGGCTTCGCGGGTGGCCTCGGCGCGTGCCGCTTCGCGCTCGGCGGCACTGGGCTCGGCCGGCACGCGACGCACCACCATGCCGCCCGGTCCGATCACGTCGTAGCCGAACTTCAACGCCTGCATGTTCAGGCTGTCGCTGTAATGCGGCAGGCCGGCGGCGTCCACCCAGCGATAGCGCCGGGCGGCGTCGTGGTCTGGTGGCTTCCCGGCCAGCGCGCAGACGCTGACGCCGGCCAGGGCCATGGCGGTGATCCGGATGATGAGTCGCATGTGTGCCTCCCCGCCGGCAGTATACGCGGGCCGTCCGGCGCTGCCCTGCGTGAACGCACAGTTTGCGCTCCCGGCATCATGGGCCGTGACGGCGCGGACCGCCGGTCAAGCGACCCCGTAGGTGTCGCGATAGGCCGACAGGCGCGCGTGCTCGTCGGCCAGGCGCGGATGGTCGGCGGCGTAGTCCATGATCTCGCCCAGTCCGGCGATCGCCAGCACCGGGATGCCGTGCTCGGCGGCGATCTCCTGCGCTGCCGAGTGCATGCCCTGCCCGCGCTCCTGGCGGTCCAGCGCGACCAGCACGCCGGCCGGCGTGGCGCCGTGCTCACGGATCAGGGCCAGGGATTGGCGGACCGCCGTGCCGGCGGTGATGACGTCGTCGACCACCAGCACCCGCCCGCTCAGTGGCGCGCCGACCAGCAGACCGCCCTCGCCGTGGTCCTTGGGTTCCTTGCGGTTGTAGGCGAACGGCAGGTCGCGTCCGTGCGCTCCAGCCAGGGCGATGGCGGTGGCGGCGGCGAGCGGAATGCCCTTGTAGGCCGGCCCGAACAGCATGTCCACGTCCAGGCTGTCGTCGACCAGGCGCGCGGCGTAGGCGGCGCCCAGGCGGGCCAGGCCGGCGCCGGAGGCGATCCGGCCCAGGTTGAAGAAGTACGGGCTGCGGCGGCCGGATTTGAGCGTGAAGTCACCAAAGCGCAGTACCTCGCGCTCCAAGGCCAGCTTGATGAAATCGCGTTGATAAGATTGCATGCGGATTTGTCACGGAGGGTGTGGAAAGACGGCCGGTGAGGGCCGGAGAATTGTTATGATGCCGCATCATGCCGCGCGCCGCCCGCCTGCGGCGTTCCACCGCCCGTACAGGACCCAGCATGCGCATCGTCAGCCTCAACGCCAACGGCATTCGATCGGCCGCCCGCAAGGGCATGTTCGACTGGTTCGACGCCCACGACGTGGATGTCCTGTGCATGCAGGAGACCAAGGCCCGCACCGAGCAGCTGGACGATGCCGTGTTCCATCCGGCCGGGTACCACCGTTACCTGCACGACGCCGAATGCAAGAAGGGCTACTCCGGCGTGGCGATCTACGCGCGCCGCGAGCCGGATGCGGTGCTGGACAAGCTCGATCGCGCCGATTTCGACAATGAGGGACGTTATCTGGAAGCGCGTTTCGGCAACCTGTCGGTGGTGTCGTTGTATTTCCCGTCGGGCTCGTCCGGCGACGCGCGCCAGCAGTACAAATTCGGCATCATGGACTGGTTTGCCGGGGTGCTGGATGGCTGGCTGCGCAGCGGCCGCGACTATGTCGTGTGCGGCGACTGGAACATCGTGCGCAGCGAAAAGGACATCCGCAACTGGAAGTCCAACCAGAAGAATTCCGGCTGCCTGCCGGCCGAGCGCGACTGGATGAATGGCCTGATGGACAAGGGCTGGGTGGACGCCTATCGCACGCTGCATCCCGACGGCGAGGACTACACCTGGTGGTCCAACCGCGGTCGCGCACGCGAGAACAACGTCGGATGGCGCATCGACTACCAGCTGCTGTCGCCGGGGCTGGCTTCGCGCCTGGCCGGTTGTGCCATCTACCGTGACGAGCGGTTCTCCGACCACGCGCCGTTCACGGTCGACTACCGCGCATGATCGGGCGGCGCTGGCGCCAGACCTGGCACACGCTGGCACAGCCGTCGGCGCTGACACTGCTGTTTCTGGGTTTCGGCTCGGGCCTGCCGTTCCTGCTGGTCTCGGGCACCATGGCCTTCTGGCTGAAGGAAAGCGGGCTGCGCATCGACGAGATCACCCTGCTGGCCGGCGCGGTGATGACCTACTCGCTGAAATTCGTCTGGGCACCGCTGGTCGACCGCTGGACGTTGCCGGTGCTGGGCCGCCTGGGCTTGCGTCGTGGCTGGCTGGTATTGTCGCAGGCCGCCGTCATCGCCGGCCTGCTGGGCATGGCGGCGGTGGCGCCGGAACGCATCGGCGTGTTCGTGGCGTTGACCCTGCTCACCGCGTTCGCCGGTGCCACCCAGGACATCCTGATCGACGCCTACCGCATCGAGATCGCCCCGCCCGAGGCACAGGCTTCGCTGGCGGCGACCTACATCCTCGGTTACCGGCTGGCGCTGATCGTCAGTGGCGCGGTGGCTCTGGTCATGGCCGACCACATGAGCTGGGGCCGGGTGTACGCGGTCATGGCCGCGGTGATGGCCGTGCCGCTGGTGGTCACGTTGCTGGTGCGCGAGCCGGAAGTGGTGCGCGAGAGCGGCGGCAGCTGGGCGACGCGCATGCGCGAGGGTGTGGTGGCGCCGTTCGTGGATTTTTTCCGCCGCTACAAGGGCTGGCTGGGGCTGGCGCTGCTGGCCTTCATCCTGTTGTTCAAGATCTCCGACCAGGCACTGTCCGGCGGCCTGATCGGGCCGTTCTACCTGGCCACCGGTTTCACCAAGACCGAAATCGGCACGGTCAGCAAGCTGTACGGCGTGTGGGTCGGCATTGCCGGCGCGTTCCTGGGCGGCGTCTCGGTGGCGCGCTGGGGGCTGAAACCCAGCCTGTGGGCCGCCATGATCCTGGGTGCGGTAAGCAACCTGCTGTATGTGCTGTTGACCTGGCACCCGGGCAGCGTGGAGACGTTCCTGGTGGTGATTTCCGGCGAAAACCTGTCCGGTGGTTTCCTGGGAACGGTGGCGGTGGCCTATCTGTCGGCGCTGGTCAACAAACGCTACACCGCCACCCAGTACGCCCTGTTCAGTTCGCTGGTGACGTTGCCGGGCAAGATGCTGGGCATGGTCTCGGGCAGCCTGGTGCTGTGGTTCTCGCAGGCGCCGGTGGCGTCGATGGCCGGTTACGCGCGCTTCTTCACGTTCACCACGCTGGCCATCGTCCCGGCGCTGCTGCTGTTCGCCTGGCTCGGGCCGCGTGTGGCGGTGGGTGCCGACAAACGCGATACGCCCTGCCCGTCTGGTGGCTGAATGAGCGCGCCCGGCATGCTGGGACGCCCCGGTGAAACCCGCCATAATGCCCGGACAGGGGCAGGTCGGCGATTACAGGGAGCCTGGGGGACAGCATGCCGGACATCGTGGTTCGCCATATCGAAGATGCCATGGCCGAGCGCATCAAGTCGCTCGCGCGCGAGCGCCAGTGGTCCATCAACGATGTCATCCTGCATGCGTTGCGTTACGGCCTGGGCATGAGCGGTGACGTGTTTTCGTCCCACGAGCCGGAGTTCCGCAGCGTGGCGCAGTTGACCGGTACCTGGGATGCCAGCGAGACGGCGGCGTTCCAGGAGGCCCTGGATGCCCTGGCCTCGGCCGATCCCGACGCGCTCAACCGGACCGACTGAGGTCGGTGTCCGTCGCCGTGTCGACACGCGGTGCCGGGTGTCGCGTGCCCAGCACGCGCGGACCGCTGGCGCCGGTGACGGCCGCGAGGTTGCCCGGCAACCCCAGCAGATGTTGCCGTGCCAGCCAGGCGAAACCCATGGCTTCCAGATAGTCGGCATCGACACCCAGCGTGTCGGTGCGCACGACCCGCCGTGGCGCCAGGGCCTCGGCGAGTGCCCGCATCAATGTCCCGTTGTGAACCCCGCCGCCGCACACGAGGATGTCCTCGGCCGCGTTCGCGTGCTGCGTGACGGCGTCGGCGATGCTGCGCACGGTCAGCGCGAGCAGCGTGGCCTGGACGTCCTGCGCCGGCAGTGTCCGCGCGCGCGGCTGCGCGTCCAGCCAGGCCAGCCGGAAATGTTCGCGGCCGGTGCTCTTGGGCGGCGCGGCGGCGAAGTAGGGATCGGACAGCAAGGCGTCGAGCAGCGCCGGATCGGGTCGGCCGCGGGCGGCAAACGCACCGTCGGTGTCCATCGGGCGGCCCAGGTGGCGTTCGCACCAGGCGTCCATGAGGCCGTTGGCGGGGCCGGTGTCGAATCCGGATACGGTGCCGTCGGCGGCCAGCACGGTCAGGTTGGCGATGCCGCCCAAGTTGAGCACCCCGCGGACATGCCCCGGTACCGCCAACGCCGCGGCGTGGAAAGCCGGCATCAGCGGCGCGCCCTGGCCGCCGGCGGCAACGTCGGCACGCCGGAAGTCGGCCACCGTGTCGATGCCGCAGCGTTCGGCGATCACCCAGGGGTTGCCGAGCTGCAGGGTGAACGGCGCGTCGCCGTGCGGGCGGTGGCGCAGGGTTTGCCCGTGCGAACCCACCGCCCGCACGGCGCCGGCGTCCACGCCCGCGTCGCGAAGCAGGGCCTGCACGGCGTCGGCGAACACGGTACCGAGTGCGGTGTCCAGCCGGCCCAGGGCATCCAGGTCGATGCCGGCTTCGCCCTGCGCGACGGCCAGCAGGCGCTCCCGCAGGGCCGTCGGCCACGGATGCGCGTGGGCGTGAAGCAGCGTCGGGTGCGGGTCGAAGCGGCACAGCGCGGCGTCGATGGCGTCGGCGCTGGTGCCCGACATCAGGCCGACGTAAAGCCCGTCGCGTGACGCGTTCATGCCAATTCTTCCATGCAGGTGCCGGAGCCGTGCCGGCCGGCCGGATCAGCCGGCGCGGTCACTGCGTGCGTCGGCGGATGCGCGGCGCGCCAGCTTGATGTTCTCGTCCACCTGCTGCATGCGGGCCAGCATCGGTGCCGTTTTCTGCTTGAAGCTGGCCAGCAGCTTCGGTGCCATCGGCTTGGGCTTGGGCAGGGTCACCGTCAACGGGTTGACCGGGTTGCCGTGGATGCGCACCTCGTAGTGCAGGTGCGGGCCGGTGGCCAGGCCGGTCATGCCGACGTAGCCGATCACCTGGCCCTGGCTGACATGGCTGCCGACCTTGAGCCCCTTGGCGAAGCCGGACATGTGCGCATAGCCGGTGGCATAGGTGCCATTGTGCTTGATGCGGATGTAGCGTCCGAAGCCGCGTACCCAGCCGTGCACGGTGATGGTGCCGGATCCGGCCGCGTGGATCGGCGTGCCCTTGGGCGAAGCATAGTCCACACCCTTGTGGGCGCGCGTGTAGCCCAGCACGGGATGTTTGCGTGCGGTGGTGAAGCGCGATGAAATGCGCGTGAATTTCACCGGCGTGCGCAGCAGCGAGGTGCGCAGCGGGCGGCCGTCCTCGGTGTAGTAGCCGGTGTCGCCGTCGGGCATGGTGTAGCGGTACGCGGTGTGCCGCTTGCCGCGGTTGTAGAACTCGGCCGCCAGGATGTGGCCCGAATGCAGGTAGGTGCCATCCCGGTAGACGGTGTCGTAGATCACCGTGAAGCGGTCACCCTCGCGGATGTCCTTGATGAAATCGATGTCGTACTTGAATACCTCGGCCAGCTTCACCACCATCGCCTCGCTGAGGCCGGCCTTGGTGGCCGAGCCGAACAGCGACGAATGGATCACGCCGTGCGCGACATGCTGGCGGTGTTCCAGCTCGCGCGCCGCCACCGTGCGGGTGGCCTTGCCGCCGTCGAAATCCAGGGTGACGCGCTCGGTGGCGCTGGCGTCGAAGCGGAAACCCTGCAGCTGCCCGTTGGTGCCGCGGCGGAAATACAGCGAATCGCCGGGGTGCAGGTTGCGCAGCGCCTTGGCCTGGTCGCTGGCGGTCAGGGCCTGGTGCAGCTCGCTGAAGCCGAAACCCTGCGCCTGGAAGATGTCCGAAAGCGTCTGCCCCGGTTGTACCTCCACCTTCTGCCACGCCGGCGGTGGCGCGGCCGTGCTG
Organism: uncultured Rhodanobacteraceae bacterium; assembly: GCA_964566965.1. GTDB lineage: Bacteria > Pseudomonadota > Gammaproteobacteria > Xanthomonadales > Rhodanobacteraceae > Oleiagrimonas. Next base: position 6,461 of record CAZMKO010000098.1, read on the forward strand.
GTGGCGTTGGCCGGCAGTGCCGGCAGGTCCAGCGCCATCGTGGTGCGCGGCGTGGGTGTATGGGTGCGCTTCATGGCGCTGGCCCAGGACGGAATCGCCACGGCCGACAACAGCACCATCAGTGCCACCGTGGCGCTCAATACCCAGCGCTCGCGATGCCAGCGCAGCGGCTGTGCCGGTTCCTGTTCGGCAAACGACCAGTGCGAACAGCGTCGGTAGAAGCGCGTGTGTCGCTGCTGCACCTTGCGCCGGATCGCCAGGCGGCGCGAACTGTGCGACCCGTGATGCCCTCCGCCCATCTTGTTATTCTCGTGTGCTGGCCAAACTGTCGGCACCTTAATGGGAGCAAGACGGCTGCGTCAATAATTGTTTGGTATCAACGTGTTGCGTGTCACATTCGGTTAACGCACAATTAACCGCGTTCAGGTGACGGGCCGCGTTTTTCCCGTCCCCTCCCCTTTTCTATTCGTGGACATGCAACATGAGTGAGATCGCGCAGGCATTGGCCCTGATCGGCCGCGGCGCCGACGAGGTCATCAAGACCGACGAGCTGGAAACGCGCCTGAAAAGCGGCAGGTCGTTGCGCATCAAGGCCGGTTTCGACCCCACCGCGCCGGACCTGCATCTGGGGCACACCGTGCTGCTCAACAAGATGCGCCAGTTCCAGGACCTTGGCCACACCGTGGTGTTCCTGATCGGCGATTTCACCGGCCGCATCGGCGACCCCACCGGCAAGAGCCTCACCCGCAAGCCGCTGACCGCCGAGCAGGTCAAGGCCAACGCCGAAACCTATGCTGCGCAAGTATTCAAGGTGCTCGACCGCGAGCGCACCGAAGTGCGGTTCAACAGCGAATGGTTCGATGCCATGAGCGCGGCGGACATGGTGCGCCTGGCCGCCCAGCACACGGTGGCGCGCATGCTCGAGCGCGACGATTTCGCCAAGCGCTACGGCGCGCAGCAGCCCATTGCCATCCATGAATTCCTGTATCCGTTGGTGCAGGGCTACGACTCGGTCGCGCTGGCATGCGATGTCGAGCTCGGCGGCACCGACCAGAAATTCAACCTGCTGATGGGGCGCGCCCTGCAGGAGCATCACGGCCAGGCACCGCAGGTGGTGCTGACCATGCCGTTGCTGGAAGGCATCGACGGCGTGCAGAAGATGTCCAAGTCGCTGGGCAACTACATCGGCATCGACGAGCCGGCCATCGATATCGTCACCAAGACCATGAAAATCGGCGACGACCTGATGTGGCGCTGGTTCGAACTGCTCAGTTTCGAGGTGTCCCTGGACGAGCTGGCCGCGATGCGGCGCGAGGTCGAGGCCGGCACGCTCAACCCGCGCGACGCCAAGCTGCGTCTGGCACGCGAACTGGCCGCGCGCTTCCACGACGCGGCCGCCGCCGACCAGGCCATCGCCGGTTGGCATGCGGTGGTCCGCGGGCAGGGCGATACCCGCCAGTTGCCGCTGGCGCACATCGCCGTGCCGGCGGAGGGGCTGCGCACGGCCGCGTTGTTCAAGGCGGCGGGTCTGGCGGCCAGCAACTCCGAGGCCAACCGCAAACTCAAGGAACGCGCGGTGCGCATCGACGGCGAGATCGTCGAGGACGCGCAACGTGTGTTCGGCCCCGGTTTCGAAGGCGTGTTGCAGATCGGCAAGCGCAATTTCGCGCGCGTGCGGCTCACCACCACCGCCGGATGAGCGCAAGACGTGACGCCGGCGGGCCGTTCGCGGCGCGTCGCGCCCTGCCGGAGTCGTCGCCTCGCGGGACAAAACGCCTGTCATGACAAGCGTTTGCGAAAAACTTTCAGAAAGTGCTTGCCAAAGCCCGCGGGCGTGGCTAAAGTTCGCCGCCTGCCTGGAACGGACGCCCTTTTCGCCGGGCCGCTGGAGCGAAAAAAACTTCGCGCTGGGGTGTTGACGGAAAGGAAAAACGATCTATACTAGGCGGCTCGCTCGGAACGAAATGTTCCGGGGCCGGACCCTCGGAAAGGGGGTTCACGAACCGATCTTTGACAGTGTGCGCAGGTGACTTGTGTGGGCGTCTTGCCTTGGATGCATGTCCAAAGAAGCAAGAACGTCCAAATCTTTAACCAAGTAGTTCAGCGATGAATTGCGAGGTGGGATACGGACCTTCGAAAGAATAGATGGCTTCGGTCATCGAAACCTTAAGTGAAGAGTTTGATCCTGGCT
>CAZMKO010000099.1:0-8625 GCA_964566965.1 uncultured Rhodanobacteraceae bacterium
CCGGTCTTATTCGGCGGCGTCGGCGGCCGGAGCTTCGGCCTTTTCGGCCTTGGCCTTCGGTGCCGTGGCCTTCTTCTCGGCAGCCTTCTTGGCGGCCTTGGCCTCGGCGGCAGCGGCGATGTCTTCCTTGATGCGCGCCTTCTTGCCTTCCAGACCACGCAGGTAGTACAGCTTGGCGGCACGGACCTTGCCCTTGCGCTTCACCAGGACCGAATCGATGGTCGGGCTGTGGCTCTGGAACACGCGCTCCACGCCGGTGCCGTGCGAAATCTTGCGCACGGTGAAGGCCGAATGCAGGCCGCGATTGCGCTTGGCGATGACGACACCCTCGAACGCCTGTACGCGCTCGCGGCTGCCTTCCTTCACCTTCACGTTGACCACGACCGTGTCGCCCGGGCCGAACTCCGGCAGCTGACGGGTCATCTGCTCGGTCTCGAACTGTTCAATGATCTTGTTCATGGCACACCACCAATTTTCTGCGGTCCTGGGGCCCGGTACGGCCTCAAGTCTGTTGAGCCGCGAAGTACTCGCGGCGGAATTCTTCCAGCAACACGCGGGACTCGGCATCCAGCGTGCAACGCGCCAGCAGGTCCGGCCGTCGCAACCAGGTCCGTCCCAACGACTGCTTTCGGCGCCAGCGGCGAATCGCCGCGTGATCGCCCGATTGCAACACCTGCGGAACCGTCCCCAGCGCGTCCTGGACCGGACGCGTGTAATGGGGGCAATCCAGCAGGCCGTCCGAAAACGAATCCTGCTCGGCCGACTGTGCGTCATTCAACGCACCGTCCTGCAACCGGCCCACGGCATCGATCACGACCGCCGCGGCCAGCTCGCCGCCGGACAGCACGTAGTCGCCGATGGACAATTCCTCGTCGACCTCGTGCGCCAGCAGGCGCTCGTCCACTCCCTCGTATCGTCCGCAGAGCAGGGTCAGGCGCGGCATCGCCGCCAGCTTCCCCACCCGGTCCTGCGTCAGCCTGGCTCCTTGCGGGCTGAGATAAACCACATGCGCCGGCTCCGCCGCCGCCTGCCGTGCCGCGGCCAACGTGGCGCGCAACGGCTCGATCATCATCACCATGCCGGGGCCGCCACCGAAGGGGCGTGCATCCACGGTACGGTAATTGTCATGGGCAAAATCGCGCGGATTCCAGGTCTCGACCTGCAACAGACCGCGTTTTTTCGCCCGACCCACCACACCGACATCGGCGCAGCGGGCAACAAATTCGGGAAACAGCGTCACGACATCGAAGCGCATGGTTCCCTCGCTGTCAGTGGCGGCTCTCGCCACCGGATCAGAAATCCGGATCCCAGTCGACGACGATGCGTCCGGCCGGAAGATCCACGTCCCTGACGTAATGCTCCGTCACAAACGGCACCAGACGCTCCCTGCCGGCACCGCGCACCACCAGGACATCATTGGCGCCGGTGGCAACAAGGTGGCTCACCCGCCCCAGTGCCGTGCCGTCGAGGGTGACCACCTCCAGGCCTTCAAGATCGGCCCAGTAGTACTCGCCCTCGGCCGGTGCCGGCAGTCGGGAGCGCTCCACCAGAATGTCGGCTCCGACCCAGGCCACGGCCCCGTCGCGGTCGTCCACGCCGGGCAATGCGGCCACCAGTCCCTTGCCCTGCTTCCTGCCCCGCACTTCGTCCACCGTGGTGATCTCGCCCGGCGCTGACTGAAGCTGCCAGGGCTGGTAGTCGAAGATGCGTTCGCGCGGCTCGGTCCAGGATTCCAGCTTGACCTCGCCACGCACACCGAAAACCCCGACGATGCGCCCCAACGGAACGCGTCGACCGGATTCGGTCATGCTCAGGCGGCCTTTTCCTGCGACTCGCCCTGCTGCTTGGCGGCTTCCTTCAGCAGCGCACGGACCTTGTCCGACATCTGCGCGCCCTTGGCCACCCAGGCGTTGGTCTTTTCCACGTCCAGCAGCAGACGCTTGTCGGCGCCGGACGCCACCGGGTTGTAATAACCCAGGCGCTCGATGTTGCGACCGTCACGACGGCTGCGCTGATCGGCCACCACGATGTGATAGAACGGACGGCCCTTGGCGCCGCCACGAGCCAGACGAATTCGAACCATAATCTTGAAACTCCAGTTTGCCGCGAACACGGCACAGCACGCGCCTGCGTGCACAGGGAACGGGGTATTTTAACGGAAATACCGGAAAAAGGAAGAGGCACGCGGCAACGGCGGCGACGCGCCATCGATCCCCGCGACCGCGACCTTCCCGGCCCCGGAACGGATCATGCCCCGCCGGTTCCGGTCCCGACGGCGGCGCATTCTACACGGTTTATGGCACGGCTGTCGCGTTCGTCACCGCGATGACCGCCCGTGCCGCCGGCGCCCGGGCGGCGCGGGCGCATCCGTGCCGCGGGTATCGGATCGGCGCCGGGCGTCGGCGGCAATACCGCTCTGCACCGCGCGCAAGGCATCATTGCTGCCGCCGGCGGGCGGCCGGGGCGCGTCATCGGGCGCATCACCGTCACCGGGATCCGGCACACCGGGCCAGGACTTGATGTGCAGGTCGCGTTGCGGGAACGGCAATTCCAGGCCATGTTTTTCCAGCGCATCGTGCAGCGCCCAGTTGTAGGCCGCGATGACGCCACGGTAGCGTCTGGCGGCTTCCGCGTTGAGCCACAGCACCAATGCGAAATCCAGCGCCGATTCACCGAACCCGGTCAGCCAGACCTGGGCCGGACGGGCCGGATCGTCGCTCAATGTGAACGGCACGGCAGCGGCAGCCTCCAACGCCGCCTCGCGAACCTTGCCCTTGTCGCTGCCGTAGGGCACGCGAAACGGGATATGTGCCCGCCGCGACACGTCGCGCCAAGTCAGGTTCACCACGTTGTCGGTGATGAAGCGCGAGTTGGGAATGAGATAGTCGACGTTGTCGTTGGTGGTCACGCGGGTCGCACGGATGTGGATGTCGCGCACCACGCCATGCAAGCCGTTGGGCATTTCCACGAAGTCACCCACCGACAGACTGCGGTCGAACAGCAAAATCAACCCGGAGATGAAATTGGAGAAAATCGCCTGCAGCCCGAAACCCAGGCCCACGCCCAGCGCGCCGGCGAACAACGTGAACTTGCTGAACGGGATGCCGGCTACCGACAGCGCAGCCAACACGCCGATCGTCAGCACGATGTAGTGGACCACGCGCGACAACGTGTACAGGGTCGACTGGTTGGCGGGATAGCGGATGCCGTAGCGTTTCAGGCCGTAGCGCAGCAGCCAGGACACCGCCACGGCGAGCACCAGCACCACCACGCCCAGTGCCAGCGAGCCGACAGTGAACGACATGCCGCCGACCTCGAGACCCATGTCCAGCATCCTGCCGACCGGTCCGCGCGCGGTGGCCGGCACGCGGATGACGGCGACACTCAGCATGACGCGTCCGTGTCGGCCGGCGCGCCGCAGCGCCCTGCCCGATGCTCCACTGCCGCACACGCCCGCATCATGTCGACTCCGTCAATCGAGAGGCTTGCTCCGAGTATCGCGGATCGACACGCGCACGTCACCCGGCCCGTGGCCGGGCCACGTCGGAGCGTGCGAAAATTTCGCCCCCCGTGGCGAACGTGCCGCCGGGCGTTTTTTTCACATGCTCTCAGCGCATCGGCGGCATGCCGCCACCGCCCATGCCCCGCATGGCACCGCGCATCTGCCGCATCAGGCCCTTGCTGCCGCCCTTGCCCAGTTTGGACATCATCTTGGACATCTGTTTGTACTGCTTGAGCAGACGGTTGACGTCGGCCGGCTGGGTACCGGAACCGCGTGCCACGCGCGCCCGGCGCGAACCGTTCAGCAGATCCGGATGGCGGCGCTCCTTCTTGGTCATCGAATTGATGATCGCGACCATGCGCGCCACTTCCTTGTCGTTGACGCGCGATTTCACCTTGTCCGGGATGCCCGACATGCCGGGCATTTTTTCCATCAGGCCGGCCAAGCCTCCCATCTTGTTCATCTGCTCCAGCTGGTCGCGCATGTCGTTGAGGTTGAAGCGCTTGCCCTTGACGACCTTCTTGGCCAGCTTCTGCGCCTTTTCCTGGTCAACCTTGCGCTCGACCTCCTCGACCAGGCTGAGCACATCGCCCATGCCCAGGATACGCTGGGCCACGCGGTCGGGGTGGAACGGCTCCAGGGCGTCGGTCTTCTCGCCGGCACCCATGAACTTGATCGGCTTGCCGGTGACGTGACGCACGGACAAGGCCGCGCCGCCACGCGCGTCGCCGTCGGTCTTGGTCAGCACCACGCCGGTGAGCGGCAGCGCCTCGGCGAAGGCCTTGGCGGTGTTGGCGGCATCCTGGCCGGTCATGGAGTCGACCGTGAACAACGTTTCGGCCGGATCCAGCGCCCCGTGCAGGGCCTTGATCTCGGTCATCATCGCCTCGTCCACGTGCAGGCGACCGGCGGTGTCGACGATCAGCACGTCGGCCATCTCGCGGCGCGCGGCGGCCAGGGCGTCGGCAGCGATGTCCACCGGATCGGTACCGGTTTTGGACGGGAAAAATTCCACGCCGACCTGACCGGCCAGGGTCTGCAACTGGTCGATGGCGGCCGGACGGTAGACATCGCAGCTGACCACCATGACCTTCTTCTTGTGGCGCTCCTTCAGGAACCGTCCCAGCTTGGCCACGGTGGTGGTCTTGCCCGCGCCCTGCAGGCCCGCCATCAGGATCACGGCCGGCGGCTTCACGGCCAGGTCCAGCGCCGCGTTGGTCTCGCCCATCACCGCGGTCAGTTCGTCGCTGACCACTTTCACCAAGGCCTGGCCCGGCGTCAGGCTCTTCAGCACCTCCTGGCCCACGGCGCGTTCCTTGACGCGGCCGATCAGCGCCTGTACCACCGGCAGCGCGACATCCGCTTCCAGCAAGGCGATGCGCACCTCGCGCAGGGACTCGCGGATGTTGTCCTCGGTCAGGCGGCCGCGGCCGCGCAGGCGGTTGACGGTGCCGGAAAGGCGCTGGCTGAGCGAATCGAACATGGGGCAGCTACTGGTTGGCGGTCAAACGCCGGATTATAACCGATGCCCGCGCACGCCACGCCGAAGAGATCACGGCACCGGTGCCGTGGCGGCCGGCACCGACACGATCCATCGCGCGATGTCCGCGATCACCCGCGGATCCACGTGGCCGGGCGTGCTGTAATCGGACACATCATGATGCGGGCCGGCCTTCATGAACAGGTGCCCGAGACCGGGATAGGCATGAAAGACCACATCGTCACGCTTGCCCAGCGCCTGTTTCCAGCGGCCGAAGTCCGCGTCGGGCGACACCTGGAAGTCGGCCCCGCCCTGGAGGACAAGCATCGGCACGGCCAGCGCCTTGGCCGCCGCCACCTGGTCGTAACGGTGCAGACTCAACCAGTAGCTTTGCGGAACATGGGCGAATTCGCCTGCCGGCGGGTGCGCGGGATCGGCCTTGGCCAGCAAGGCGATTTCCGCCTGCAATGCGGCCTCGCTCGTGGCGATGTCCGCGTCGGACGCACCCGACTCCCGGACCTGCTGGCGGCTCACCTCCAGCAGATGGCGCGCCGGCGCCGCCAGCAGCACCACCCCGGCCAGATTCGGCACGCGCGCGGCGATGCGCGGCGCCAGCATGCCGCCCAGGCTGTGCCCGGCCACGAACACCCGCCGCGCGTCGATTCCGTCGCGACCGGCCAATACCTTCAACGCGGCCACGGCATCGTCGGTGACCTCCTGGTCCACCGTGAACGGCTTGCCGGGTTCGACCTTCGCCCCGTACACGAAACTGCGTTTGTCGTAGCGCAGGCTGGCCACGCCATGTCGGGCCAGACCGATGGCCAGGTCGCGGAACGGCTTGTTGGGTCCAATGCCCTCGTCGCGATCGTGCGGACCGCTGCCATGCACCAGCACCACCGCCGGGAACGGCCCGGCGCCCTCCGGCAGGGTCACGGTGCCGCCCAGCGGACCCACCGGCGTGGGGACTTCCACCACCTGCGTGAGTACCCCCGAGACCGGCGCCGACGACGCGTTCGAGGCGGCGGAAGCCGGTGCCTGCCGCACCGATGCCGGCAACATGGATGCCGGTACCAGTCGCAGCATGCGCAGCCGGTCCGCCTCGTCGCAATCGATCAGGGCCGCGATCCGGGACTTGGAAAACCGCAGCGACGCCAGCCACAGCGACTGGCCGGACAGGGTCACGGAATGCAAGTCGCCCAGCGACTGGAACACGCCGGCCCGGCCCTGGATCTGCTTCCACGCTTGCGCCAGTGCATCGGGGGTCACGGTCTTGGCCGTTTGCGGCGAAAAATCCTGCACGGCCTGATGAAAATGTTCGGTGGTCAACGCCTGCAATGCCGCCTGCGCATGCGCGACGCAGGCATCCGCCGCCACGGCCGAACCCGTGCCACCGGCCAACAAGGCCGTCAGTATCCAGGCACCGCATGTCCTGACCCGGCTCATGATTTTTTCTCCTGCGACGTGGCCGCTTCCCGGTGTGGCGGATGACGCCGGCGTTGCACGCGCACATACGCCACCCAGGAATAGACGATCGGAATCACGGCGGCGATCACGATGGCCGCCACCGGCACCCAAGTCATGCCGCCAACCACCCCGGCCACCAGGAACAGCACGCCGACCAGCATGAAAAGACGTCCGCCCAGCCGGTGCGTACGCTCCCACACGTCGTCGTCGGCCAAGGTCCACGGCGTACGTATGCCGATGAAGAAGTTCTTTCGCATCTTGCCCATGTAATTGCCGAGCACGAGGAACAGCACGCCAGTGCCCAGCAGTGTGATGGCCACCACCGGCACGTCATGGCCGGCGGCGGCCAGGAGCACCGCCAGACCGGTCACCAGCATGAAGCCTTCCACGACCAGCAGCAGCCCGAAATACACCTTGGCGAACGGGGTTATCGCGAACCGGCGCGGCGAGATCAGCGGCAGCACCACGCCGACCAGAGCCGTCCCTGCCAGCATCAGGGCAGGCAGCATCGCGCCGTGCAGACGTGTCGTGTAACCGTCGACATGCCCGCTGGCGTCCCAGTGCGAAGGCACGCGCGCCGGCAAATGCGGATACAGCCATGCCGCCACGGCGGCGGCAATCAGGACGAGAACCGCGGATACCGCCAGAAAATGGGATCGTTTCATGTCTTCCCTCCCCGTGTCGGAAAAAAGTCCATCAACAGGCGGGCCAGGTCCTCGAACACCGTGCTGTTGAGCGAATAGACGATGAATTGCCCGCGGCGCTCGGTACGTACCAGCTCGGCCCGCTTCAACACGGAAAAATGGTGTGACAGCGAGGCCGGCGTGATGTCGAAGCCGGCACCGATCTCGCCGGCCGTCAACGCGCCGCCCTGAAGGCGCTTGAGGATGGCGCGACGGGTCGGATCGGCCAGGGCCTTGAATGCATCCTGTTGCTTCATGGATGAAAGGATTGTTCGCATACTGAGGATTAGATTATTAGGCAAACATCTAAATAAGTGCAAGCTCCCCGCCCCGCACGCACCATCCCGGATGAGAACCATTCCTGTCTGCCCGTCACCTGTGCCACACTTGCGCCACCATGCTGATGCCTTCGCTCGCCATCCTCGCCATCGTGCTTTACGTGGGTTCGGCCGCGCTGCTGGCCGCCCCCATCACCGGCTGCCCGCACGCTCCCCGGCGCATGGGGCTGACCGTGGCCAGCGTGGGGGTGTTGGTGCATGCGGCCATTCTGCTGGGCATGCATGGCGGGCGCGTGGATCTGCACTTCTTCGCCGCGCTGTCGCTGGTGGCCGGCGTGGTCGCGGCACTGACCCTGATCGTCAACCTGTGGCGCCCGGTGGCCGGCCTGGGCGTGGTGGTGTTCCCGCTGGCGGCATTGCTGCTGGCACTGGACGTATTCGTGGCCCCGCCGACCACCCCGCATCCACTGGATTGGCAGATCACGCTGCACGTGGCCATCGCCCTGCTGGCCTACAGCGTGCTGTCCATCGCCGCGGTGCTGGCCATCCTGCTGGCCTTCCAGGAGCGCGCGCTGCGCAGCCATCGCCCGGCTCGACTGGTACGCGCGCTGCCGCCACTGACCCAGACCGAGGCCCTGCTGTTCCGCCTGATCGGGACCGGCTTCGTGCTGCTGACGCTGACCCTGCTCTCAGGCGCGCTGTTCGTGCACAACGTGCTGGGCCAGCACCTGGCCCACATCATCGTGCTGAGCGTGATTGCCTGGCTGATCTTCGGCGCCCTGCTGTGGGGCCGCTGGCGCCACGGCTGGCGCGGTACCCGTGCGGTCAACCTGACCCTGATCGGCATGGCCGTGCTGGCGCTCGGCTTTTTCGGCTCCAAGTTCGTGCTGGAAGTGATCCTGCAGCGGCCGGTGTAAGCGGCAGATTTTGTTCCGGAAACCGCGCGCGGCGGCAAACTCGGGCCATCGCGGCCATGGACCGCTCCCACAGGGGCTGCCTGGCAACCTCCTGAAACCCTTGTGGGAGCGGCCCATGGCCGCGATGGGGGGACACCCCTAGGGGCACACCCCTACAGTCCGCGTGCCGCCTGCGCCACGGCGCGGAACAGCGCGCGCCCCTTGTTCATGGTTTCCTCCCACTCGGCGGCCGGGTCGGAGTCGTACACGATGCCGGCGCCGGCCTGCACGTGCAGGCGTCCGCCATGGATGACGGCGGTGC
>CAZMKO010000100.1:0-8536 GCA_964566965.1 uncultured Rhodanobacteraceae bacterium
TTCGCCTGAGCTTCGCTTCCACCTCACACTTTTCGACCTGCGGGTCCCGTGTCCCGGGTCCCGGGTCCCGGACAGGGTTCCCCCATGGCATTCAATACCATTCCCGACATCCTCGACGACATCCGCGCCGGTCGCATGGTCGTCATGCTCGATGACGAAGACCGCGAAAACGAAGGCGACGTGATCATGGCCGCCAGCCATGTGCGTCCCGAAGACATCAACTTCATGGTCCGCGAGGCACGCGGTCTGGTGTGCCTGGCGCTCACCGAGCAGCGTTGCCACCAGCTCGGCCTGCGACCGATGGTCAGCGACAACACCTCGCCGTACCACACCAACTTCACGGTCTCGATCGAGGCCGCCGAGGGTGTCACCACCGGCATCTCGGCCTACGACCGCGCGCGCACCGTGCAGGCGGCGGTGAAGGCCGATGCGCTGGCCAGCGATCTCACCCAGCCCGGGCACATCTTTCCGCTGACAGCCCAACCCGGCGGTGTGCTGAGCCGGGCCGGGCATACCGAAGCGGCCTCGGACCTGGCCGGCCTGGCCGGCCTGGAGCCGGCCGGCGTGCTGGTCGAGGTGCTGCACGAGGACGGTTCCATGGCACGGCGTCCGGACCTGGAAGCGTTCGCGCGCCGGCACGGGCTGAAAATCGGCACCATCGCCGACCTGATCCGCTACCGCCTGGAAACCGAGAAGACCGTCGAGCGCGTCCACGAGGCCGACGTCGAGACCGAGGTCGGCCCGTTCCACCTGGTGGCCTGGCGCGACCGGCTCAAGCACGGGCTGCATTTCTCGCTGTCACGCGGTGACATCGGTGATGGCGAACCGGTGCTGGCGCGCGTGCACGTGCGCAACACGCTGTCGGATGTGCTGCACCTGAAACGCGACGACCTCGGTCTGACCGTGACGGCGGCGCTGCGGCATATCGATCGCGAAAATCGCGGCGTGCTGCTGGTGCTGTCCGGCGAGGACACGGCCGACGCCTTGCTGGCCCGCCTCGAGGGCCGCGCTCCGGTGGCCACCGGCAAGGACGACCCGCAACAGTGGCGCCAGCTCGGTCTGGGGGCGCAGATCCTGGCCGATCTGGGCGTGTGCCGCCTGCGCGTGTTGGGCACGCCGCGCAAACTGGTGGGGTTGGGCGGATTCGGGCTGGAAGTGGTGGAATGGGGCGAGGAAGATACGTGGAACAGCCAAGCCGGACACGGAAGCGGGCGAAACATGGCATCATCCTGAACCATTGTTGAATCCATATCGTGTATCGCATGTCCGAACCGCTTCACGTCCAACTGATCTCGCCGTCCGGATGGCCGGCATCCGAAGCGTTGCGGCGCGGCGTGGAGCGGCTGCGCCGTGTCGGTTGCACGGTGGCCGGCGAGGACACCGCGCGGCGGCGGTGGCTGCGCTTCGCGGGCACCGACGAGGAGCGCGCGGCCGACATCAATCGGCTGGCGGACCCGGATGCCCCGTTGCCGGACATCGTGATGGCCACGCGCGGCGGCTATGGCGTGCACCGCATCCTGCCACAGCTGGACTATGCGGGGCTGCGCAAGCGCCTGACCGGTAAGCCCGTGGCCCTGGTCGGACACAGCGACCTGACGGCCTTGAGCCTGGCGCTGCTGGCGCAGGCGGACCTGGTGACGTTTGCCGGCCCCATGCTGGCCTACGACTTCGGCGGTCAGACCGCCAGTGATTTCACGCTGCAGGCGTTCTGGAACACGCTGCGCGAGTCGGCGCGCGTGGTGCGCTGGCAGGGCGGCCCGGACGCGCCGGTCAACGTCATGGGCACTTTGTGGGGCGGCAACCTGGCCGTATTGTGCAGCCTGATCGGCACGCCTTACCTGCCGGCGGTCGAGCGCGGCATCCTGTTCGTGGAGGACGTGTTCGAGCCGGTGTACCGCATCGAACGGTTGTTCCAGCAGTTGAAATTGTCCGGCGTGCTGGACCGCCAGCGCGCGGTGGTACTGGGGGATTTTTCCAGTTATCGCGGCGACGAGTACGACCGCGGTTACGACATGCGCGCGCTGGTGGCCTATCTGCGCAGCGTGACCGACGTGCCGATCGTGACGCAGATGCCGTTCGGCCATTGTCGCAACAAACTGACCGTGCCGGTGGGGGCACGCGCGCGCTTGCGCGCCGATGCCGAGGGCAAGGTGGAACTGGCCTTCACCGGCTATCCGCACCTGGTCGCCGATCCGGTTCGCGAGGAACGTGCGGATGCCGGGTGAGCGTGCGTCTCGGGCGCCGACCTGGCGCGCGCATGCTGCTAAAATCGGCCGCTACGCACAGGAGTTTCGGTACGCATGAACATCATTGAAGGCGATTTCGCCACTCCCGAGGGACGCTTCGCGATCGTCGCCGGCCGTTTCAACGCCTTCGTGGTCGATCCGCTGGTTGCCGGCGCGGCCGACGTCCTGACGCGCCACGGTGTGGCCGCCGATGCCATCGACGTGGTGCGCGTGCCCGGTGCCTGGGAAATCCCGCAGGCCGCCCGCCGCGTCGCCGCCAGCGGTCGGTATGCGGCAGTCATCGCCTTGGGAGCGGTGATTCGCGGCGCCACGCCGCATTTCGACTACGTGGCCGGCGAAGCCGCCAAGGGGCTGGCACAGGTGGCCGCGGACGCGGACATGCCGGTGGCCTTCGGCGTATTGACCACCGATACCATTGAACAGGCCATCGAGCGGGCCGGCACCAAGGCCGGCAACAAGGGGGCCGACGCCGCCCTGTCGGCGCTGGAGATGGTCAACCTGTTCGCGACACTGTCATGAGCCGGCCGCACGACCACGGCGGCATCGACGCCGCCGCCCGCTCGCGTGCCCGTCGCCGCGCGTTGCAGGCGATCTATGCGTGGCAGGTGGGTGAGCAGGGCATGCCCGCCGTCATCCATCAGTTTCGCGCCGAGCAGGACATGCGCGTGGTCGACGGCGAGTTCTTCGACGATGTGCTGAACGGCGTGGCCGAGCACTGCGCCGAGCTGGACGCGGGGCTGGCCCCGCACCTGGACCGCGACATCGACGCCGTCGATCCGATCGAACGCGCCGCGTTGCGTCTGGGTGCCTACGAGCTGAAATACCGCCCCGACGTGCCCTACCGCGTGGTCATCAACGAGGCCGTGGAAGTGGCCAAACGCTTCGGCGCCGAACACGGCCACACCTACGTCAACGGCGTGCTGGACAAGCTGGCCGGCGAGTGGCGCGCGATCGAGAAGAACAGCCGCTGAGGCGATCCCTGGCCATCGCGGCCCTGGGCCGCTCCCACGGGCACCTCGAAAAACGCCCGATCGTGTGTAGGAGCGGCGGAAGCCGCGATCAATCTGGCCGCAGGACACGCCATTTTCCCGCGTTGCCGGTCGCGCCTTCCAGCGCTCCTACCGTGGCCTTGATGAAAATCCAGGTTTTTCGAGGTTCCCCACAGGGCTTGCCCGGGACGGCTGGAACCCTTTGTAGGAGCGGCCCATGGCCGCGATGGCCTCAACAGGACCGATGCATCTTCATTCCCGGTGATATGCCGATGGCCTCGGGCATCATCATCCTCGAGTCCCGAGTCCCGAGTCCCGAGTCCCGAGTCCCGAGTCCTTCTCAACCTACAACGTCTCCAACCACCCGTACTTGTCTTTCGTCTTGCCTTCGAACAAGCCGAAGAACAATTCCTGCAGGCGCCGCGTGACCGGACCGGCCTTGCCGGCGCCGACCTGCTTGCCATCCACCGAACGGATCGGGGTGACCTCGGCGGCGGTGCCGCACATGAACACCTCGTCGGCCAGGTACAGGTATTCGCGCGGCATGTCGCGCTCCAGCACCGTCATGCCGTCGTCGGTGGCCAGGGTCATCAGCGAGTGGCGGGTGATGCCGTTGAGGATGGAGGCGCTGACCGGCGTGGTGTGCAGCACGCCGTCGAAGACCAGGAACAGGTTTTCGCCGGCGCCTTCGCTGAGCAGGCCGGTGGAGGCCAGGGCGATACCCTCGCCGAAACCGTTGCGGCGCGCCTCGCGCGCGATCAGCTGGCCGGACAGGTAATTGCCGCCGGCCTTGGCGCCGGCCGGAATGGTGTTGGGCGCGAAGCGCTGCCAGCTCGACACGCAGGCGTCGATGCCGTTTTCGAGCACGCCCTCGCCGAGGTAGGCACCCATCGGCAGGGCGGCCACGGCCACGTCGGTGGGGCATTCGGCGGTGATGCCGACGCCACCCAGACCGCGGAACGCCACCGGTCGCAGGTAGGCTTTTTTCAGGTCGTTTTTGGCGATCACGTCGCGGCAGGCCTGGTCGAGCTGTTCCAGCGTGTACGGAATCTCGATGTCGTAGATCTTGGCCGACTGGTACAGGCGCTTGAGATGGTCGGTGAGGCGGAAAATGGCCGCGCCGTCCGGTGTCTTGTAGCTGCGGATGCCCTCGAACACGGACGATCCGTAATGCAGCGCGTGCGCCATCACGTGGGTGGTGGCCTCGGCCCACGGCTTGATGCTGCCGTTGTGCCAGATCCAGTCAGGGTAGCTCTGTGTCATGACTCGACTCCTGTGTAATCGAACCATGATAGCCGATCCGCCGGCCCGCACCCTGGCGCGGGGCCGCACCGGACCGCGTCACGGATATGACAAAGGACGATGGCTCCGCCCGGTTCAGGCCCCAAGCCCGCCTCGGGCCATCGGGGTTAAAACCCTTCCCACAAAGGTTTCATGAAGTTTCAGGCGAGCTCTGTGAGGAGCCTTGAAAAACGCCGGATCATTTGTTGTAGGAGCGGTGGAAGCCGCGATCAACCGTGCCGCAAGACATGCTGTTTCCCCGCATCATCGGTCGCGCCTTCCAGCGCTCCTACCGTGGCCTTGATGAACATCCCGGTTTTTCGAGGTTTCCTGTGGGAGCGGCTTCAGCCGCGACGGCACCGCACTTGCCAAGGTGCCCGTTGCCCGGGTCACCGGGATTGGAACGCCACCCATCATGGACTCGGCAGCCCCTCAGGGTTGCAACCACAGGCAGCCGGCACGTTCGATGATGGTGAAGGTGACCTGCGGCCCGTCCGGGTCGTCCAGGTCCAGTTTCAGGTGATGCGGGTCCCCGCCGCTTTCACCGGGAGGCAGCAGTGGTGGCAGGCCACTCATGGCGGGGACGGGGTCGGTTGCCTCGACGAAGCCGATGAAGGGGCGACGCACCAGCCTGGCCAGATCGCGCAGGGTGTGTCGCGCACCGCCGCGGCCATATCCGTGCCACAACATCAGGCCGGCCAGGGCGTTGGCGTCTTGCGACTGGAATGCGCGGGCCACACGCGTTTTCAACGTGTCACGATCCACCGGGCAATAGTGCGGGCCGGCGGCGTCGGCACGGGGGATTGGACCGGCTCCCGTGGTGGACTTCCGGGGGGCCGGTGTGGCATCGAGCTGGGCGCAGGGCTGGTCGGTGTACACCGGGGTGCCGTCGGCCGCCACGCAATGGTGGATGGCCGATTGCGTCATGGGAGTGGCGGACAGGACCGGGGCCGACAAGGCAAATGGCAGCAGGGCGAGGCGACGGATCATGTCCGGATGGTAGGCCCTGCCGCACGCCCGGTCAGTCGATGCGGTCAAGGACGGCGAGTGTGGCCTGGGCGCGGTTCAGGGTGTAGACATGCAGGCCCGGCGCACCGCCGTCCAGAAGGCGGCGGCACAGGGCGGCCACGATGTCGGCACCCAGCTCGCGGATGCTTTTCACGTCGTCGGCGTAGGCCTGCATGCGCTTGGTGATCCAGCGCGGGATCTCGGCGCCGCAGGTGTGGGAAAAGCGTTTCAGCTGGCTGAAGTTGGAGATCGGCATGATGCCGGGCACGATCGGGGTGGTGACGCCCATGCGCGTGATGTCGTCGACGAAGCGGAAATAGGCGTCCGGGTTGAAGAAGTATTGCGTGATGGCACCGTCGGCGCCGGCGTCGATCTTGGCCTTGAAGTGGTGCAGGTCCAGCAGCGCGTCTTCGGCCTGCGGGTGGATTTCCGGATAGCACGCTACTTCGATCTGGAAATGCCCGCCGCTGTACTCGCGGATGAAGCGCACCAGGTCGACGGCGTGCAGGAAGTCGCCGGGCGAGGCCATGCCCGAAGGCATGTCGCCGCGCAGCGCCACCACGCGTCGGCAGCCGAGTGTCTTGTAATGGTCCAGCAACTGGCTGATTTCGGCGCGGGTGCCGCCCATGCAGGAAATGTGCGGCGCGGTGTCCAGGCCGGCCTCGGCCAGCGCCTTTACCGTCCTGGGTGTGTAGCTCAGGGTGGAGCCGCCGGCACCGAAGGTGACACTGGCGTAGTCCGGCGAAATGGCCTTCAGTTGGGGCAGGGCACGATCAAACTGGGCGACCTGCTGGTCCGTCTTGGGCGGGAAGAATTCCAGCGAGATGGCGGGCATGAGTGTATTTCATCTTTCTATCAAGATGAAAGGAATGGTGACAGCTCCTGGCATGCCCGCGCAAGCGCGCGTTAATGGCCCTGGCGAATATCGATGTCGCCGCTGAGACTCTCCAGGCGGATGTGGCCACTGCCGGCGCCCAGGGTGTGTGCAAGGCGGGTACCCGGGCCGTAGCCGGAAGTGTCGACCTTGCCGAAGGCGCTGTGAATATCCCCGCTCATGCTCTTGGCCGCCAGCTCGGCGTCGGGCCGGCCGTCCAGTGTCAGGCGGATGTCGCCGCTCATCGAGTGCATGCGTGCCGTGGCATCGGCGGTCAGCCCGGCCTGGATGTCGATGTCGCCGGAGACGGTATCCACCGCCAGTTTGCGCAATGACTGGCCGACCAGGGTGACGTTGCCGGACACGGTCTGCGCCGTGGCGTCATGTCCGATCCGCTGGATGTGGACGTCGCCGCTGACGGTGTTGACGTCCAGCTTGTCGCTGTGGCCCTCCACCTGGACGTCGCCGCTGACGCTGTTGAGCTTGAGCGCCGGGCTGTCGGCGTGGATCTCCAGATTGCCGCTGACGGTGTCGAAGTCCAGTTTGCCGCCGGACAGCCCGTCCACGCTGGCGCGCGCGCTGACCACGTTGACATCCAGGTTGACGTCCCGGGGCACACTCAGCTCCAGTCGTGTCGGGCCCATGTCGCTGTCGCCGCCCCAGTTCAGCCAGCCTTTGTGACCCTGGCTCTTGACCTTGATGCTGAGGTGCTTGGCGTCGCCGGTGATTTCCAGTTCCGGCGTGTTGGCGCCGAGGCTGCCGGTGACGTGCACCTCGTGCTTGTCCCAGCCACGGACGATGACCGCGCCCTTGATGTTGCTCACGTCGAGTTGCGCGTCGGGCCCCAGCGGGCGGGTCTGGTCGATGGGGGTGTCGGCCAGCGCGGGTGATGCCATCAGGGCCAGGCCGGCGGCGAGGAAAAAGTGCTTGGTGGTGATCATGGCGGGTACTCCGAAAACGGCTCAACTGGCCGGGTGTTCCAGCTGTTGCAGGTGGTGTTGTTTCTGGCGCGTGAACTCGAGCATATCCCGCAGCCACGCGTTGTCGGGATGGGCGCGGAGCGCGTGGCCGAGTTCCAGCTGCGCGCTATGCAGTTCGATGGCCGCCCCGGCCAGGCGCGGGTCGGAGGGTTTCCATGGCGTTGCCGCCAGCGGTGCGGCCTGCATGACCGCGGGCCGGGCGCCATGCTGTTGCCAGGCCAGCATGCCGGCCAGGAGACTCAGCGCCCCCAGCGACGCGGCCATGGCCAGTGGAAGCCAGCGTGAGCCGGGTCGGGACGGTCGTTGCGCCGGGGCATCGATGCGTGCGGCGATGTCGGACCACAGGTCCCGTCGTGGCGCGGCCGGCCGGGCCAGTGCGCGGGTCTGTTGCAGCCATTGGAATTCATTCATGTCGAACCTCCCAGTGCCTGCCGCAGCAGACGGCGGGCGCGGTGCAATTGGGCTTTGGATGTGCCGGCGGCCATGTCCAGCTGTGCGGCGATGTCCCGGTGTTTCCAGCCCTCCACGTCGTGCAGCACCAGAACAGCGCGCGCGCGCGGCGGCAGCGTGGCGATGGCGCGCTCCAGTTCCTCGCGCTCGGCCGGACAGAACGGTTCGTCACCGGCCTCGGGCAGGGTGTCCTCGGGCAGCATGCGTACCGGGTCGGCGGCCCGGGCACGCAGCGCCATCAGCGCGGTGTTCACCGCCAGGCGGTACAGCCAGGTGCCGAAGGCGCTTTGCCGGCGGAATGTGTCGAGTTTCTGCCAGGCGCGCACGAAGGCATCCTGCACCAGTTCCTCGGCGCGGCCATGGTCATACCCGACCAGGCGCAGCACGGTACCGTGGATGCGCCCGACGTGGCGCCGGTAGAGTGTCTCGAAGGCGGCCGTGTCGCCGGACCTGGCCGCCTGCACCAGTTCGACGTCGGTGGTTTCCACGGCGGACGCGGATGGCATGAGGGCATCGTTGGCAAGGCAGGTGGCGTCCATCTTGCCAGCTTGGATGCGCGGTGAGGCGAAAAGGTTTGGAGGTGCCTGAAGTCCCTGTCGGGGTTTTTCTCGCGGACCCTTTCGAGCGACCACCTCCCGGCATCAGGATTTTCCGTGTGGCTGGCTGTGACGCATTGGCCAGTGTCGATCGCGGCCATGGGCCGCTCCC
>CAZMKO010000101.1:0-4614 GCA_964566965.1 uncultured Rhodanobacteraceae bacterium
ACGGAGTGACTTGCGCAAGTCGCCACCGTAGAGCGCATCTTCCCGGATGTAACGATAGATGGTCATGTGGCTAATGCGGGCGACGCCATCATCAGCGAGGCGGTTGGCCACCTGCTCGGGGCTCCATTGTTCGCCCCGCAACAAGTCTTCAATCAATGTGTAGATGGCTTGCTCGTGATGCCGCACACTACGTGATCTGCGCCGCCGCCCGTTGGTTCGTCGCTGGGCCTTGCTGGGCCGATAGGCCCCATCAGTCTCGCAGCGGTTGCGCAGAATCTCACGGCTGACCGTGCTGGGAGAACGTCCCAGCATCCGGGCAACCACACGTATCGAGTAGCCTTGCTTCTTCAAGGTGGCAAGGGTGTATCGTTCGGGTTCGGTGAGCTGGTGGTACATGGGGGATCGTCTCTTGCAGGAGTGATCCTTCCTAGTCTGCCAGCTCGCCTCTATCTTCGTGGGCGGCGCAGGTGTTGCACTTACTTTGTTAACCTGCGGCGGCTAACAACTCAATCCAGTGGACGCCCATCCGTTTAGCGGACGGTCGCTGCTGAATTCAAGCGTTAGACATTGGAGGAACATTTGCGCGGACCCAGCCCAGAGACCAAACATCCGATGGAAGGATTTTCGCAGGTGTGCTTCATCAAGAACACCGTGCAGAACCCAAATATTGTCATTGGCGACTACACGTACTACGACGATCCCGATGATTCGGAGAACTTCGAGCGCAACGTCCTGTATCACTTCCCGTTCATCGGCGACAAGCTGGTTATCGGCAAGTTCTGCGCCATTGCTCGCGGCGTCAAGTTCATCATGAACGGCGCCAATCACAAACTTTCTGGTATATCCACGTACCCATTCCAGATCTTTGGCAATGGTTGGGAAAAGGCCATGCCCGCGCCCGGCGACCTACCTTTCAAGGGCGACACCGTCGTAGGCAATGATGTCTGGATTGGCTACGAGGCGCTCATAATGCCTGGGGTCAAGATCGGCAATGGAGCCATTATCTCTTCACGCTCCGTCGTTGTGTCCGATGTTCCATCGTACACCATCGTTGGCGGCAATCCAGCCAAGCCCATCAAGCAGCGTTTTTCTCCAGAGGCGGTGGCAGCACTCAATAAAATTGCGTGGTGGGACTGGCCTATCGAAAAGATCACGGAGCACTTGGAGCAAATCGTTTCAGGCGACATTGGTACCCTGCAGAGGTGTGCAGCCAATGTCTAACAAGTCACTGCAGCCGATCGCCAGCCCGATACGCGGGCTGTCGGCGGCTGAGTTCCAGCGTTATATGACTTGACAAGTGTAACGTTACACGTGACACTGTAGATGATGATACGTGGCTTCAAGCACAAGGGATTGGCGAAGTTTTTTGCCACTGGCAGCACGGCTGGCATTCAAGCCACGCATGCCAAACGGCTTCGGCTCATCCTCGGCAGACTCAACGCTGCGTCACTCGTCAAGGACATGGATCTTCCAGGCCTCCGCCTGCACGAGCTCACGGGTAACCGACGTGGAACTTGGTCAGTCACTGTCAGCGGCAACTGGCGGGTAACCTTCCGGTTCAAAGGCGGGGAGGCTGAAGTCGTCAATTACGAGGACTATCACTGAGGTTTCGTTATGCGCATGCACAATCCACCCCACCCCGGCGAAGTGCTTCGGGAGCTGTGCCTTGAGCCTCTTGGCCTTACGGTCACGCAGACTGCGCGAGCACTCGGTACTAGCCGCAAGACCTTGAGCGCCATTCTTAACGGCAAGGCCGGCATCAGTCCGGAAATGGCACTTCGTCTTTCTATGGCGTTCAACACATCGCCTGAGAGCTGGCTTGCTCAACAGTCGGAGTACGAGCTTTGGCAGGCAGAGCAGCATCGTGGCAAGCTGCACGTCAAACGACTGGTAGCTGCATAACTGCCGCCACATAACACGGCGCTGCAGCGGACCTCGCGTCCGCTCGGCCGCTGAACTCTGCGTTCTGGTTTGGCGAACGTGCCGAAACGCAACTTCCGATGCACATCTGCTTTGCGGCGGACAGTCGCTCGGCAGTCGATGCGTTCCATGCTGCCGCGCTGGCGGCGGGAGCACGGGACAACGGGGTTCCGGGTGTCCGTGAGATCTATCACCCCGACTACTACGGGGCGTTCGTCATCGGCCCCGACGGACACAACATCGAGGCGGCCTGCCATCGGCCGGCGCCCTGACGGGCGGTGGGGAAACCTCGAAAAAACCGGTCGCGGGCAGGTTCGGAATGTCGACCATGGCCGCGGCAGGCATGGTCGCGGCCATGGACCGCTCCCGCAAAGGAAATGGCGTTCGGGAAAGCAGGTCGCTCCCCACGTATTGCACCGTCTGTTGCGGATTCGCAACCGGGCGCGCGGCACGAATGCCGCCTTCACGGTGGACGACGACATGTTGCGCCGCTTCATCCAGGGGTTCGATGCACCGGACCCGGATGAGCATGCCATCGTCGTGGTGCAAACGGTTTGATGCGGGTCAGCCCTGCCCGGAGAAGCGGGGGATGACTTGCTCCAGCGCGGCGCAAATGGCCGAGGCAAGGTCTTCCTGTTCCCTGATGTCGAAACGTACGGAACGGTCGAAATGCTTGGCCCAGGTAATGCAATGCAAGGTGTAATCGACCAGACGTATGGATGTGCGCATGCGCTCGGAGTCGATGCGGATGCTTCCTTCGATCAGGTGCGAGGGGCGGGGGCCGTGAATGGTTTCCGATGCGTCTTCCGGAACACGGCATTCCGGGCATATTTTTCCGAATGAAAAAAACATCCGGTGCAGCAGTTCTTCATGCAGCCCCATGGCAAATGCATAACCCTTGCTTCGATCCATTGTTATGTGCTGGAAAGGTCGAATGGCGAGGTAGTGGAATCCGGGGTGCTGAGAAGATGGCTCGACACGACGGAACACGGGCATGTATTGACCTGGCGGGATATTGATTTGTATGCCTTTATGGGGCGGATTTTTTTGATAATAAGAGATTAGCCGTTTTCGCAATCGCCCCATTTGTACACGCACCGTTGGATCTTCCGGGATGCAGTCTTCCGGTTTTCTCCCGAATACCTCCATTCCGATGGAGTATTCGCTGGTTTGAGCACGGTTTCCCGCGAGTGCCTGGTTGACCAAAAACACGAACAGATGACGCATGCGGCGGGCCCGGGAAAAATCGCTGCTCCGGATGATTGATTCGCAGGCGGCCCGAATATTTTCCTCGCCCAGCTCTCCAACCGTATCGATTTCGTTTGTCACCACGTTCCCTCCGGGCCCGTCTCGTGGTTTCCACTTTGGATGGGCCAATGCACCTGCATGGGTGCCGTCGTGCATGAGGCGGAGGCCGGCACGTCCATCTCGGTCAGGCCCGGTTTCCGCATGACGGCTTGGCCCCCTCGAAACAGGCCTGATGTGGCGCCTCACTGTCTTGTCCGCTTGCGAATCGGGCAGGCATCGGAGCCGGCGGGAAGTCCTGCCAAGGTGATGCCGGACGGTTGTAGGCAGACAGGGGTAGCCCCGGCTCGTGGGTGCCCGGATGCGAAGAAGCGACGCTTGGGCAGGCATGCTAAGGGGGAGTTCGGGTATTTCACATGCACATGCGAATTGTCGCGGCAGTGCGCCTCCTCTTTTTGATACATGGCTTCAATGTTCGGGATTTTTTATGTTGTTACGGTAACAGTCGGAATGGTTACCGTAACGATACTTGTCGCGGCCGCACGGACGCCCGTAATATCCATGCCGCACGAAAGTTTAAAAAAGGGCTGCCAAGCCACGTTACGGGAGAGGAAGGATGGCTGGTGAACTTCCGGATGAAATCGTTCAGTCAATCGCGATATCGAATGCGAAGTCAATCGGTGAGCAACCCGCCATTCTCGCGAATCTGGCGCTCGCTCAGCAGATATTCAACCAGAACATGCAGCAGCAGATAAGCCTGGGTCAACAGCAAGCCATGAATCAAGTGCAGATGGCAGCTTCCGCAAAGTGTGTATCGATGATCGAAAATGCTGGCGGATGCAAAAACCAGGAAGCCATAAACAAGATGGTCAAGAATATCGAGGACATTTTGCAAAGCATGCAGAATTTCCAGGCGGCCGGGACGAAAAATTCCGATGCCGGAAAAGAAAACAGGGAGGAGAAAGAGGGTCAGGAGGACCCGAACTGACGGGCACGCTTCTGTACAACGTGCGCGAACTGCCCCGGAAGGGCATCTCGAAAAACCGGTGTTTTTGTGGGAGAGGCCTCAGCCGCGATGGCTAGATCTCCGCAAGCCCTGATCGCGGCCATGGGCCGCTCCCACAGATGGGTATCGAGTATCCGGTTTTTCGAGGTTCCCGGAGGGGGTTGAACCAAATCGTTTATCCAACCTTGCCGTATCCAAAGGAGAGTTGTCATGCCTGAAGCACTACCTGCCGAAGTGATCAGCGCCGTCGCGATCGGGAACCTCAAATCGATTTCCGAACAACCGGCGATGCTTTCCAACCTGGCTTACTCCAACACCGTGGCCAACACGAACCTGTCGCAGCAGAACGCGGTTGCCAACCAGCAGGCCATGAATGAGCTGGGGGTGTCGATCCTGGCCAAGGCGTCCAACACCATCAGCAATCTCGGGCCGTTGGAGGCGCG
>CAZMKO010000101.1:4714-8402 GCA_964566965.1 uncultured Rhodanobacteraceae bacterium
CGATCCTGGCCAAGGCGTCCAACACCATCAGCAATCTCGGGCCGTTGGAGGCGCGCTCGGCGGTCGACATCCTTACCAACAACGAGCTGGCCCAGACCATTGCCGACATGAAGGCGACCCTGCAGGCTTTTACAGTCCAGCACTGAAGCCACTTCATCCGATTTGATCTGGAGGGCTGATCATGATTGACGAACAAGTTGTGGATTCGGTCGCCGTCAACAATCTCAAAACGGTGTCCGAGCAACCGGCATTGTTTTCGAATCTCGCCTATTCGAATGCCATATCCACCAACAACCTCGGACAGCAGAATGCCGTGGCCAATCAGCAGGCCGGCAACGAGCTGGGGGTGTCGCTGATCGCCAAGGCGACCAAGAGCGTCAGCGACCCGGGGCCGTTGGAGGCGCGTTCCGCGGTGGACGTATTGAGCAACAACGAGCTGGCCCAGACCCTTGTCGGGCTGAAGTCCTCCGTGGAGGCTTTTGCGAAAGCCCCCGGAGGGGTTTTCCGGCGTGGGAAAAGGAGCGCGGCCGTGGAGGCGTTCGTGGGGTCCGGCGAAAGTCGTCGGAGTGGAGAGGAGCCGGAGCTCGATTTGAAGGTGGAAGATGGTCGGCTCATCGTCAACCGCCCCGTTCCGACCATTTTCATTCCCGGAAAAGTCTCGAAGGAGGACATCCAGGTCGAGTTCGGGGATGACGGTGTGACCATTCACGTGAAGGCCGACGGATGATCCCGGTGCATTGACGCAACCAAGGGGCGGACGAGTGTGTTCCGCCCCTCCTTTCCCGCGAGGAGGTAAGTGGCATGACAACCGAATCCATCGAGTTCATCGTCGACGATGGTTCCGCCGCCGGGTCGGATCGGGGAGCTGGTGGCGGGATGAATGCATGTGTTGTGGCCATGCAGCCGTCCTTGACCGGCTCGCTTGCCTACGCCAACCATGTTGCCAGCAACGATCTGGGTGCGAAGTCCCAGTTGGCACACCAGGATGCGATGAACCGCTTGCGTCAATCGATCACGGCGGACGCGGTGGCCCGGGTGCAGGATGTGGATCCGGTGGCCGCGCGTTCCGCGGTGGTCACCCTGAGCTCACATGCCATGGCGCAGCAGCTTGCCAGCCTCAAGGCAGCTCTTCGCGGTTTCGCCGGATTGTCATGAGAAGGTCCTCCCCCGGCGGAACCCGGAAGGAAAATGCGGGCGATATTCCGTCCCTGGCGGATTACAACGACGCGTTGGTGCGGGAGGTCGATGAACGGCTGCGCGGAGCGCTTGCGTCCGGGCTGCAGCCGCTCGGATATCACGTCGTCAAGACCGGGGCGGCACACGTGCTGTCCGTGGTGGGCGCGGCGGGGGCGGGAGACGGATGCGACAGCGTGTTCGGACCCGCTTCGTTTGCGGCCTGCATCGGATATGTCAACGCGAACCTTGTTGGAAGAGTGGGTGCGAAGCCGTCCGGCAGCCTTTTCGATGAAAGCGCGCCAGCCAATGGAGGAAACGATGAGTCAGCCGGAATCGATTGAAAAAATGGGCAAGACCGTCGAGGCGATTGCCGAATCCATGACGACCGTGGCGTCGAATATCGCGATGCTGGGTACGCAGGGCAATGCCGATGAGCAGATGCGGATCATCACGGAAGAGAACAACAAGGTGCTGGACCGCATTCGCGAGTTGTACGGTATTCCGCCGGCGCCGGAGGCATGACATGGCTGCCAGCGGATCGATTGTCGAAAAACCGCTTGCCGCGGTGGCGGCCCGCAATGCGAAGTCGTTGCCCATGGCCGAGGCCGGCTATGTGTTCATGATGCAGGTACTGGGCGACCACGCGGCACCGCTCATCTTTCCGTCGCTTGCGCTCAGTGCCGCGGCGGTGGTCGACGGGCTCGGGACCTATGAGTCCATGTCCGTCACGAAGCCGGGACGGTGGCCATGAGCGCTCCATTACCCTGGCGGCGTCCCCTGCCGGCCCATGTCGTGGTAGTGGCGTTTCCCGAGACCGGTTGCGAGGACAGTTTTTTTCTCGTGGCGGCGGACAGTGGGAAAGTCGACGTACCGTCCCATCCCGTGAACTGGCTGTCGCTTGCGAAGGCGGTTCCCGTCGCCCCGGCATTCAGCCGTGTCGGATACCGCGCCGGGGACAATCCCGCGTTGGCGAGGCAGGCCGACGTGCCGGTGCGGATCGACGGCAAGTGCTACACCGTGACGTTCGTCCAACAGGCGGGTGAACTGGTACAGACCCAGCTGGTGCAGACCCTGAATTGCCCCCTTAACATCGATTGCCTGGTGGCGGTCTGCTTCGTTGCCGACCTGATCGCGAAGATACCCGTGCCACCGCTCAAATACTTGGTCGCCGGCCTCGCGATCCTTGCCATCCTCGCTTTGGGCTTTGCGGTGGCCACGCTTCGCCGCGGGTTTGCCGGCGTACCCGAACCCGAACCGCTTTCCACCGACACCGGGGGGGTGCCGATCATGGTCATCCCCGATCTGGAGGTCTCTCATGGCTTGCCGTTGCGGCACGTCCTCGCGGAGGAACAGACCATCGCGCTTCAAACCGTGCGCGCGGTTTATTGGCTGATCAAGCGGTTGATGTGATCGCCGGGTGGCGCGGATGCATGTGCAGGCCGCGTCCGGACCAAAATTTCGCAACGGATCCATTCATGGGGCGGACTTGGCTTTGGCCGGACCGACCCGTTGCGGAAGAGTCCGCCCCGTCGCTGTAGTCCCTTGTTGTGGCAAACACGATATACGGAGGATTCATCATGAACGTTGCTCGTAAAGTTGATATTTCCCGGCTCACCCGGTCACGCGGATGGGCCTGCGTCGGTATTGCCTGCTTGTTGCTGGCCGGTGCCGTCCAGGCGGGCGCTCCCGATTCCCCGGCCGAAAAGGGTCGGCCGGCCGGGCAACAGGCGCCCAAGGGCTGGATCATGGTTCGCGCTGGTGCCGCCAACACGGATGCCAACTACGCCAAGGAGGAGCGCAACATCAACGGCAAGCTGGAACAGGTTTCCGTGCTGTGCGCACCGCCGGGAACGCGTCCGCAGAATCTGGTGGCCACGGACCACACGCGCAAATGGGGCACGTACATGCAGGGAAGGGTTGCCAGCGTGGTGAATTACGGTGGCGTTGTTCTGAAAGATCCCCTGAAGAACAACCCCCGTCATTGTCTGATCAACGGGTTGACCCTCGGCCAGATCAAGGGTATCTGGCACTAGCATGGTATCCCGGCGGTACTTGTGGGACACCACGCCAAAAGGGCGCACGGGCCGGTTGTTTCCGCCGGCCCGTGACCGGGCGCTCGGGCACGGCACACTACTCTGTCCTGGCCGCCACACCTTGGCGGCCTCGCGGGCATACATTCAGGCGGACGGGGGCGTCGGTTCGGTGGTTTCCGGGGAAGTTGTATCGGCCGGTGGCGTTTGCGCTTCGGGCATCATTTCCAATACCGCCGGACTGGTACGCAGCATGGGCAGGAAGTTGTTGTCGGTGATCTGCTCGCGGCGGAAGGCGAGGTAGCGGTAGCCGGCATAGGCGGCCAGGGCGAGATGGGTGAGTGCGAACCAGATGGTCAGCGCGCCGGCGCCCAGGCGGGTCATCAGGATGCCGGCCGCCAGGGGGCCGAGTGCCGAACCGGCCCCATAGATCAGCAGCACGCTGGAGCTGGCCGCCAGCAGTTCCTCCGGCTCCAGGTAGT
>CAZMKO010000102.1:0-8337 GCA_964566965.1 uncultured Rhodanobacteraceae bacterium
AACATTCATACAGTTATTAAATAAACACATGAATGACCACAACATTAGAACATGTATTCGCAAATCTATGTTTTTGTCTCAAATTATGGAAGAGTCGGATGAATTACGAACAAACGAAGAATATAAAAACAAAGATGGTTCAATTCCGACCAAATGGAAGGACTACGGCGGCGGATCTAAATACCATGGGCGCGGACTTATACAACTTACGCATGATACACTTTACAGCGATTATGCATCCGCAACCGGCAACGAGGCCATAAAAAACGATCCTGACATAGTAAGTCATAACATAGAAGAGAGTATTGCATCTGCTTGCTGGTATTGGCGACACGGAAGCACATGGGGCGATTGCAACAATTTTGCTGACCAGAATGACTTCATAAAAACAACTATAGCGATAAATGGCGGATTTAATGGATTCATTAAACGTTATAAATTACTTGTAGATTTAGCACGAAAATTCTCAGCACATACCTGTACCACCAACCCTGACATGATCTTTCATGATTACACCTTCACACACAGTTCATTGTCGAAATCCAGATGGTACAGATCAAACAAATCTAAATGCGAAACATTACAAACGAAACTTGACAAGGAACAAGATAATGTCACTGACATATAAATTTATAACTATACTCATAATTTTCTTTGTTGCGGCGACTACCGGGTTTGGTTATCCAGCCAACAACATAGAAGGAATATTCTATGACGGGACACATTTTGTTGGCACATATACGCAACAGGAAGTGGAAACAAAGCATGATGGAAAAATGACAAAAACAAATTTTTCCATTCAAATAAAAAAAGATAATAAAAATATAGATGCATGTTATTCCCTTATGACTTATGGCCCAACAAAAATATCTAGCAGTAAGGACGGTTACATATCGGCAACATCTCTAACCAATGCAATGAATGGTCACCTGTCTGTCACCTATATTGTTCCGCAAGATAATAAATTGTCGTCATTAGGGACGGCAACTGCCAATTTTGAAAATTCAAAGACTGGAAATATTGATTACACAGACTATGAAAATGACTTAACTGCGTCGGAAAAAAATGCAATTATTAAAGATATAATACAAAATGCAAATAAATATGCAGCAAAAGATAATGACAATACGCACACCGTCATGCTTATCTTTGCCATAGATCCTTCTGATAATAACAAGAATTTTGTGAACGCCTCACTAGAAAAAAATATTAAAAATATTTCTGAAAACATTGAAGATCAAAACTTCAAAAAACTAATTCATGACCGCATAAAACAATTAAATGAATAATTACCACACCAAGAATAAATTCAAATTTCCCCACGGGTCATTCTATAAAACCAACTACTTGGCGAAACCAAAGCGCGCAGGGCGCTGTTGTAAACTCCCCTGAAGAACAAACACTGCAAAAGTAGAACTTTCCAGCATCGTAGGTTCCCATGAAGAAACCTCGATTTACCAAGGCGCATAAAGTTATCGATTTTCGATCTCACGGATGTGGATGTTCTGGTCAAAACATCTTCTGGCAAGCCATCTTCAGCTGGCTCTGGTAATGCCACGTTTTGAATAGTGACCCATACGCATAGTCGTGCATTACAAACCGTTCAAGCATAGTCAAGATCGAAATTTCATTAGCACGCGATATAACTCATTGACGTTGGGCAACAGACGTTCGGCATGACTCGGTCGCCTCAGCAGTGTCTGCAGTAATTCGGGAACATCGATCAAATGCCCCACCAAGGGCTCGACGACCTCATCGAATTTGGCCGGGTGGGCGGTGGCGACGAGGTACCAGTGGCGGGTGTCGCCGGCCTGGCGCAGGCGGGCCAGTTCGTGGGCGGCGGTGGCGGTGTGGGGACAGATGACGGTGTCGTGCTCACGCGCCAAATCGGTGATGGTCCGGCGGATGGTGGTGTCGTCGGTACTGCCCGCGGTGACGCTGCGGCGGATGCGGCCGTCATCGTCGTGATGCAGCCAGCGCAGGCGCTCGAAGTTGCTGGGGTTGCCGATGTCCATGGCGTTGGCCAGCGTGGCGACGCTGGCGCGGGGGCGGTATGCACCGCCAGCCAGATAGTCCGGCAGGGTGGTGTTGGCGTTGCTGGCGAGGTGGATACGGTCGATGGGCAGGCCCATGGCTCGTGCCCAGACGCACGCCAGGGCGTTGCCGAGGTTGCCGGTGGGGATGATGAAGTTGGCTGATTCACCGTGCCTGTGCTGATGGCGCAGGGCGGTCTGGGCGTAGTAGGTCATTTGCGGCAACAGGCGGCCCAGGCTGATGCTGTTGGCGGAGCTCAGCGGCACTCGCGCCTTGAGGTCCGTGTCGGCCAGGGCTTCCTTCACCATGCGCTGGCAGTCGTCGAAGCTGCCGTCGACGCGCAGTGCATGGATGTTGTCGCCGAAGCATCCGAGCTGGTGGGCCTGCCGCGGTGACACGCGGCCGTCGGGATACAGGATGCAGACGCGAAAGCCGGGCACCCGATGAAATGCCGCCGCCACGGCGGCGCCGGTGTCGCCGGAAGTGGCAACGAGAATGGTCAGCGGCTTGCCGGTATCGGCATGCAGGCGACGCAAGCAGGCGGCAAGAAAGCGCGCGCCGAAATCCTTGAACGCGGCAGTCGGGCCGTGGAACAGTTCCAGCAGGCCCGCATTGGCCCACGGCCACGGTGTCACCGGCGCGGCGAAGTCCAGGGCTTCGGCGGTAATGGCGGGCAACTCGGCCTGCAGGGAGTCTCCGGCGAAAAACGGCGCCAGCAAATGGACGGCCAATTCCGCCAGCGGGACATCCACCGGCAGGTGCGCCGGATTCACGGTCGGCATGTGCTCGGGCACGTACAGCCCCCCGTCAGACGCCAGTCCGGTTTCGATGGCATGACCGAGTGTCGTGGGCGGCGTGGCGTGGCGGGTGCTGGTGTATCGCATGGACAGGGTTCCGTTTTGGGCTGCCGGAAGCGGACGTCGCGGCCAGGCAGGTAGTCTTTGAAGGCCGGGTTTTTCACGCGAATGAATGCGGCGGTGGTGGCCCGATCGCGGCTGAAGCCGCTTTCACCACGGGTTCGGCCGTGGTGACGCGGGTTGGTACGAACACCGGCCCGTGTCACCCATTCGGAGCGGCCGCCCTGCCACACGTTGTTTTTAGTAAAGGATGCCCGGTCAACGCGCCGATACGGGTGTGCCGTGCTCGACCAAGCCGGCGGCCGGGGCGTTGATGGGGGTGATGTGGGTGTCGCTGTCGAGACCGGCACTTTTGAAGGCGTCTGCCATGTCGTGCGCGGCCGCCACCGCGGCGGCGCGGGTCTCGAACCAGCCGAACACGCTGGGACCGCCGCCGGAGATGCTGGCACCCAGGGCGCCGTGATCCAGCGCGGCCTGCTTGACTGCAGTGAAACCCGGTATCAGGGACGCACGGCGCGGCTCCACCAACACGTCGGCAAGGCCGGCACGAACCAGCGCCGCGTCACCCGTGAAGCAACCACTCAGCACCAGCGACAGATTGGCGCTTTGGGTCACGAAGTCGTGCAACGCGTACGCGCCGGACAACGCCTCGCGCGAGCGCCGCGTTTCCAGCACCACCTGCGGGTGGGCGACGGCGGCATGCCAGGTATCCGGCACGGGAATACGTGCCAGGCGATCGTGCGTGGCCAGGACCAGCCCTCCCAGCAGCATGGAGCCGAGGTTGTCGCCATGACGGCCGCCGCTGGCGACCGCTTCGCCTTCCAACGCGAACGGGTACAAGGCATCCCGGGACAACGGCGTGTCCAGCAGCGCGTTGGCAGCCACCAGGGCGGCCACCACCGAAGCGGCCGATCCACCCATGCCCGAGCCGAGCGGGATACCTTTTTCCAGCGCCAATTCGAAACCGTGCGGCAACGCCATGGCATTGCACATGGCCAGCAACGCGGCGCCGGCCGTGTTGCGTTCGGCCTCCTGCGGCAACGCATCCACACAACCCGAGACCGACGTGATGGCGACACCGGGCCGGTCCCGGCGGCGCACCGCGGCATGGTCGCCGACGGCACCCAATGCATGACCGAGGATGTCGAAACCGACACCGATGTTGCCGACACTGCCGGGCGACCAGGCACGGGCCTCGCTGCGCGGCGCGCTCATGCCCGTGCCACCCGGTCGGCCACTCGCAGAATGTCGGCAAACACCCCGGCGGCGGTCACCTCCGGACCGGCTCCCGGCCCCTGCACGACCAGTGGATTGTCCCGATAGCGACGGGTATGGAACACGAACACGTTGTCGGTCATCCGGGCATGGGCCAGGGCGTGGGACGTTGGCACCGCGCGCAGACCGACGCGGGCGCGCCCGTCAGCATCCAGCCGTGCGACGTGACGCAGCACACGGCCGTCGCGTGCGGCTTCGGCAGCGCGACGCGCCAGCGGTGGATCCAGTTGTTCGAGCTTGTGCATGAAAGCTTCCCGGTCCAGATGCCGGCATGACGGCGGCACCAGTGATTCGACCTCGACATCGTCCAGCGACAGTGTAAGGCCTGCCTCGCGTGCCAGGATCACCAGCTTGCGCGCCACATCGCGTCCGTCCAGGTCGTCGCGCGGGTCCGGCTCGGCGTAGCCGCGGCGCACGGCCTCTTCGACACGGCGCGAAAACGCCTCGCCACCGTCGTAGCCGTTGAACAGCCAGGCCAGGGTCCCCGAGAACATGCCTTCGACGGATACCAGCTCATCACCCGTATCCAGCAGCTCGCGCAAGGTCTTGAGTACCGGAAGACCGGCGCCGACGGTGGTTTCACAACCCCAGAAAGCCCTCCCCTCGCCCGCCGCCGAACGAATCGCGTGCCAACGCTCGAGCGGGCCGCTCGCCGCCAGTTTGTTCGGGGTGACCACGTGGATACCGGCCGCCAGCCAGTCGGCGTAATGCGCCACCACGGCCTCGCTGGCGCTGCAATCGACGATCACGGCCGGCGTGTCGCCCTGCAGATGGCCACGCAACGCCGACAACTGTGCCGGGCGCCAGATCTGGGCACCGTCGCGGGCATTCAGTTGCTCGTCGTCACTGTCCAGCCACAGATGGCGGCGGTCGATCACCAACCGCAGACGCAGTGTCAGCCCCTGTCGATGGCGCAATCGCGGCAGCGACGCGCGCAACTGCGCCAGCAGCGCCCGGCCGACGCGACCCGGTCCGATCACGGCCACGTCCAGACGGCGATCCGGGCGCGCGGCCGACATCGTTGGCGCCGGCGGCGCGTGCGGGGTAACGATCGGTTCTGCTACGGGGCCATGCATGACGGGTCTCCTCGATGGGTGACCCGTCCGTGCCAGGGATAGGGGCTTGCCAGCGACCCCGTCCCTGGTCGGGACGGGTCGTTGGCGTATGGGAACTATCCGCGCGCCACCACCCGTCCACGGCCGGTAATACCGGTCGTGGTCGTGATGATGGTCGTGGTGATGCGGATGGAGGGCATGGGGAGAACGTACTGTGCAGACGGCTGGACGGCCAATCACGCGTTGGCATAAGCCCGGACGCGGTGGCCCACTTGGCACCTCGAAAAACCGGATACGCGACATCGATCTGTGGGAGCGGCTTCAGCCGCGATCCGTGTTTGCGGGTATCTCGCCATCGCGGCTGAAGCCGCTCCCACAAAAAACCGGTTTTTCGAGATGCCCCGCCAATGCAAACCGCGGATCAGTGCCGGGCGGGAAATGCCACCCGGTAGGTCGCCGTGCCATCGGCGTTCTTCCCGGTTTGCAGCAGGGGAAGATGCAGGGCGCCGGCGAGATCCGCCTTGCCGGCCGGCGCCTCGACGGTGACCGGGCCGCGGGTATCGAGCGGCGCGAAATGCCAGGAACGGGCGGGCACGTCGGAGCGGGTGAGCCGCGGGTGGTCCTTCAGCCACTGGATCAGCACCTCGCGCGTGGCGTCGGGCGATTCCACCAGGGTGTGGGTGCCGTCCAGCCCCGGGAAATGGCCACCACCGGAGGCACGATAATTGTTGGTGGCGACGATGAAGGCCTGCTTCGGATCGACCGGCTTGCCATGCCAGGTGAGACGCGTAACGCGCTGACCACGCGGCCGGCTCACGTCGATGACGTAGGCCAGGTCGCCGCCCTGGATCTGGTCGAAGTTGTAGCCGGGCATGCGCGTGTTGATGAGCGCCTGCGGCGTGTGGTCGGCCGGGTCGATGCGGTTGAAGCGTTCGGCCGAACGCTCCAGCCAGGCCTTCAATGTCGCGCCGTCGATTTTCACCGCCGCCAGGGTATTGGGGTAGTAATAGAGGTCGGCCGCGTTGCGGATGGTGATGTCGCCGGGAGCGACGTTGGTGTAATCGTCCAGGCCGCCGAAGCCGGTACGGAACGCGGCGGCGGCGGAAAGCACGGGCACATCGGCCAGGTCCGGTTGGTTGTCGGCGATCCAGTGTTTCACGTAGGCGCGCTGGGCCGCGTTGACCACCGACAGCGCGGTCATGTTGCCCAGGTCGGCGAAATAGCTGGACATGCGGAAGTCGGTATGACCGATGGGCGTGTTGACGTAGGCGATGGTGTGTGCGTGCAGTGTGTCGACCAGCGCGGCGATGCGCTTGTCGGGGGCCACGCAGTGGTCCTTGTCGCGGCAGATGGGCTCGACCTCGCTGCGCGCGGCGGCGGCGTTGGATACCCAGCGACCGTCACGGTATTCGAGTTTCATGTGGACCAGGCCGAGATCCATGCCGAAAAAGCCGCCCATCACGGCGGGTACGCCGTTGACGTGGCCGGTATCGTTGTCCACCCCCTTCATGTCGGCAAAGCGCGGGCCCGGAAACGACGTATGCGAGTGCCCCAGCAGCAACGCATCGATGCCCGGCACGCGAGCCAGATACCAGCCGGCATTCTCCATGCCCTCGCTGTAGGGCGCGGTATTCAGGCCGCCATGCACCAGGGCCACGATGACGTCCGGATGCTGCGCCTCGAGCTCGGGCAGGTATTTCCTGGCGGCCTCGACCAGACCCTCGGTACGCACCTTGCCCTCCAGGTGCTTTTTGTCCCACTGCATGATCGGCGGCGGCGCGAAGCCCAGCACGCCGATGCGGATCGGTGCGCGCACGCTCTTGCCATCCGGCGTGGTGACGGTGATGGTGCGCTTGAGCAGCAGCCACGGCTTGATCAGGGTCTTGCCGGTTTGCAGGCTGTCGACATTGGTCAGCACCAGCGGGTAGTCGGCGCCGTCGCAACGCTCCTTCTTGACCCCGTCGACCTGCATCGGCTCGCCGCTGACCTGGGACAAAAACGGCAGGCCATAGTTGAACTCGTGGTTGCCGAAGGTGCCGGCGTCGTAATGCAGCGCGTTCATGGCCTTGTAGATGCCCAGACGCTGGCCGCAGGCGACCGGCTCGACCAGGGCCTGGTAGTCGGCCGGCACGGTCCCCTGGATGGTGTCGCCGCTGTCGAACAGCAGCGTGTTGGGGTAGCGCCGGCGCGCCTGCTTGATCAGCGTGGCCGTCCGCGACAGGCCGACATGCGGGTCGTCCTTGAGGCGGTAATAGTCGTAACCCAGCACATGCGCGTGCAGGTCGGTGGTTTCGAGCAGGGTCAGATCGGCCTTGCTGCCTTCCGGAACGGTGCCGGCCACGGCCGCGCCGGCCGCGAGCAGCAGCGCCGGCAGAATCATCTTGATGGCTTTGTTCACGCGTCTTGCTCCTGTTCCGGCGCCGCCGATGCGTCGCTGCCGGAGGTCATTTTCAGGACCGAATGGCGCAACTCGCGCGACAGGATCACGCGCGCGTCATCGACCACGTCGGCCAGTGTCGGGTTGAAGTCCAGCTTGCCCTCGGCGTTGCTCCACACCACCTTGCGCTCGCGCATGGTCTGGATGAAGCCGCGGAACATGGACTTGTCGAAAAACTCCGGCGCGCTCAACTCGTGCAGCATGCCGACGCGCTGCGCGGTGAGCGTGCACGCCGCCTCCAGCTCGCCGGCGCCCAACGTGCCCTGCCCGTGCGCGACCAGGGTGGCGATGGCGATGTAGTAGCGTTCGAACACCTGCATCAGGCTGCGCGCGACCAGCTTCAGCTGATAGGCGCCGTCGTCCTGGCCGCGCCCACGCTCCAGCAGGCGGCCGTTGCCGCGCGCGTCCAGCAGGCCGCGCGCAATGAAAAAGTCCAACGTCGCCGACAGCTCACGCACGAACTCGTCCTCGCTCCAGCGCAGGAACAGCTCGCTCTGCACGTAGGGATAAATGATGCGTCCCAGACGCAGGA
Organism: uncultured Rhodanobacteraceae bacterium; assembly: GCA_964566965.1. GTDB lineage: Bacteria > Pseudomonadota > Gammaproteobacteria > Xanthomonadales > Rhodanobacteraceae > Oleiagrimonas. The sequence goes on from CAZMKO010000102.1 coordinate 8,191, forward strand.
TCGAAGCCCGCGACATACGCCGGTTGTTGAGAAAACAACTGGCCACCCAGGCCGAGCAGGCCATCAGGTGCAACACGTTGTTGCGGAAATAGCTCAGCAGCACCGCCTGCTCGCCCTCGGTGACCAGCACGTCGCCCTGGACGTGGC